>JAZQOZ010000230.1:0-35639 GCA_045628085.1 Oscillospiraceae bacterium | reverse complement strand
AGCAAACGGCAAGACCGTCAGGGAAATGGGTTGGAAAGCTCTGGAATCGAATGTGATTGCCTGTTTGAAGTCAAAAGCAACAGAGGACGAAAAAGACGAAAAGGAATGCAAGGCACTTCCTGAGTTGACACAAGGTCAGATATTCCAGAATGTGACTGCAAAGAAAGATGAGCATTGGACAAGTCCTCCGAAGCCTTACACAGAAGCTACTCTGCTTTCTGCTATGGAACGTGCCGGAAATGATGAATACGATGATGAAACGGAGAAAAAAGGTTTGGGTACTCCGGCAACCAGAGCCGGTATCATCGAAGAACTTGTCAAGGACGAGTACATCCAAAGAAAAGGCAAGCAGATTTCGGCAACAGAAAAAGGCGTAAAGCTGATAGCAGTTGTGCCGGATGAAGTGAAATCTCCTAAGCTGACTGTCGAATGGGAAATGCAGTTACAGCAAATTGAACACGGAAAAGCGGATGCCGGTTCGTTCATGGACGGTATCAAAGGGTATGTCAAAGAAATCTGCACAAGGTATGGTGCGGTCGATGAAAGCGTGTCGTTCAAGCGGCAGTCCGAAGCAATCGGAAAGTGTCCGCATTGCGGTGGCGAAGTCAAAAAAGGTCAATTTGGATACTACTGCACGAAAAAATGCGGAATGTATCTCGCAAAGGTATTCGGAAAAACGCTGACAGACAATCAGTTGTCACGATTGCTTGACGGAAAGGAAATCTCATATACCGTTGATGGCAAGAAAACGATTGTCATGCCCGAAGTCGTTGAACACACCTACAACGGCAAGACTGGCTGGCAATGGAAAACGAGGAAAGGGTGAATTTCATGGGCTCGATAAAAGGAATTCCGCGAGCAGTCAATAAGCGCAATAAAACACAGCAGCGTTTATTTGATTTGCGGCTTGCAAATCAACTCTCGCAGCGTGAACTGGCAGAGAAATCCGGTGTAGCTCGGAATACAATCATGCGGATCGAAAACGGGGATGTTGTTCCGAATATGGAAACCTGTCAAAGAATCTGTGATGCTCTGAATGTATCGCTGGGGGAGGTCTTTTGATAAATGTCAAGTGAAGCAAAAAGTTTTATCCTGATTTTTATTTGCATCTTGTTCATCGGCTTCTGTCAATACGGCAATAAGGAATCATTAAAAAACGCAAAACGATTCTGGTATAGTGCGCTGATTGCTGAAATAGCTGCACTATTCCTCAGTGCAACAAATATCGTTCCATTGCAAGTTATTCTTGCTATAATAGCTGTTTCCAGTTCTATCCTATCAATTATATTCTGTATCCAACTATACAAGGAAGCAAAGGGAAGACGTTCAGAATAGTATTGAAGGCAGGACAACCGTCCTGCCTTCCCGTTATTGATTAGAATACACCTTGAAAATCTCAGAAAGGAGTGCTGCATCATGAGCCTGTTCAAGTTGAGCAATCAGATCTTCGAACAAGGATTGCAAGTAAAGGAATTGTGTGTGTATGCTTACCTATGCAGCATCCACGCAACAGAGCAAACGCTGGAGCATCAGGGAATCGTCCATGTAAAGCAATCGACAATCGGTGAGAACTGCGGTATCAGCTCCGTTCAGACCGTTAAGAAGGTCATGGACAAGCTGATTGACAAAGGGCTTGTCACGCAGCTGCGACGGAGCGTAAAGCATAACGGCTACAAAGGTACATACTATTACAGCATTAAGCAACTGCCGATGACAGACGGATACTTCTTTGTGGAGCGCAAGGCTTTGAAACAGCTTACGCCGCGCCAGATGTATGTCTATCTCTTTATCTGCAAGAGCTGGGATGCAAAGCGCAACGATTGCTGGAACAGCTTTCAGGATATTGCAGAGCAGATCAGAATGAAGCGCGAGATTGTGATCCAGACGATCAATGAGCTGCGGCAGATGCGATGCATCGTTCGGCTGCACCGCAAGTCAAATGACAATCGGCACGTATATGTAGATAATCACTATCAGGTTATACAGTATGTTACGGGTAAGATCAAGGGCAAAATAAAAGAGCGACTGTACCGCAAATACAATCGCTCCAGCGTAAGCATTTTGGAATGCCCACAAACATCTTATAATCAGTATACCACTGAAAAGCGAAATTGTCAAGACCTTTTGCTTCCTTTTTTTATAGCAAGAGGTAGTCCAAAATTTGAGAGTCCCTAACAGTACCCAAGAATCTTTCTGTTCTGAAAGAAAAAAGTCTTATACTCTAAGTTGAATTACAGTAACTTGCGCGTGCGCGTATATGCGCGTACACATACGGGTGTGTGCGTATAAAACTATAAAGCCGTCATTTTTGTTTTGCGGTCCAGTCGGCATCAGATCGCGGCGGCGGTAAGGTTTTGGGCGGCACGATGTTCTTTTTTCTTTTCAGAAAGGCATTTGGGATTATTTTGCAAAGGAGGTCAGCAGCGAAAAAACTGTATCGTAAATCTGCGGTGAATTTTGACATTTTTAAAAGTTATGCACTTTGTAGAAAATATGTAGATATAATTCACTATTTTTCTATTGAAAATCGCTTGACTTTCGCGCTTTAATGTGGTAAAATCGTAGTTGTAGACGAGTCGATTTTTGCCGAACTTCTTGTCTGCAAGAATTTGCAGCTGACAGAACCGGCTGCGGAAAGGAGGAAAAATGGAAACTGTTGTTGAGCATCGCAACATTTTTCTGATTGAAAGCACTGTTCCGGAAATTGATGCCCTTGCAAACGAGAAACTGCTGCAAGGCACCCTGACGATCAACATTTCGGACGGCTTTACAAGATTTGTTTGCGACAGCTTTACGTTGGAAGTGTTTCCGGTTGAAATTCACGATCTGCTTGAAAGTGATCAGCGCATTGAGGTCGTGGAAGTTGGAAACGAGTATGTATTCTCTCTCGATCAGCCTATGATGATGGAAGGAGTTGATGAACTTGGCTGACAAAATTGAGGATTTCGGCAAAAAGATCGGCGGTGCCAGAAAGGATCTGCAAAGCATCCTGAAAACACGCGGCATCGAGGTCAATGACACTGTGGAATGGACAGAAGAAGAACGCGAAAAGTACATCCTGAAAAAACAGGTATGGAAAGAGCCTGATTTTGAGCAGATGGTGAAGGACGGCTTGCCGGTGACAGTTGCATATTATATCAAGCATCTGCGCGATTCACTTCCTGCAAAACCGTTTCGGAATAATCAGGAATATCAGGAAGGCTATATTCGCATGATTGCAGACATTCGTGATCATGCAATGGAACTGACAACAGATGCCGAGTGTCGGGCGTTCTTCAGGAATCACGTTGAAGATGTTTACTGCACACACAGAGGACATGGCACATACAGACCGACAAAAGATGCGTTTGGCTGCATGACAACAAAGTTCCTTCGCGCTGCAATGATCTCGGAACGGCAGCTGCAAGCGGAGATCAAGAAGAAGCGGTTTCTTTTTTCAGAAGATGACGAACTGAACGAGGATTATCGCATCTGTTTGTATGACGGAAAAAATGTGCGGCTTTTATCGGATCGGGGTATTGAGTATAAATATGCTTCACCGAGAAGCTATAATCCGGATTATATAGCCACATCCTATTTCTATCGTGCCAGCTCCTATACGGACACAGTTCCGCTTTTTGAAAGCATGGATAACTGGCAAGCCGGTACATACTTCGTTGTTGCCCGCACCAGCACCAACGATCTGATTGCAGGAAATTTGGAATCTGAGAATGCTGCGCGTCAGTTTGCAAGAGAAGATTTTGCCAAGCGCAAAGAAGCAGCCGGAAACAACCGCACCAGAAAAGGAAAATTCACACCGGCACCGCTTGAAAACGTTGAACGAAACGGTGAAGATTATCGGGACGGAAAAGACATTTCCGGTCAGGATATGCTCGATCGTTTTGGTTTTCTCGGCGGCGAGTTCGGAAACTGGGAGAATCAGAATGACCGGCAGTTTAATCTGAATTATGCGTATGATGCGTTCCGTGATCTTGCGATTGCGCTTGACGTTGATCCGAAGGATATTTCCCTCGACGGTCAGCTCTCGATTGCTTTCGGCTCCAGAGGACGCGGCAATGCGCTTGCACACTTTGAACCGGATCGGAATGTCATCAATCTGACCAAGCTGAAAGGCGCAGGATCTCTGGCACACGAATGGGGACACGCTTTTGACCGGTTTATTTCAAAAGCAATGCAGCTGCACAATGCCTATGCAAGCAGCGGCGGCTATTACCACAAGCCTGATATGGATCTCGGTATTTCCCGCCTTGTCGAAGCTATGAACTGGAACGAAGACGGTTCACAGACCAAATATCTGCTGGCTTCCAAGGAAATGGACCGCAAATACAGCCGTGATTCAATGGGCTATTGGTCAAGTAACGTTGAAATGTTTGCCCGTGCGTTCGCCGTCTATGTGCAGGATAAGCTGGCAGAAAAAGGGAGCCGTTCAGATTACCTTTGTGGTCATGCAGAAAGCTCGATCTATCCGGAAGGTGCTGAGCGTGAACGGCTCAATAAGCTGTTTGACGGTGTAATCAGCGAAATGAAAACACGCGGTATCTTTCACGCTGCGCAGAACACGGCTGCGGAAGCAACACAGGTCGAAGAAGAAGTTGCTACTAGTAGCAACTCTGAAACTGAAATTCAGACTTCACAGCAGCAGAATAATGAACTGATGAATCTTTTTCAGGCAATGACACTGCAAAAAGGCGATGTAATTCGGCTGAACCCAATGACAATGCTTGACAGCGATATGATACAGAGTGTTGTTCCCGCAACGATAGCGATCATCCGCGAAATTACGGATAATACGGTTGATTATCAGTCTTTTGATATGGAAACGCTGAAACCGACTTGGCATTCGGTCGCATTTATGACACTCAATCAACTCGCACAGGAAGGATTCGAGAAGATCGGGAATATTGCAGAATTGACTGCACAAAGACAGGCAGAAGAAGCAGCCGAAGAAGTTGCTACTAGTAGTAACTCTGAGCAGGAATCTGCCGAAAGCGAATCGAATGACGCAGAAGAAGACGATTCTGTTTCCGAAGCTGATCCGGTTGAAGAATCGGAAGCTGTTGAAGAAGTTGCTACTAGTAGCAACTCTGAATTAGAATCAGCTGCAACCGAACCTGAAAGCATCTCAAATGATGCAGAAGAAGGTGAAAAGGTGAGCGAATTTTCCTCGCAGTCCTCACAGTATGTAACACCGATAGGAAAATACAGTGAAATCGGTGCAAGCAAACTGAGAGAACTTGCAGATAATCCGGACGGATATCGTGAACTGATGCGTATGACAGGAAGAATATTCAAGCTGCCGACGTCGGTTGCATTGGAATTCTATGCATTAAATCCGGACAAGCACTACGAATTTATCTCAGCCGCCGCCGGTTGGGAGAAAACCGGATACCACCTGAAAGCCGGTGCGACCGGTGTTGTCTTTTCGGACAAGAAGGACGAGCTTCATACGCTGTATGATTTCGATGAAGTTGTCGAAGACAACAAGCCGAATGTCTGGAAATTGACAAGTACACTCGCGCCCAAAATCAAACAGGCATTGCAGCTCCCGGAAAGCGAGCATCTGGTCAACGGACTGACAACACTTCTGAATGCAGATAATGTTACGAAGTGTCTTGAAAAACTCGGTATTACTATTACACCGTACTTGGGCGATTCAGAAAACGAACCGAATAACACGGATGCCCTGACACTTGACGAAACGCAGCAGATGGAGTTTGCTGCTTCGTTTATCAATTCTGTTCAGCAGATCATTGCAGGACGGCTGGAAGTCGGAAATGAAACCTTAGATATTCCCGTTGATACAGCAGCCTTGCAGATGATGCAAACAGATGAACAGCGATTCATTGTATTGTCGTACATCGGCGCAACTGCAAAAGACACTTTACGCAGAGTGGATGAAGCTGTAAAAACGATACAGTTATCTGAAATCAGTGAAAGGAAGGAAAACAATGACATTCACGGAATGGAACAAGCTGAGCAGCGAGCAGCAGAGCAAAACCTTGGACAACGATCTGCCGGAAGTACCGTCACACCTGTTACGGAACGGACTGATTTACAGCAAGGCGACACGCAAGAACGAAGTAATGGGCTGGCAGGTAACACAGCAGACCAAAGCCGGAGAAACCTCGATCTGGCTTCCAGAAATCAAGGTGCAGACGGTGAAGGCGAACGGCGAAATGATCAATCTGTATCACAAGCTGGATCCGACAACAGCAGTATATATTCCGCAGATCAACAGAACGGAGAATCCGCTGAGCGAGGAACCGGTCGGGAAGTTCGGAACGATGTGGATGCAATGGATGGAGGACAATCATCCGGAGAAAGTCGAATGGATGATGCTCAACAACCGGTATCTGACAGTAGCACGGTCGGTGGAACAGAGAACGCGGAAGTACATGGAACTGCTGGATCAGCAGTATCAGCAAACGAATCCGCGTCCGGTGAGGAACTTCAACGCAGCACTGGCGTGGGAACAGGAGAAGCAATATCTGGTCGAGAATCAGGCGATCAGGGACGAAGTGTATCGGGCGGTTACAACTCCGTAATTGCCGCAGCATTCTCGCCTGAAAACGAAGTCAATGCATCTGAATTGACCTTTGCAGAACAGGTTGACGCGATTGTGAACGGAACGAGATTGAACGGAGATATTCAGGTCTGCGCGACCTCGGATATTTTACAGCAAGTCGGTTGCCGGAATCTTCCGATGATGTATACCAAGCTGCACATGGCAGATGCGCTGCATGAGAAGTCCGAAAGCAATCCGCACTATCACGGACTGACCGCAGAGCAAATGAAGCAACTGCCGGAACAGATTACGGCACCGGCTATGATCTTCGATTCTATTTCCAATCGTGTGAACGGAACCAGCAGCATCATAATCGTTCTCGGCAGCATGGACAACGATTCCGCGCCGCTGCTTATGAGCATTAAGCCGAATGGCAGAGGAAAGCTGAACGCAGATACAGTCGATGCGAATTTCATCACCAGCATCTACGGCAAGGAACATGATTTTGCAGACTATATCGAGCGCATTGTGGCGAATAACAGCGTTTTGTACTGCGATCAGGCAAAAATGCAGTCTTTGTTCGCGCAGCTCGGTCAACCTGTTCCGCAGTCTTTGACTTCACTTGTAGATAAGACAGTTCTGCATCAGTCCCGGAATATCGCAAACGGATTCGGTCAGACCTTTACAGTTCAAGATGATATAAACGGTCAGCAGCCGATCTCAACGGAACGCCGCAAGCAGATCATGAATGAATTCCAGATAAAGCATGGCTTGAAAGGAACTGTGTACGTAGGAAAAGATCATCATTACAATGACGGTCAAAACGGCAGAGCCTATGATCTGCTGATAAAGACCGGAAAACAATTCAGTTTCCGGCAAAGAGCATTCCTGCTGGAAAGCGGTGAATATTTCTCCGAAAAGAAACTTCTTGATTCTCTTGCAGCAATGGAACAGAATCCGGCATTCCGGAAGTATCTTGAACAACAGGCAAATGCGCAGCGTGTGCAGGAGCGAACAGTTCGTGTCGGTGATAAGTTCCGCGTGAATATGCAAGAATTGGAAGTCGCAAGTCTGGACGGCGGTATTTATCCGGATGATGTGGTTGTCAAGAACGTATATCATACAAAGGACGGCGGCGAGTATACTGTCACAAGTAATGTCAGCCTGAATGATTTGCTCAAAGGCGAATATCTCGGCAATTCGATTGATGATAAGAAGAAACCGGAACTGACAAACGAGGAGCTTGCTGCAAAGGAAGTTCTGAAAGATCTCAGCACTGTTTGTCTGTCTATGGCATCTGATGAAATGTCTGATTATTCGGATGCATTGTTCGATACAGCAATCGCAGAACGATATGAAGCTATGAATCATCCGCCTGTCAATGCCGCATTTCTGGAAGCAGCAAAGAAATTTCAGGAACATGACTTTGATCCCGCCGGATTTGCAAAAGCGATCAGCACAAGCGGCGGTGTATCTGTTCAGCATAATGGCAGATTCGTCTTCTTTGACCGTCTGGCAGAAGAAGAAGGAGTACGTTTCGCCTGTCGGAATGTCAGCAGTATGATCACTTGGCAGGAACTTGGCAGATTACAGCTTGGAAAATTCCATGACTGGTATGTCAATATGCATGAGGAAATCGCAAGAGATTACCCTGAAATTGCAGAAGGAGCATCCCAAAAGATTGCTGTGGCTGCATGGCTGATGCGGTCATGTGACCTAAATCGTACACTTGCAGACACGCCGTATTTTGAAATTGACGGAAAACTTTACAGCTATGACGGTCGCGGTGAAAGTGATTGCCTGATATTCAGTTCCAATCAAGATGATAATCAGATAGAACTGCCGGAAACGGAGTTTTACGAGCGTGTAACTCCAAAACAGCAGGAAGATATTTCGACTGAAAAGCAGACTGAGATGCCGGTCGAAGAAGTTGCTGCTAGCAACAACTCTGAAATCGCAGAAACAGCCGCAGCCGAAGAACTGGAAACTGTAATGTTTGAAACGCTTTCAAACGGAACAATCGTTGCACACGATATGGAAGATCCTGACAGTGATACAAATGAATTTCCGATCTTTGCTGTTATTCAGGAAAACGGCACAGTTGAATTCACAACGCCGTTTTACAGTAACGAACAGGAAACGGCAGTTCAGGCAAGAGCAGCAGAGCAGAAAGCTGCGTTTGCAGATGCATGGAATGCACTTCCGGAAGGCGAACAGTACAATCGTGTCTGCACATCAGCGAACGAAGCACAGTATTCGCAGATTTTCCATGATGATGCACCGATTGCAGAAAAAATCGCAAAGTATGCACCTTCCATCATTTTCGGTGAAGCAGAATTCCCTGTTTCTGCGGACAGCTTGATTGCGAAATGGGCTGAAACAGATCGCATATACTTTGACGGAAACCAGAACTTTACATGGTGCTTCTATTCGCAGGATACACAGAACTTTGTCATAAACAGCTTTGATCTGAACGTACTGAAAGAAGCTATGCGCTATGATAAGCCGACTGAAATCATCCAGCAGAAAGGTTCACAGCAGCAGATCAGTAAAACTGACGATGTTTTTGCTGAAACGGTTCAGTCATACTTGAAACAGCATGAGGATTTCTCAATTCCTTCCCGTTCGCACGGTGCGCTGCGTGAGCTTGCCGGTTATCTGGACAGATACTATCAGATGACGATCTCGCAGATCGACATTCCGGAATACGGACTGTCCGTTGATCTTGCACAGATTGACAGCATTGACCTGATAACCAGAGAGCAAACCTATGAAGGCGGCATTGATTCTGACGGTCACGAACGGAAAGACAATTTCTCTGAAAAAACGAACACAGTACAGTTCTTCATGCAGGACGGCTTTATTCAAAGGGAAGAATCCGATACATTCCCGTATCCGGCTTCAAATGCTGAAATGGTGAAGGCAATCACAGAATTTCTTGATCGTTCGCGTGACAGCAGCGATCTGACAGTTCAGATCCGTTATGGCGGCGAAACCGGCACAGAGATTTTCGATGCAAATGCACATTTCGTTGAAGAAACAGTTCCGGTTGAAGAAGTTGCTACTAGTAGCAACTTTGAAGTTGAAGCTGCACAGACTGAAAAGAATGAAAGTGATTATCTGCGTGAAGAACTGATGCGCGGAAGCGGCTTTGAAAACGGAAAATTCCGTATTCAGGAATATTACCTGACCAACAATCCAGACAGCAAGGAGTTTGCGCAATTCCTGAAGAACGAATACGGCTTAGGCGGTCACAGTGGACCGGATATGCCGAGTGTTACCTATGATGGAAAAGGCATTCTTATCCGCACAGCTGACAAGAGCGCTGAATATCTTTTCAAGTGGACAAAAGCAGCAGAAGAAATCATATCTTTGATTGAAGCGCGGCAATACATCACAGCTGAGGATATTCATAACCGGATCTATCATGCTGAATATGAAATCAGAACAATCAATCTGGATGATTCCAATCTGGAAACCTATGGTGATGACCGCATATTACAGCAGGCTCATGAAACTATGCGCATCTACGGTACACGCTTCAACCGTCTGGAAGAAACAGAACGAAAATTCTGGTGTGAAAACAGCTGGAACAGACCGTCCGAATCTCCTTGGGGTGAAATCGAACATTGCGCTGAATGGGGACACGGCGTTTATGTTGTCGATACAGCAGGACGCGGCGGCATGATGATTCCGGAACGTCTTGCAGAGCAGATTCTTACGCCGGAAGCACTTTTTGTCGCAGGAAAACCGGAAAATGGCTTCTATTGTTTCGAGAAAGACGCAGATATGTGGGTTCCGGCGCTAGAACTGTACGACAAGGGTGTAATCGAAGAACAGGACGATTGGCGGCATGGGTATTATCGTTCGATAACAGAAGCCGTCAACCTCCATCGACCAGAATATGCTGCTGCCAGAGAGCTGGCACAGAATGCTGTGATCGACCATGCGCTCCATCCGGATGCTGTCAAGGATATTTATGTGACACTTGATTACGAAAACGGCGAACTCTACTATTTCAAAACCACCGACATGACGATTAACGAGTTCAGAAATGCATTCGGAAAATACGAAAAGCCGATGGAAGCAATGCGCAATCTCGGTCAGCCTGTCACAGTTGACAATGTGGCGTATGCAGAACAGAATACCAGTATTTATAGCGTAAATGTAAACGTCTATCACGGCAGGATTGAAATTGCAGACTATGTAAACGGTGATTTTGTCGGAAGTTCTATGGTAGATATGCCGGATTCTATGAAGCCGCATACCGAAGAAACCGCCGCAACCAGCAACCCTGAAACAGCAGATATTCCAACCATGACAGTCACTGAAAAACTGCAAGCAGACTTTGACAGCTATGTGAATTCGCTGAAAGAAACCGGCGATTTTATGGCAGTCGTAAATGCATCTGCTGAAATCGCTGCAAAGCAGAACATTCTGAAATATCTGGAAACACCGCCGGAAGTGACCGAAGAACAGCGGATCGCGCTTGTGAATCAGGATGATCTTCTGAATACGGTTTACCGGAAAATGGAAGAAGGAACCGCATTTGCAAGTCAAGAAATCGCTTCTGAAATCCTTGTAAAGCTGGCAAAAGAACTTGCACCGACACCGGTTGAACCGGAACCGATTGAGGAAACAGAATCCGAAGCAACGGAAATTCCGGTTGAAGCAGATCAAACAGATAACATCGAGCTTCCGCAGGGCGTGGTTCCGCTTTACCGCGAATCCTTTGATTATGCGAAGGAGCATGACGAGCTGGATCAATACCGCGCAAGCAGACGGGAGAACGATGCGTGTTCGGCAGCGATTACCGATATAAGCCATGACCACTATAATGACAATATTCTGGATTCTGAAACGATCTACACAAAACTCTGCGAAAAGTATGATCCGGATCGCATTGCACTGATTATGGCAAATGCCGTGATTCAGGCTGACTGGGATGCCCGTTATTACAGTAATGTCCGTAAATGGGCTGCGGCAACGGTTGAACGGCTGAATATGCAGTCACCGATCAAAGACACACCGCGTCCGACTCTGCATCCGGGGCTGATGAACATTCTTGCACAACGAATTATTGATGTTGAGCAGAATGTGCAGACACAAAAGCAGACGCAGGAAGATAAACAGATCGAAGCTGTTGCAAAAATTCCGCAGGAAATCATTGATAATTTGATTCGCAAAGGAAATGATACACCGTATTCCGATGAACACATCATCGTTGGCATGGCGATACTTCATGATCCGGTCAAACAGGCTGAATTTCTTAGGGATGAATTCGGAAGAACGTCAACAGGTGTGCTTGAAGGAGAAAACAGATATGCTGCGCAGTTTAGTGCCGGTATTTCTGTTATCAGTATAGGCTCAAAAGCAGATACACCGCATAAGCTGCGTTTGACATGGGAAGATATAGCCCAAAGAACAAACAGTTTGCTTGCAGCTGGTCATTTTGCCGATGCAGAAACCGTGAAGCACGCTCCTGAGCAACTTCGTGCAGAACTGGCTTCCGATATTGTATCGAATTACCGCGAGTTCGCACAGAATTACTTTGTCGAATCCCAGTTTTTCGCGGCATCTGAGAACCAAAGTGTTGACTTGCTGAAACTGTATTTGAAAGATACAGAGTTCTGCAAGAGTCTGATCGACAGATTACAAGATACAAACCGTGCTGAACAAGCAGATTTGTTTATGGACAGAATGCAATTTGCTCTTGCATTGTCGGCTGATACAAACAATGTTCAATACGATGCATCAGTTAAATTTGTGATTGATCCGGCTTTTCAGACAGATGCGACCTATTTCATCTCAGATGATGACAAATGGAATTTTGCAATGAGTGTGGCAAATCAGGGTACGTTGGATAGATTTTACAGCGAAGAACATACAATGACGGAAAAGGAAATGTTCCTTCACTCACGCTTTGGACTGACAAGAACAGTTCAGGACGGAAGAATTGCAGATTTCAGCAACGCAGGCATCCAGATTTCAAAAATCGACAAAAGCGGCAATCCGATTGCAAACACAATGCTTTCATGGAAAGAAGCGGCAGAGTTGCTCGAAAAACCGATGATGATTCGTTTAACTGCGCCTTCGCTTACTGAATCTGTCAAGCAGAAGACAGAAGCACACAATGCACAGATCATCGAATCTCTGAAAGAAGGCGATGTTATTTCATTCAGGGATCAGACATATCGCGTTGCAAAAATACAAGGCGACTTCATGTGTAATTTGCAGCGAATCAATGATGACGGTTCTGTGTTTACCGGAACAGGCGAAGCAGGGCATCAGCTGATCGGTAATTGGAAAAGCACTTTGCTGAGTCTGGCTGATTCTGATTTGATTATTACAGACGAACCTTTGAAACAGACATTTGAGATCTATCAGATGAAATCAGGTGACAGATTCCATTATCAGCGGTTTGAATCGTATGAGAGCTTGCAGCAGCAGAATTTCCCTGTCGATTTTAAGAACTATGATCCCGTATACTCCGGCACAACGCCGCCGAATACCACGCTGGAAGACATTTACACGAAATTCAATCTGGATCGACCGGAAGACTTCACAGGACATTCATTGTCGGTCGGAGATATTATCGTGCTTCGCAACGGCGGAACATTGTCCGGAACACAGGATAATGCATTCTTCGTTGACGATATCGGCTTTAAGCCGGTTCCGGAATTTGTTTCCAGCAGAAAAACGCTCCGCGCAGCTATTCAAAGCATTGATGACTTCTCTGAGAACGAATACGGCACACCCGCTGATGTATCCGATCTGGAACACATCGACCTTGCGTACACGACAACAGAGAACGAACAGCATGAAATTCAGATTTATGCAAATCTCATGGACTGCACGATTGTTCATACCATTGACGGTGAAGTAGATGACACAGAACAATATACTGATCTGGAAGACATGACACGCCGAGCATTACGCTTTATGACGTTTGATTCACTCGTTTCAGATACACTGTCCGCAGCAGAAGACGATATGTTGGATGATGAAGTAGAAGCAAAGGAAGCAACTGACACGCAAACCGAGATTCCGGATGATACTCCGGAGGAAGAACCGCAGCGCAGCTACGATCCGAAATCCATGAAGAAACAAATCAAGGCGCTGGATTCGACCGAAGATTTCTATGAGAAAGTCCGTGAAATCATCGGCTACTATCAGGGTGTGCAGCTGTCCGATCACGTTATCAAATCGCTGCAAGCAGTTGCGGATGCCAGATTCGAGCAGCTTCGCGCACAGGAAAACCGCGAGAACGATACGTTTGAACTGCAAATCGGAGATCATGTTCGCTATGACGGACAAGAGTGGGCGGTCGAAAGAATTGACGGCGATTTCTACATTTCGTTGCAGAATCTTGATCCGAACGCTCAGATCAAGCAGCGCGGTTCTACGCATTGGCGAAAAAATCTGGAAGGACTTGAAAAGATTGAAGGATTCGGTATTCCGAATCATGCTGCGCCGAAGCCGGTAAAGGAACACGGCAGAGTGCAAACAGAAGGTCAGCTGAATCTCTTTGACTTCAATAATACGACTGATGAACCGGAACAGACAGCAGAAAATGCGATGCCGGATAATCAGAATGAGGAACAGCAAAACATTGAAGCTGTACCGAAAGCTGCGGATTCAAAGTGGAAGTATTATATTGTCGCGGATATGGCAACATGGTCGCAGAGCGAAGCGGCACGTTCAGAACTGGAACGATTTGATACGTTGGATGCGGTAATCATGCGGTTCAATGAGCTGCGTGAACAGGCATATAACAATGAACCCGTATATGCTGAGAACAATGCCGATCTGCCGCTTGCCCGTCTGACACTCGGCGCTCAAATTGATGCCGATCAGATGGCATTTGATCTGATTCAGGTTCGCGGCGGTCAGAATGTACTGAACACAGACTATACGCGCTATGAATTGGCACGGGATGATGCAGAATTGCAGAACACGATCACGGCATTATCCGAAAAGTGTGGAATTGACGGTGTACTGGATTTCAGGGAAGAAAATGGTCAATTTACCGCTGCTATCACATCCTATACCGAATGGCTTGGAGCAAATAATGCATCGCAGGAAGCTGCACCGCAGCAGAGTGCCGGAACACGGATTCAGAAGCAACTGTATCAACTGTTTGCTGAGAAATTCCCCGATATGGTAAGCGGAGAGCATACCTACGAGCGATACGGTTCGCTGAACGATCTGGAAGATGACGGAAACGGTGTTGAACCGTTAAGCATCGAATTCCTCGGAGAAAATCAGTTCGGCATGATGATGTTCTATGAACAGAACGGTGATCTGATGCGTGATCCCGATTATGTCTTTGAAATTGATCCGGAAGCGAAGACTATTCAGGCACTTGAATATCAGCAGGACGGCGTACCTTCTGTCGGAACGCTGTATCAGTCCGTTCTTCGGAATGACGGCACAGTTGATCTGCATCTCCAAGCGGCGATTGAAAAGTCGTTGCTGCAAACACTCAAACATATTGATGACTTTGAAAGACCTCTGACAAGCTATAATGACAGTGAAGGCGAACATGACCTCACAGATGAAATTGCAGCCGAACCGATTGATGAAGCACCGACTGAAATAGACAGAAATGATTATCTGCGTGAAGTGCTGAACGAATTTTCAGAACGGCATGGTTTCGGTGAACTAAACCTGACAGACGGTCGTGACAATGTCTTTGAACTGAATGAAACACTTGCTGACGGAACAGAGATTACGCTTGGCTGGCTGCACGGTTCCTACTACAGTCCGTTCACACCGGAAACGCTGCGTACCGCATTGAATGAATTTGAACAATCCTATGAAAGACGGAATGAAGACATTACAGATGCTCGTGGTCGCCATGTTTCACTGGAATTGCACGGAGGTATATCCAAACTTCCGGATGTTCCGGAGAATCTGCCGGAAATTGTCTATGCAAAAGATCCCGGCATGAAGATTCGCGCCAATCTTGATGCGATTCGCGAAATCAACCGCCTTGAACGCCGCGAAGCAGCAGGAGAACCGTTGTACGAAAAAAGAGCAAAAGACTATTTCAGTAAGGAAAACTCAGACCGGAGATTACGTGCATATTCTGGATGGGGCGGTTTGCCGCAGATTTTCGATGAATCCTTTACCAGATTGAAAGGTTACCGCGAAGAACTGCAATCGTATCTTACTCCGGAAGAATATGCTGCGGCAAGAGCAAGTACCATGAACGCACACTATACGCCGCAAGTTGTCATTGATGCAATGTATAAGGCAATCAAGCAGATGGATCTGCCGCGTGACTCCAGAATTCTTGAACCGTCCTGCGGAACAGGAAACTTCATTACGCGAATGCCGCACAGTATCGGCAATGCCGGCATTGTCGGCGTGGAACTTGACGGCACAACAGCAAAAATTGCAAAGTATCTCGCTGCCGACAGAGAAAATGTTACGATCATGAACTGCGGCTTTGAAAACTCCGGACTGGAAGACAACAGCTTTGATCTGGCAATCGGAAACATCCCGTTCGGCAGCAACAAACTGCGTGATCCCGATTACACAAAAGACTGGCTGATTCATGATGCGTTCTTCCGTAAGGCACTTGACAAAGTTGCCCCCGGCGGCGTTGTAGCATTCATCACATCGACCGGAACAATGGACAAGAAGAATCCGCGTGTCCGTGAATATCTTGCAACACGGGCTAATCTGATCGGCGCAATTCGTCTTCCGAACAATACCTTTGAAGGCAGCACGGATACGCCTTCGGACATTATCTTCCTGCAAAAGCGTGAGCATCCGCTGAATGCACTTGATCCGAAACCGGATTGGTGCTATACTGCACCGGTGACGGTCGATAAAGTCGGCAAGGTCAAGGAAGGTGAACAACCGGAAAAAGTGCAGGCATTCGTCAATAACTATTTTATCCGCAATCCGCAAATGGTTCTCGGCACAATCAAGCAAACTTCGCATTACAATATGCTGACAGTCGAACCGAAAAAAAGCGCTGACCTTGCCGAGCAGCTGGATCATGCTGTGCATAATCTGCACGGAAAGATTGCAGCGCAGAGAAGTCATGTACGAGATTTGCAGCGTCAGAACAGTATCGAACCTTGGGGCAACAATTTCCAGTTCCAGATTCAGGATGACAAGGTGTATTATCGTCAGGGCGATTATATGCGTGAGATCACGGACAACAAGAAAGGACATATCAGCACAGACGCGATTAAAATGCTCATTCCGCTGCGTGATGTAACCAGAGAACTGCTTGAAAAGCAGCAGTCACGAATGACGAATGAGGAACTGATGCCGCTTCGTAAAAGAATGACCGAACTGTATGATGCGTATATTGCAAAATACGGTGAAATCAATTCTGTAATTGCGAAGAAGTCTTTCGGTGACGATTCAGATTACGCAATTCTTTGTGCTTTGGAAGACAAGGTCGAAGATAAATATGTAAAGGCAGCGATCTTCACAGAAAGAACGGTGAATCCATATCAGGAAGTAACATCGGCACAGACTGTTGAAGATGCCATGCAGATTTCACTCGATCAGCGCGGAAAAATCCTTATTCCGTATATGGCAATGCTTCTGAATGATCGTTTCCAAGAGCAGGGCATCGAACCAGATGATGCAATGCAGATGATTGTGCAAGAGCTGCGGGAAAAGGAACTGGTCTTCTTTGATCCGGAAAAACAGGTCGCAGACGATCCGTATGCTGGCTTCGTTGAACGTTCCGCATACCTTTCCGGTAACATCCGCAGAAAGCTCGCTATGGCTGAAAGCATGGCGGAAATGGATCCTGCATATCAGAAAAATGTCGATGCTCTGAAAGAGGTTCTGCCGATTGATATTCCGGCAAGTGAGATTTCTGTTACAATGGGTGCCGCATGGATTGATCCCGAAGACTATACCAAGTTCTTGAATCACCTGAGTGGTCGTCCGACATATCACACACTTGGAATGGAAGTCCGTCATTCTGATGTGACCGGCGAATATTCGATCCCGAACTCCAAGAGCAAGAAACTGGATCTGAATACCGCGGAGAGTACGACATACGGAACACCGGATTTCAATATGTATGCGCTTGCTGAACGAATTCTGAATCAGCGGCGTATCGAAGTGAAAATGCAAGTTCCCGATCCGAAAGATCCAAGCAAAACCGTCACACGAACAGATGTTAAGGCGACAAAACTTGCGAACGAAAAGGCAAAGGAAATCCGAAAAGAATTTGAGAAATGGCTCTTTGCTGAGCCTGTGCGTAAGGAAAAATACGAAAAGCGTTACAATCAGCTTTTCAATTCTCTTGTACCGCGTAAATATGACGGAAGCAGAATGACATTCAACGGCATGAGAGCAGGAATGCAGCTGAAACCGCACCAGCTGAACTGTATTGCACGAACCGTTTACGGCGGTAATACACTCGCAGCACACGTTGTCGGTGCCGGTAAGTCTGCTGTGATTGCAGCATCTGTCATGAAGAAAAAGGAACTCGGACTGATCCACAAGGCACTTCTCGTTGTACCGAAACCGCTGACAGAACAATCTGCTGTTGAATGGAGAAAGTTCTTCCCTGATGCAAAGCTGCTGGTGGTAACACCCGCCGATCTTGCGACCGAGCAGAACAGAGAAATCTTTACCGCAAAGGTTGCGACCGGTGATTACGATGCGGTCATCGTGTCAAAAGAGCAATTCCAGAAACTCGGAATGTCACCTGATTATCAGGAGAAGTACCTGAACGAGCGACTCGATGAAATGAGAGATCTGCTTGCAGAAGAAAAAAAGTCCAATGGAAAAAGTTATACGGTCAAGGAAATTGAGAAGATAATTGATGATCTTGAGAATCGACTTAGGAATATTACGGATCCGAAATCGAAAGCAGCCGGTAAAGACAAGCTGATGAATTTTGAAACGCTCGGCTTCGATTATCTGGTTGTTGACGAGGCGCATAATTATAAAAACGGCTTCGTCAAAACAAAAATGACAAATGTATCCGGTGTCACGACAAAGGCATCCGGCATTGCAGATGATATGCAAATGAAGTGTGATTACTTTAATGAAGCACTCGGTGACGGTCATATTTTGTTTGCAACCGGTACGCCGGTATCGAATTCAATGACAGAACTTTATGTCATGACAAGATATCTTCGTTCCGATCTGTTAGAAATGACCGGCACGGCACGATTCGATGATTGGGCAGCGACATTTGGAAATGTAACACAAAAGAACAAGCAGAATCAAGCCGGACAGATGCAGCTCAAAACGAGTTTCAGTTCCTTTAAGAATATGCCGGAACTCATGCAGATGTATAAAGAGTTTGCCGATCTGGTATCTGCCGACAAACTTGCTGAAACAACAAAACGTCCTGATCTGATTACCGGAAAGCCGCAGATCATTGCAGTTGAAGCATCGCCTGAACAGAAAGAATATGTTGCACATCTTGCAGAAAGATCGCTTGCTTGTCAGAACGGATCGGTTGATCCGCATCTGGATAATCCGTTGAAGATTACGTTTGAAGCGCGTCTGGTCGGACTCGGCAACCGTGCAATCGCAGCACTGTATAAACAGAAGGACGGCGGCACAGGTAAGATTCCGGATGGATTCATTCTGGAACATGACAGCAAAATTGATGCGTGTCTGAGAGAAGTAAAGGCTCGCTATGACATGACTACTCCTGAAAGCGGTGTCCAAATCATCTTCTCGGATATTGCAGTCAATGATGATGACGGAAACTTCTCCGCATATAAATATATGCGTGACAGATTAAAGGATATGGGCATTCCTGAAAAGGAAATCGTCTTTGCTCCGAAGTCAGGAGCGAAAAATCGTGAAGATATTTTCCGCGACATTAACGAAGGAAGATATCGTGTAGTAATCGCTTCAACCGGTACGCTCGGTACGGGCGCAAACATCCAGAAGAAACTTTACGCACTCCATAATTTAGACATTCCTTGGAAACCGTCAGACTTCGAGCAGCGCCAAGGAAGAATCCTGCGGCAAGGAAACACTTACGATGCAGTCGAGATACTGAACTACGTGACGAAAGGAACGATGGACAGTTTCTTATATCAGATCGTGACTGACAAAGCTCGTTACATTGCGCAGCTCTGGAACGATGAATGTCCGGCTCGTATCATGGAAGACTGTGACGAAACTGTTCTTACTTACGGTCACTTCCAAGCAGTCGCACAAGACAATCCTGACTTGCTGCATCATTTGGAATTGCAGAACAAGGTGGACGAGCTGAAACTTCTGCGGACTGAGTACCGGAAAGAAACAGCAACACTCCAGCGCAGAGTTGCACAGATTCCGAATGAGATTGAACAGACAAAGCAGCGGATCGGACAGACAAAGAAAGATATTGACAGTGCTAATGCAATGCGGGACAAGGAAACCGGAAAGGTCAGCGATATTGTTGTTCGCATGAACGGCGGTCACGGCGAAGCGATCCGTGAGCATGGAAAAATTAACGAATACTTGTTTACCAAGATTCAAAGCAAGGCAAAGGCTCCGTTCGATGAACAGCCCGCATTCACAATCGGAAACTTTACTGTATCAGTTCAGACCAGTCATAAGATTGCAGGAGAGTTTGAGTTTGCTATCAAGGGCGAACGGGACAAAGTATATTATGTCGATGCAGCAAAAGGTCAAAATGCCGACAACTATCGCCGTCTTTCCAATTTCTTCGATACCGGTATCGAGAAGGAATTGGCTTTGACGGAACAGAAAGTCGAATCACTCGCTATGGAACAGAACCAGTCGATTGAACGAATTGAAAAGCCTTTCCCTGCACAGGACGAACTGGATGAAGCAGAACAGGAACTTGCCGACCTCGATATCAAGCTGACAGATAACGGACTTCTGACTGACGGAGCAGAGTATGTAGATGGTGAGGAAAGCAACGATCAGAAGTTCATACCCGATGACAATGAAGACGATGACGATACCTATTTCGCAGAACGTTCAATGTAAGGCATAATAAATTGAAGCTGCCCTTTCTCGAAAGGACAGGGCAGCTTCTTTTCTCAAGAGGAGGATCGAAAAATGACGAATGACGAAATTATTGCAAGCGCAAGACGTAAAAATCTTGTTGAGTATTTTCAAGCCTGCGGATACACGATGAAGAAAAAAGGATCTGAGTATTATGTTGGCGAAATCAAAGGTCTGACAATCAATCCGAACAGCAACGCATGGTATCATCACTATCTTGACAAAGGCGGCTATAACGCGATTGATTGTTTGCAGGCAGTATTTGAAATGGATTTCAAGGAAGCGGTTCACGCTTTGTCTGGTGAATATCTGGAATCAAAACCGCAAAAACAATCCGGTCTGTTTCATAGAAAAGAAACAAAGCCAGTTACGCCACAATCGAAAAAAGAAGAAACAGAAAAGCCAAAAGATAAAATGACTATGCCGGATAAAGCAGCTGCCAATGCTCCGCTGTATGCGTATCTGCACAAGTCCAGAGGAATTCCGTATGACGTTATAAAGGAATTTACCGATGCAAACATTCTTTATCAGACCAATCGGAAATTCGGTGCCGGTTTTAAGGCGAATGCAGTTTTCGTTCATCGTGATCGTGACGGAAACGAGGTCGGCGGAGAAATTCAGGGACTTGATCCGGTCCACCGTTTCAAAGGAATGGTTGCCGGTACCGGTGATTCAGTATTCCAGTTTGTTCCTGTTCCGACAAAGGACGGCAGTCTGAAACGGGCGTTTATTTTTGAAAGCTCGATTGACCTCATGAGTTTCTATTCCATGTTCCGGAAAGAAATCAAACTCGAAGGCACGGCATTGATTTCTCTCGCCGGTCTGAAACCGAGCGTTCCCAAACAGTTGCAAAGTGAAGGCGTGGAAATCATTTCATGTGTAGATAACGATGATGCCGGTCAGCGTTTTGAAGTGGATAACGGATTCAAAAGATGTGCGATTGCTCAAAAGCAACTCGATGCAAGAGGATTGAAAGACTGGAATGATCTACTTCGGAATCCGAATGCCGAACCGGAACCGGCGCACAGCAACGCACCAAGCAATGAACGATTTTTTGCAAGGAGCATGATGCACTGATGGAGAAAAAAAGAGAAACAGCAATCTCAGTTACGCTCAGTGAAAAAGATACTCTGGCACTTCTTTCAATACTTGATGTGATTGCTGAATCAGATAAAAGCAACGATCGAAAGAATGGAAAAACCGCAGCGAAGATTCGTGACTCGATTATTTCATATCGAAGACCGTGCAAAATGAAAACGGGAAAAGGATACGTTCTATATTTCTATGAATTTGAAGCAGCCATGCTGATTAAGTATTTCGCAATGACTGTTCAGCTGATTATGCACCCCGATGAATCTGCAAACAAGAGCCAAGAAAGTCAATAAGGGTTTGGGATTATCCCAATCTGCGGAGCAGACCGGAAGTTCTGTATTCACCAATTCTGCGGACGGATGCCGCAAAAAGGAATTGGTGATACGGAGCTTCTGAGCAGTCAAGGTCGCAGACTTTGCACAAAGCAGGGAGCATCCCTGCGGTCTGTTTTGTATGCTGCATGAAATGGCGCGTACAAAACAGATATTGCGTACTTTGTATCTAAAGTGTACGTAACGTGCAATTTAGATACAAAGTTACCGATGCGCCTATGATTTTTCATAGGCGCATCGGTATAAGCCTATCTGAAAAAAAGAAAAGGAAATGTCAATGGAACAATACAGTATCAGCTTTACGCTCGGTAAGGGAACAGCACCGCACGGCGGTAACATCGAGCATAACAACAGAGCATTTCTGGCAAGAAACGTGAATGAAGTGAGATCACCGCTGAATGTTGTGTTTGCCAGAACCGACATTGAACAAGCATATCATCAGCTGTTCGATGAAGCACTCGAAAAATATAACGCGAAACAAAAAAGACCTTGCAGACGAATTCAGGATTACTATGAACACATTGTATCCGGTAAGCGTGAGTCACCGTTCTATGAAGCAATCGTCCAGTTCGGTGACAGTATCAATGCTCCGGTCGGATCAAAACGCGGAGAAGTTGCAAAGCAAATGCTGACCGAATATATGTTAGACTTTCAGAAGCGAAATCCAAATCTACACGTATTCAATGCTGTCATGCACTTGGATGAAGCCAGTCCGCATTTGCATATAGACTTCATACCTTTCTATACCAAAGGCAGAACAAACGGATTAGATAAAGGTGTTTCCATGAAAGCTGCATTGGATGAAATGGGTTTTCGTGCGAAAGGAATAAAAGAAAACCAGCTTGTGTATTGGGAACAGTCTGAAAAAAAAGCAATGGATCAGATCCTTCATAAGCACGGATTCGTCCGCGAAGATAAGCACGTTAAACACAAGCACATGAGTGTTGACGAATACAAAGCAATGGTTCATCATGAACAATGGAGAAATAATCTCGGCGCTCGTCTTGGACTTATAAGCGATGAAAAAAAGACACAACGGGAATTGCAAGCAAGCCTTGCTTCATCCAAAATTAAAATTGAAAAACTGGAACAAGAACGAAAATCTCCATACGCTTGCTTCTACTATTCATCGCCGGATAAACAGATGTTCGTTCAGGATGAGCTGCGAAAAGAAGGAATCCACTTTCGCGAAACAGATAACGGCTTTGAAGCGCAGGAGTGCTTCACAAGACGAATTCGTGAGATCGAGAAGACATATCAGGCTCCGGCTTTCACGATCCGTGAACGGCTCCGTGATGATATTGACACTTTCCTCTATCAATCGAAAACATTTGAGGAGTTCATCGAAAAGATGAAGGCTGCGGACTACGGCGTTAAACAAGGAAAATATATTTCCGTAAAACCGCCATACGGTCAGCGCTTCATCCGTTTGAAATCGATTGGAAGTTTCTATGACGAGTTCTCTCTGAAAAACAGACTGAAAATTAAGAACCGTTTTGAGGAACGGATCAATCAGAAGATTAAAGAAATCGAACATGAGAAGTCGCTGAAATACTGTGTGCTGCAAGAGGTCCGACACTATATCGTGACATTCAAGCAAGGTGATTTGCCTGTCAGAAAAAAAGACACTGCTCAGCCATTCAGTTGGGTGAACGATGCAGAATTAGACAAGCTACTGGTGCTGAATACCATGATTAACAATGGAATGACCGCTGAATCAATCCGTCAAAAAGCAGAATCGCTCGAAGCAGATGCGAAGGAAAAAGGTGCAGAACTTGAAACCGCCGAGGACGAGCTGCGGCAATATCTTATCATGAAAGAGAAAATTGAAATGGTCTTTGAAGGCAAACAGTCCACCGCATTTACTCTGAACGAAGCAAAAGCATCCGTTCAGCAATACACGATCAATGCATCGAATTACCGGAATATTGACAAGCTAATTGAACCGGCAAAAGAAAAGGTACAGAAACTCTCTGCGGAGCATCAGGCGATCCGCGCAGAATTGAAGCAAGTCACAGATGGATTAAGTGTTATCGAAAAGGCAACGAATCACACCTTCGTGCAACACTTGCTTGCGGATCAGCGCCGTGTTGCTGCATCTGAAATTTTGATGAACGGAATCTATTCAGGAGAATCACTATGAAGAAAAATTGCTCGGCAACCACATTGAAGCTGCTTGCAATCATCGCTATGACGTTCGATCATGCAGCACTCATATTCATTCCGCAGGACAACTTACTTAGCTATTTCATGCATCTGATCGG
This sequence comes from Oscillospiraceae bacterium, assembly GCA_045628085.1. Classification (GTDB taxonomy): domain Bacteria; phylum Bacillota; class Clostridia; order Oscillospirales; family Ruminococcaceae; genus Firm-04. Next base: position 11,475 of record JAZQOZ010000230.1, on the reverse strand, counting down.
CAGACTGACAGCACCGATCATGGCATTCTTTATTGCAGAAGGCTATCGGTATACGCGCAGCCGGAAGAAATATTTTCTCCGGCTTGCCGCCTTCGGGCTGATCTCGCAGCCGTTCTATTTCGCTATGATATTCAAGAGATTTCCAAACTCTCTATTAGATTTGGTCGGAAGTTGGAACGTCATGATTTCACTTGCAATCGCGCTGCTTAGTCTGATGATCCTCGATTCAGAACTTCCAGAAACGCCGCGCCTTATATTAACTGCTGTCTGCGTATCGCTCGGTCACTTCTCCGATTGGTCGCTGCTGATCCCTGTCTGGGCAATCATCTTTCATGTATTCCGGAACGATTTTCAAAAAAAAGCAATCCTGTTTGCTTGTGCATCCGTTGTGCTGCAAACGAGCATTTTTGCGAAAAGCTATGACAGCTTCATTCAGTTTACTTACCAATACGGAACGTTGCTCGCACTCATTCCAATTTGGAAATACAACGGGCAACGCGGCAATGTCCGGCACAAAAAACTCAATCGCTGGTTCTTTTACGCATTCTATCCAACACACATAGCTGCACTTTTGATTGCCCGTGCAATATTTCTTGATTGATTAGAAAATACGTTGCTTTTTTCTTGGAATTGTTGTACAATAGACATATCATTGCGATATATCTTAAAACTAGAAATATGAAATAGTAAGGGAGAGTACCGTACATGGATGTATTAGAGATAATGAGAAAGAAAATGCCGATCTCCGAAGCAAGTATTTCCAAAGAGATCTCCTTGGCAGATTTTGCAAATTACTGGATAGATTATCGGGCAACCAATATCGTTGAATCAACGGAATACAGTTATCGCAGTATAATCACCAATCATATAGCACGAGTCTTTCAATCACGAAAACTGGTTGATATTACTGCGGAAGATGTTCAGCTTTTTGTAAACAGTCTGGATGACGGCATTGACTTAGATGATCCGCTTAGTGCAAAGACAATCCGAAATATTCATGGAGTATTACACAAGTGTCTTCAAACTGCTGTCGAAATGAAGATCATAAATGAGAATCCGGCACAGAATACTGCTCTCCCTAAAATGAAAAAAACAGAAATTGTACCGTTAGATAATGCACAACTGCAAGACTTCCTGACTGCAACTGTCGGTCATCCTCTTGAAGCATTATTTAAGCTGGCAGTATTTACCGGATTGCGTAAAGCCGAGTTGCTGGGATTGACAAGAGATTGTTTCAATTTTTCTGAAGGATATATTCATGTCTATCGTCAGCTCTCTTATGACAAAATCAAACGCCGGTACTATTTTTCTCCAGTAAAAAACGGAAAGCCGCGATATATATATCCACCTTCGAAGGTAATGGAAATGATGGAGCGCTATCTCACTTCGGCAAAGGACAGCATCTTTGTGTTCTGTTCCGATAAAGGTGAACATCTTAGATTGTCACAAATTCGGAAGCCTTTTGAGAAAATCGTGAACAACCTTGCTTTTAATGAATTCAGATTTCATGATTTACGACACACGTATGCTGTACTCAGTATCCAAGCAGGTGTCGATATGAAAACGCTGTCTGAGCAAATGGGACATTATTCGGTTGCGTTCACTTTGGACACATACGCTTTTGCGCTGACGGATATGAAAAAAGATGGCGCCAAAAAAATGCAGGCTTTCATTGATTCATTGAATATTGAAGTGTGATTCTATGATGTTCAAAAATTGAATTGACTTCATAAATCTTCCATGTTATAATAGTTATTTGGTAACCTAATCATCCTTACAACGAAAGGAGAACCGATATGAAATGGCAGAAATTTCAATTACTGGATATGATTCCTGAGATAAATGTCAAAGCGGAAGAATGGGAAAAAACAGCGAGGAATTGTTTTGAACGTTCAAGGAAAAGGTATCGTAAAGACAGCAACCGTGCAGAAAAAAATACCGCAGAAGCTCGCTTGGATCTGGACGATAGTATGGTGAAGCGAAGAATGCAGGCACTCATAAACACACGGGATATTATCATGAAACGATATGACCGATGCTATGATGACTGGATCATGACAAACGTGCAGACCGATAGTTACAGTCACGTTGAGGTGTATTATCAGATTTTGTTTGCCGCTTCCATCTGGATCCTTGATCGACTATTTGAAACAGATTTTGATAAACAAAAACTATATCAGTTATTGCCAACGGATGATCGCCTTCTGGATGATATGTTTCAATTAGATGTTTGGGATTGCCAGTACAGCGCTGACCTATTAAAAAGCGTTGAGTATGTGCTGCGATTCCGAAACTCTGATATAGCACCGATGGAAAACAACGGATACGGAGGGGATCGCGTATTAACCAGTAGACTGGCAACAGAAGGCAACCCATATAAGGATGTACCGAGCAGACAAGCATTTGAAAAGCTGCTGGAACTGATACCGCAAGAAAAGATTGACCATGCTGTTCAACAGTTTACGGATTGCTTTTGGGCATGGGGTGACCGTTTTTTTGCTGGAATGGTACAGCTGGATATTCAGGAAGAAAAAGCTCGATTAAAGGTGAACGAAATCCGTGCTGAGATCAATCAGCAACAACAAAAGATCGACAAACTCGTTCATCAGGCAGATGAAGCAAGAAAAAAGAAAAGGTCTGCCAAACCTGAAAAGAAAAAAGCACCTTTTGTTGCCAGTCCGATTCTGGCAAAGCCATTGGCACAGGATGCTCCTATAACTATCTTGTCCGACTTTCCACCACTTCCGTCAAATGATTTCTCGGAGCAGTCTGATATATTGCAATTATTGACTGAAACAGGTCGGCTGCATGAATTGGATGATTGCAATCGTGAATTGAGCGAAGCATATAAAGATGTTCTCAAACGGAAAGGCGCATTTGCTTATTGCATGAATCATGCAAGCAGATTGCACGACACAGAATTTGATGATGCGTTGGATAATCAATTCTTTGACAGCCTGCCGACACTTCCGGAATTTGATTGTTTTGAAATGTGTTTTGCGTTGCTTTATTTGATAGAACAGGATAGCGATCTGCCTTGGTTATATGGAATCGGAGTCGGTTTGATGCAAGAAGTTGCTCAATATCTCCCTTGGGGATATATTGAATACAATGAAATTGAAGATGATTTCTGGATTGATGAATGCCAGCCAATTCCTGAAAAACCGGTAGATATTCCGAACTGGTACGAGAGAAAGTATCAGATGAAAGGAAAAGATTTCAATCTTGACGAAAAGAAAAGTCTGGCACAGATTGTCTACGAAGAAACCGGCTGCATTATGCCAAGAAATATGCATCGTTATGATGCTCTGGCAAAAAAACTTAGACAATATGGATTGCGTGGCAACAATGTTACTGCCGTTCTGTATAGTATGCTTGCTCTGAGTAATTCTCGCCATCGAAAAAATGCGCTGAATCTTGTTTCTTTTTCCGATTCGGAAGCACAAGAAACGGAACAGAAGGAACTTTCAGCTGAACAGCTTAAGGAAAAGATCTCAGCACAACAGAAAGAAATTCATCGATTACAGACAGCACTTCATAGCGCAGAGAAAGCTGCTGGCGATGCCAATAGAAAACTTGCGGAGTATAAAGAAAAGGCTGAAAGTGAACGGCATGAACTTGCCGATCTGCGTGAGCGTCTGTTCTATAACGAAACGGACGAGCCTGTAGATGCTGTTGCGGATCAGAAACGGTTTCCGTATGAAGTTCAAAAAGATACTATCATCTTTGGCGGTCACGCGACATTTCTGAAAACAATACGTCAACTCTTACGCGGGAACATCCGGTATGTTGACAGAGAACAAAGTTTTGATCTGACAATGATTCGTTATGCCGATGTACTATGGATTCAGCCAAATGCAATCGCTCATAAGCAGTTCTATAAAGTAGCCGATGAAGCACGGAAATATAACAAGCCGATGCGATATTTTCATTATGCCAGTGCTGCCAAGTGTGCTGAACAGATCATTGAGAATGATCAAATTAAATAGAGAAAAGACAATCGCACGGTCATCTGACCGTGCGATCTTTTCTTGTCACTTGTATTATTAAACTATCTTCATCCGACATACCGTTTGCCCTCATCTTGGCGATCATGGACTGACGTTCTGCCAATTCGCCTTGTGCTTGGGCGAGATACTGATCGGGCATTGTCGGATAAGACTGCACTTGTCAAAATTAGTCGCTATGCACAAAAAGCGATCCGAATATTTGTATAATATTATTGTTGTGCAAACTCTATTACATATTGACGTTTGGACAAATGTATGCTATAATATAATCATGAACAAGGTTGCAGAAACCCGAACAAAAACGGAGGTAAATATTATGGAAAAGACTTATGAAGCATGGGTTATGATGAGCGCTGATAACAGCGTTATGACAGAGGAGCATGAAACGGCAGAAGAAGCCCTCGATGAAATGCTTGAAAACATGAGCATTGAGGAACTCAGGGAAAACGGCTACACGCTTAACAAGCTGTTATGCTCAGATGGTTGTTGGCTTGAATGCCTTGAGGAAATCGAGTATTGATGAAATGCCGAGCGCGGCGGCTAAACCGCGCAGAAAGGACAATAGTATGAATGATTTTGAAATCAAAGCGAAGATCGTTGGTGCAGGAAACAGCAAAGTTTTCAAAGAGTGGAGCAAACACTCAAACATCACAAAAGAAGATTTTATAGCTGCACTTAGATGGCTCTGCGCCGATTCTATGAACGAAGAAGGAAAAATAACACGTGAAATCGGGTTGTCACCATCGGGGATCGTAAAATTGACAAGATGCTATGGAAAAGATGGCTTGTGTTCGTTCTATAAAGATGGTAAACTTTGGGATGGAGAACTTTTCGGGAGAATTCCAAAAGACGAAAAAGAATCTCGATTTTCAGATGAAAATGGAATGATTTTTGAAATGCACAAGATCTGTTTGAGCTGCAAGGACAGAGTATGACAAAGATTTTGAGTATGAAGAATTAACCCACGCCGAGCCGGACGGCTAATTCCGGCAGAAAGAAAAAGATCATGAAAGGAACAGAAAAGCAAATCAAATTTGCAGAGAGCATCAAGGCAGATTTTGTAAAGAACTTCACTTTTCAATCCGCACTTGGCGAAAAGAAAACCGCATGGATGCTTGATAATGTTTTCAGTGTATTCACAGATGCAAAATGGTGGATTGAAAACAGAGAATTTCTAAATAATGAAATCATAAACAGCATCAACTTTGGAGATCACAAGCGATTTGCAGCAGCTATCAATAATGTATTTTCTCAGGCAGCTAAAATCAACACAGAACTTACAAAATACAAGAAAGGATGAATGATGTGAAAAGATATTATGGGTTTGTAAATAACGGCGTTGAACGAAGAAAAATTTTCACGACAGATGAAAAGAACAACGCAATCATTCCAGAGATTGTTGAAGCCGAATCTGAGAAAGATGCGATCGCATTTTTTGAGCTTCCGACATTCGTTCTTTTTGAGAACGGAAAAACTGAATTTTCTCCTTCATGGGGAGGAAAAGGGAGAATAGAAGTTGAAGAAATCTAATGCAAAGCCGGACGGCTAATTCCGGCAGAAAGGAACGAATCATGAAAAAGATTATCAACGGAAAGCGGTATGATACAGATACCGCGAAGAAAATTGCATTCTGGAGCAATGGTGGCGGATGGCGTGATTTTAACCACATCGAAGAAACTCTTTACAAGAAGTCAACGGGTGAGTTCTTCTTATTCGGTGAGGGAGGAGCAAATACACGGTATTCTGTAAGTGAAGGCTCTAACACATGGACGGGCGGATCTCGAATCATGCCGTTGTCATATAAAGATGCTCAGGAATGGGCAGAAAAGCATCTGGACGGAGATGAATATGAGAAAATCTTTGGAGAGATAGAAGAAAACGATGAGAATACTTCTGTCCATTTGAGCATGAGGGCATCTGACTATGAACGACTGAAACGCGCAGCATCCGAAAAAGGCATGAATTTATCGGAGTATATTGTGTCATCGTTGCTGTCGGAGTAAAGGATATTATATGAAACTAAAAGATCTGACCGGTCAGAAGTTCGGACGATTAACAGTTGTATCGTATGTCGGAAAACAAAAATGGCTATGTCGCTGCGAATGCGGTAATGAAACAACCGTATTCGCAAGTAATCTCACAAGTTCGCACACAACATCTTGCGGATGCGCGAAAGGGACGGGTATTATAGGTCGTGTTATTGGGCAACTGACCGTTATAGAACATCTGGACGATAACAGGTATAAATGCAAATGTATATGCGGTAATGAATGCGTTAGAACGTATGAATCAATAACTCAAAGCCGAACGATGTATTGTGATGAATGTGCCGTGAAATTAAGAAAAGAAAAACTATTAGACAGTGACACGTTTGTTGACGGTACGCAGCCGTGCAAACTACACAGCAAGATCACAAAAGCAAATAGATCAGGCATTGTTGGTGTAAATTGGGATAAATCTCGTGGTAAGTGGCAAGCATCAATTCGATTCCGAGGTCACAAATACAATCTCGGCAGATTCGATGATATCGAAGAAGCCGCGAAAATCAGAGCCATTGCTGAAAAGGAACTGTTCGGAAATTTTCTTTCATGGTATGAGCAATACCAAAAAAATCACAGCATTGAAAAAGAGAACCTGTAATATAATTGATCGTCTATGTCCCCCTCGTCAATGTAATCATCGCCGTATACTTCCTTGTATTATGCAAAATGCTTAAAAGAAATGAATGCGGAAATCCAAAGTAATTCGATTCCATTTTCTTCTAAGCCAACTGCACAGCCTATTCCGGATTCTGCGGATGCCTTTATTTTCCTTACGCGCTGCTTCCCGCGCACGATTCATCTGATCAATAAACGCCAGCGTTTTCGTTTCGACAATGCGCTTGATTGCGTGCTGGGCTTCTTCTTCGGTGTAACCTTCTCGCAGAAAGCCGCTATATGTGCATTCAATGTATTCTTTTACCCCCGGCACAGTTAAATACAATCTACACTGATCTTGCAGATACATGACTGCATAATCCGGAAGTCCCTCAAAGATATCAAATGTATTATTCATCAATCTTTCTCCTTTGTCATATACTGCTTTAGAGCATGGATCACATGATCCACGCTCTATCCGGTAAAGCAGCGCACAGCCTGTCCAGCTGCTTGACAGCATTGCTGTACTCGAAACAGTCCTCGTTGCAGAACTCGTTATATGCCTTCTCAATCTCCTTAACCGTTTCGATAATGCTGTGATTATCGTCTTTCAGGATGCCAAAAACTGCTTGTAGCCGGTCATACTTTTCACGAATCGACCAGAATGCCGCCATTGCGCTAACGCACTGCCCAATCACGGACAGCATTTCTTTCTTGGTCAGCTGCATGACACGCTTTCCGCTGACCGTCTGAGCAAGTTCTGATTCGTACTGGCACAACCCATAGTAATCTTCCTCTACAGTATCATAACCGATGCACTCAAAACGATTGCCCATCAGCGCAACGGTACAGTCATCGAAATTCTCCTCGATCAGCGGATCATTAAGAATATCATACAGCTGATCTGCTTCGGCAGAGAGATCGGAAAACATCATCTGGAATTCGTAGAAGTCTTCTTCTTCGCCATCCATTGCTTCGAGAATGTTGTCATCATCCCATGCGTAGCGGATTGTTTCGCATTCCGAGCAAATGTCGTACAATTCACTAAGGATGAATTCATAGCCCAGCATTGCGAGTGCCGGTCGCTTATAACGGAGATTTCTTGCTCGTTCTGCTTTCACACTCATGATAGTGTCCTCTCTCCCCGTGTAGCCGCTAGGTCAGCTTTTCCGGTATTATGAAGCAATCGCTAAGATCAGGTCGATTGCTTCATCAATGCCAATCATTTCCTGCCCAGCATCTTTTCGATCTCTAAGCTGCTGCGCTAAGATTATTCCGTTTCGATACCGCTGCCGACACCGGCTACACTCAGTTTCAAGAGCTTCAGCCGCCATATTGCACACATCCAGAAGATCCTGCCACTTGTTCATTGCACGTAACGATGCCGAACAACCAGCGCTCTGATAGTTTTCTTCGTTTTGTTCGTAGTGCTTCTGTGCATTGCTGCGGATTTTCTGAATCAGCTCTCTCTGCCGATTGCGTTCCTGTGAACGGAACTGATCTTCCTGTTCTTCCGTGAGTTCGTACATATACTACCTTCCTTTCAGATTGAGGTCAGATGTTCAGCCATTTTTCCCAAGTCCTGCGCATCGGTTCTTCATAGAAAAACGGGAATGCCTTTTCTTGGTGTTCAGTCCTTTGCTGTGCTAATTTCGCTGCATCCCACGGATTCAGAAAAACACACTTGCCGAGTGCCGCTGTTTTATACCGCCGAGGGACGCAACCTTTGCCGGGTTCGTATCCGCGAATGCAAAACTCTGTGTAACGAGTGCCGTCATAGTAGCCGGTCAGAACACCGCAGGATACGCAGTATTCCTGCAAAGTTCCAGCTCGCCCCGGAACATGGTACAGATGCTCAATGACATACCATAGCACTGTGCCGGTTATCAGAGGTCGTTTCTTTTTTCTTTTCAAAGTGGCATTCTCCTTCCGGAAAGTTGCTACTTGTAGCAACTTTATGGTTTACGTGAGGGAGCTTTGCACTCCCCCACTATTTCTTTCGGTCAAACACACGACTCGCTCACAACTCTATCGCAATACAAGCCACCGTCATTATATGCATTTTTCATAATGTGCAGAAATGTATCCATGAGATCAGCAAAAGCTGTATCTTCAATGTAGCATTCCAGTTCATCGTCAGTTGTATCCGGCTGGATATCTCCATCGGCAACGCCGTTCATCAGCCATTCCATAATGAAATCCTCGTTGTTGACGTTCCTGACAAGCATTTCCATTGCGCGAACAAGGTCGCAGCGTTCTTTCGTGTTCATAATCTTTCCTTTCTGCCGGTTTATCGCGGCTTTTCATCGTTCATTCCATGACATACGATGCTCGTCAATATACTTCTCGACTGCTTCAATCATGGTCTTATTGAAATACATATCTTGCTTTGCTCTGATAATGTATCTTCCAAGCATTTCAAACGGATTTGCGTGAAGCTGTTCCACTTCAAATGACACATTTTCCAAGCAAGCATTCAAGCTGTAATCGTCCATTCTATACTCCTTCCCCCCGTGCAGCCGTTAGGTCAGCATCTTCTTCATCTATTCATAGATCGTTGTCGTACTCGTAATTCTCCGCATATACTTTGCGAATGTATGCCGCGCATCCTGCATAGCTGCCTTCATGCATGATTTCCGGATCACTGTCAGATCCTTCCCATATTCTCTTGACAGCATAACCTCTGCCAGTCATTACAATGTAATACTCATAACCGCCTGTGAATACGTTATTCAACATACCGTTTTCCTTTCTGCCAGCATCACCATTCGTCAGGATAGTCTGGCTCCTCAGTGTAATCGTCATCATCGTACTCGCACGGTGCTTTGTCATCCGGACACCGCGATTCCCAATGACAGTACGAATGACTTTCATCACCCTCCTGCCAGAAGAAACAGCAGTTCGTGCATTTTAACTCATTTGCCAATTCCACCACTCCTTTTTCATCGGTTCATGTCCTATCGACAATATTATTATAGCATATACGCGCGTATATGTCAATAATATTTCTACAACTTCGTGATATATCATAGAATATACGCGCGTATATATGTTATCTTTGTATGCAATTTCACTTGAAAAAACATCAGGACTTGTGGTATACTAAAAAGGAAAGGCGGTGCAGCAATATGTACGATGAAGTATCAAAAAAAGCATCTATGAAATACATGAAAGAGAAGCGCGAGAATCTGAATCTGAACTTCCCAAAGGGTAAGAAGGCAATCTTCAAATCCTATGCGCAATTCAGAGGTATGAGTTTGACCGAGCTGATTACCCAGCTGATTGAAGCAGACATGGAGTTTCATCATTACATTCCTGAAGAAGAAAAGGAAGATGCTGAATAAAAGTGTACTGTTAGGGCAAACCCTAATGACATATTAAAAACAGCTTGAAATGTGTGTCATATAAGTTTGCTTCATTATTTTGGGATGTGTCATAAGCAAAAGCACACCCTATCGGTATTTTTTCTTTTCAGATTAGAACTATATTGATTAGTGAGGATACTAAGATGAAGAATATGAAAAAAGGTTATATCTATATTATGACTAATCGTTCCTTCAAAGAGGAACTAGTAAGAATTGGTTATGCAACTGATGTTGAAGCAAAAAGGAAACAATTAAGCTCAACTGCGCTGCCGTATGAATATGAGACATTCGCAACGTATGAAACGAATTCCAAACTTACCGACAAACATTTGCATCACCTGATTGATGATCTTAATCCCGAACTTCGTGTCAGAAAAGAACGGGAATTTTATAAAATGTCTCCTGAAAAAGCATACGAAATGATCTTGTCGATTGCATCAATTTCCGGAACGCTGGATAAGGTGAAGGATAAAGACAATATCCCCGACTGTTCTGAACCTGATAATCCATTTGTAAAAAATAATGATCCGATGTTTATAGCACAACAATGTGTAGCTATGAAGGCTTATCTGAGAGAAAAGAAATATAAAGGCGATATTGCTAGTGAAATAGCACGAAAATATGGTGTGAGTCGAAAACAGATCTTCTTTTATTTCAATTTGCTCAAATTGGACAAGCGTATTCAGCAACTCATTCACTCGGGTGAAATTGGCTCCTCTAGTATTCAGCCTGTTCTTAGCATTAAACCAAGCGAACGAATGGACCTTTGTGAAATCTTATTACAAGCACGAAATGAGGGCATTCAACTTACCCGTGAATATATTAAGAAAATTTGTGACCAATATAAAGCTGGGAAACGGACTTGGGCGGAATTACGTTCAGAGTGATCTTTCTTTTCAGCGAAGCATATATTATATATAGTATTCTTCCCGATAAAAGGAGGAACGGATCATGCAAAAGACCTACATCGGCTATGCACGAGTATCAACCGAAAACAGAAAGAAGCCCGGCAGCTTGAATCGTTCCGTACCTTCCGCGAACCGATCACCAAGAATAAGTGCAGCGGTAAGAATATGATCCGTCCGCAGCATAAGAACCCTCTGAGAGGCTGTATATGAAAATTGACTATGTGCAAAAATTAATTGAATGCTGTCAAAAAAGAGAGTTGATTCTACTTCAACACAGATCAATGAGGGAATATAACAAATATTTTGATAAGATGCGGAAATACGCAAAAAAAATTATTGATGAAAATCGTGTTGCAGAATTACTTCCATATCTGGATGATGAGAATCTTTTTATTCGATATTCTATCGCGTGTTTCTTTTATAATTTTTACCCTGAACAATGTAAAAAGGTTCTTGAAGAAATATCTAATATGACGGTTCCAACTGGACTTCCAAAACATTTAGTCATGATTAGTGTATCTGCGCATGACAACTTAAAATACGGTATTCCCAAAGA
>JAZQOZ010000229.1:0-12954 GCA_045628085.1 Oscillospiraceae bacterium | reverse complement strand
TCGAAGTTGTTGTGATAACCTTCCGGAATGCTTGTACCGACGACATCGTCAGCAGTACCGGCGGTGATATAAACCAGTGACGGAGATGCTTCTTCGCTGCTCCATTTGAAGCTGCCGGATACACCGGGAGCAGGACAGGCGGCGCCGACATAGCCGAACTTATCCGCATACTTCATACCGATCTGGAGCGATTCTCTGCCGCCCATTGAGAAACCGGTAACAGCGGTATTCTCTCTGCCGGTCGCAACGCTGTATTTGCTTTCGATATGCGGCATCAGGCTGTCAACGATATCATCTACGAATGCATCGTATGCAGCATTGCTCTGATTGTCCATACCGGTCGGGCCGTTCATGGTCGCGCTTGTGAAGACGAGCGGGCTGACAACGATCATTTCCTCTGCCTTGCCCTGACCGATCAGGTTTCCGACCAGTTCTTTTGTTTTCATCGCTTCATTGTTGTTGCCGTTGATCATCAGTCTGTCTTCATCTTCGTAATAGCCGTGCAGGATATAGAGAACAGGATATTCCTTGCTCGGATCATAGTTTGCAGGGAGCAGAATGTTATACGGCTTATCCTTATTTGCAGCTTTGGATCTGTAATACTCTTTCTTGAGTTCACCGTACTGTGTACCGGCATTCGTATTCAGAATGCTGTAATCCAGATCCTTGAGGGCTGCCTTTGCGACAGGCGTATATTCGGAAATGGTGCGCATTTCAGCTTTCGGCGGTATGACAGGCTCAGGGAACGCTGTGACTTTGCCGGTCAGGTACTGCATGAACCAGTCAATATCGGTATTGTCAACCGTTCCGCTGTAATCGACATCTGCCATTTTCTTCTGGCTGTTATTGGCAAAAGCGGAGATCATGCCGGATTTTGCAAGGGAAAGATCGGCGGCGTTGATGACACCGTTTCCGTCCACATCGCCCAGCTTATAATTGGCAGGCTGCGGAACACCTTTCGATTTAGAAATGACGATCTCATCCACATAGAAATCATCGGAACCGGCATCCGTTTCGATGTAAAGCAGCGGACTGGAACCGCTCTTGACCGTATATTTTGATGCGGAGATTGTACCCCATTCGCCGGAACCGATGCTCTTTTCGGCAAATGTGTCATATTCTGCACCGTTTCCGGAGCCGTACTGCACGGTCAGTTTGAAGCCGACAGCGGAGCCGGATTTCTGCTTGACCTTTGCAGAAACGTCAATGACCGTTCCGGCAGGACAAAGACTGCTGATATCATAGGCAATGCCGTTCCATTCAGCAGTGCGTCCTGTGACAGCCGCAGACTGTTTGCCGCTTGCTGCCTCATTGCTTGTGGTATCAACCGTTGCGGAACGTCCGTCCCATCCGGAAAGACCGTTTTCAAAATCGGAATACAGCAGGGCATCTCCAGTATTTGCAGGTGCGTCCGGCTCATCCGGTTCGTCCGGCTGACCGGGGGTATCCGTATTCGGGCTGCCGAGATAATCTTCGATCACATCTGCCCAGAATTTACCCATTTTTTCATAGCCCTTGCCGCTCGGATGAAGGTTGTCAGAGCCGATGTCATTCATTCCGTCCAGACAGCCGTGAATGTCCGCAAACTGCACATTTTTTCCGGATTTACTGTAATCCGATGCGACCTGCTGAACCGTATTGTTATAGTTTGCGATCTTTTCGGGATTTCCGCCGTACATCGTAAATTCGGGGATCGAGCCAATGAAGATCATGCCGTCGGACGGCATATCCGCGAGCATATAATCAATGAGATCATGCAGATGACCGGAGCAGTCGCTCATGGAACGGTTTGCGGTCATGTCGTTGGTACCGATAATGAGCAGGACAATATCCGGCTGATATTTTTTGATCGCATCATTGTTTTTCAGTTCGTTATACAGGCTGCCTTTATTGCCTTGTGATTTACCCCAGTCCGGCACTTCTTTGATCTGATATCCGCTGAAACCGGAATGATCGCTGTCGTACTGGACGTTCTGACCATTGTAATTGAATGAAGCATTCATGTCTTTGTTCGGCCCGACCATATCGAAGGATATTCCCTTCTGCTTCAAGGTATAGTCGAGATACTTCCGGTAGCCGCCGGTCTCGCCGTCGCCGTTCGTGATAGAATCACCGACCGGCATGATCCTGATCGTGCCTGCTGCTTCTGCAATCTGCATCGGCTTGCCGGCTGCTGATGCAAACAGCGTGGCCGCCGTCAGAACGGATGCTGACAGGATCGAGAGCATTTTTTTCATGTGCAAATCCTCCTAGTTTTTCTTATATTTTTTACAGCACCAGGGCGTGCTGCTTTTATTATAAAAAGATTTTTAAGGTAAGTCAAGCGAAATATTATGAATCTGACAATGATTTTCCCATTTGTTGCGATTCTTTGTAATATTTTTGGCTCTGGAAACCAATCAGATGATGCCGAAATACACCCGATGTGATCTGCTGTTTACAGGTTTCAGGTTTTTCTGTTTCCCGCTTGCATTTCTCCTGACAGTGTGTTATAATAAAATGAATAGAATTATGATAGTTTTCATGTTTTTTTTGTTCAAACGATGGTCGAATACGACTGATATGAAGTAAGAGAAAAACGATATCCGAAAGGAGTTTTGCACTATGAAATTCATACATCTGGCAGATCTGCATCTCGGCAGGCGTGTATGCGGCTATTCTTTGATCGAGGATCAGACAATTATTCTCGAAAGAATCCATGATATCATCAGCGAGGAAAAACCTGATTTTATCATCATAGCCGGCGATGTCTATGATAAGCTGTCACCGCCCGTTGAAGCAGTCACGCTGCTTGACGATTTTCTGACGAAACTGTCTGAAAGCGGCATCCGGACATTCATCATTGCAGGCAACCATGATTCGCCGGAACGTATCGCTTTCGGCGCAAATCTGATGAACAAAAGCGGCATCCATTTTTCACCGCTCTACAGTGGAAAAGCAGAAAAATTCACAGTATCCGATTCATTCGGTGAAGCAGACATATATCTGCTTCCGTATCTCAGGGCTGCCGAAGCACGCAGATTTTTTCCGGATGCAGGGATCAGCAGCACCGAATCGGCTGTCCGGACTGCGATCGCTGCCATGCAGATCGACACGGCACGCAGAAATATTATCATCTCCCATCAGTTTGTGGACGGCGGCGAAACAAGTGATTCAGAACGCAGTGCAGTCGGCGGAACAGACGGCGTTTCGGCTGAATGCTACAAAGATTTTGACTATGCGGCACTCGGTCATCTGCATAAGCCGCAGAGAATGACCAGCGACAGCATCCGATACGGCGGAACTCCGCTGAAATATTCGATCTCAGAGGCGAATGACAGAAAATGCGTGACAGTGTGTGAACTGGGCGAAAAGGGAACACCTGTCAAGGTCACGCTGCGTGAACTGACACCGCTGCGGGAAATGCGTGAACTGAAGGGCAGTTTTGCAGCGCTGATGGAAAGCGGCTCTGATGATTTTGTTCAGATATTGCTGACTGATACGGAGCGTGTTCGGGATGCACAAAAGCGTCTGCGCACGATGTATCCGCATATCATGGGTGTCAGGTATGAGCAGGAGATGATGTATACACCGATCGCCGTCAGCACGGAAACGGCTGTGAAATATTCAGATCCGGCGGAACTTTTCGAGGCGTTTTTTGAGAATGCGAATGCCAAAAAAATGACGGCTGAACAGAGCGAATATATGCAGGAACTGATCGAGCAGATATGGGGATAAGGAGGGATCACGATGCGACCGATCAAACTGACAATGCAGGCATTCGGCCCGTATATTGACGAATGCGAGATCAATTTTTCTGAATTCGGTGACAGAGGGCTGTATCTGCTGACCGGAAACACCGGTGCCGGCAAGACTACGATCTTCGATGCGATCACCTTTGCGCTCTACGGCGAGATGAGCGGCGATAACCGTGAGAGCAGTATGATGCGCTCAAAGTACGCATCTCCCACTGATGAAACTTTTGTTGAACTGATATTTGAATGTCGGGGCGCGTGCTATAAGATCCGCCGCAATCTTGCATTTATCAGAGAGAAAAAGCGCGGCAGCGATACAACGAAACAGGCTGCTTCCGTGACCTTGACACTGCCGGACGGCAAAACGATCGAAAAGGGCGTTAATGATAAAATCGAAAACGAGATCCTCATGCTGAACAGAAAGCAGTTCTGCCAGACTGTCATGATCGCACAGGGCGAGTATTTCAAACTCCTGTTTGCAAAATCGAAGGAGCGTGAACCGCTGCTCAGAACGCTGTTCGGAACGGAGAAATACAAACTCCTGCAAGAGAGACTGAATGAGAATAAGCGCACACTGGAGATGGAATGCAAGCAGATCAGACACGATATCCTTTCAGATTCCGCATGGATTAAATTTGATGATATGCCGGAATTAAAGTGCATCGCAGAAGATCACGCCGCCGCTGCAAATACAAAACAGCTGATCGAAATCGTTGAACAGCTTGTCCGCACCGGCGATTCCAAACAGAAAGCGCTTGAGAAAGAAAAGGAAACTGTATCCGCAAAGCATGAAGCGGCGATCAAAAGCTATCAGCATACAAAAGAAAGCAGCGACCGTCTGAAAGCTGCAAATGATACTGCGGAGAAGCTGAAACATAAAATTGAAAAGCTACAAAAGGATGCAGACGATCTGACTGCGGAAAAGAAATCGCTTTCGGAAAAATGCGGCAGAATAGATGCAGAGCAGGAACAGCTGAAAGATGCACCTGCATTGCTGGAGAAGTGCAAAGCAGAGGAAGAAAAAGCAGAGGGCAGACTTGCGGATGCAAAGGCGCTTTCCGATCAGATGGAAAATCTGACTGCGGCAAAGATGGACGCAGACAAAAAAATGCGGAAAGCCGAAGAATGTGCAAAGCAAAAGGCTGCGCTTGAAAATAAACAGGAAGAACTGCTTGCAGAAACGGAAACGCTCAGAAAACGTGTCGCCGATCTGGACGGAGAAACTGCGAAGTATACAGATCTGCTGAATAATCGGGAAAAGACGGAAAAGGAGATCAGCTCACTTGAATCATTGCACGCAGAATATCTCGCGCTTGAAAAAGAACGTCAGAAACTTGCGGATGCGCAGAAAGCACTCGTTTCTGCCGATGCGGCGTACAGCAAAATAAACGGTCACTATGAAGATCTGAACAGCAGATTTATCAAAGGTCAGGCAGGTATATTGGGCGAAATGCTGGAAGAAGGCAAAGAATGTCCTGTCTGCGGTTCAAAGCTGCATCCGAATATTGCAGTGCGTGACAGCAATGTTCCGACCGAAACAGAGCTGAATGAGGCAAAGAAAAAACGTGATAAAGCCGAAGAAGAACGCAGCAAAGCAGGCAGTGCTGCAACAGAACGAAAAGGAATTTGTGACACGGCTGAGAAAAAACTCAGTCAGACAGCAGACGAACTGCTTGGAACACATACAGATATTGCGGACAATATTGCAAAACGAACTGCGGAATGCCGTGATAGGATGGCATCGCTCGATCAGCAGATCAAACAGGCAAAAGCACTTGTCGATGAACGAAAACAGATGCAGAAACAGGCAGAGGAAAAACATTCTGCGTCGGAGCAGCTTGGCAAGGCGATCAAGGATGCAGAAACAACGTGTACTGCCGCAAATTCCGAACTGAATGAAGCAAAGGGTAAATATACCCAAATGGAAAACGATCTTGCGGTGAAACTGGAACAATACTTCGGAGACAAATCATTTGACAGCGCAGAAGATAAGATCAATCAGCTGATCGCTGATGCACAGAAGATGCTGGATCAGGCAAAAGATGCTGTAACGTCTGAAAAAAAACGTATCAAAAAATCCGAAATGCTCGCGGAAGAACGAAAAAAACTCGATCAGACCGCAAAAGAATATGACGAAAGATCTGCTGCGCTGAAAGAGCAGATCGCCTCTGAAAGTGCTGTCCGAAAGGATAAGGAGACAGAGATCCAAAAGCTGCTGAATGATCCCGAATTTGACGGAACGCCTGAACAGCTTGCGGAGAAGGAGGCAGCTGTGAATGCTGTCAAAAAGCGCAAAAATGAAATTGACACCGATCTCAGCAGTCTTGAGAACCGCATTCGGGATAACCGGAAAGCCGCAGCATCTTTGAAAGAAAAGGGGACAGCGCTTGCCTATGCGGAATCGCAGTTTACAATGGTCGAGGAACTGGAAAATACGGCATCCGGCACTGTTGTCGGACAGGATAAGATCACTTTTGAAACCTATGTTTTGCAGGAGAATTTCCGCGGCATGGTGAATCATGCCAACCGGCTGTTTCGTGAAATGACAGACGATCACTATACGCTCAGCACGGCGGTTCAGGAGAAAAAAAGCCAGAAAGCAGGTCTTGATCTTGAACTGTTCGATCATTGGAATGATACGTCACGCGATGTGAAAACGCTTTCCGGCGGCGAATCATTCCTTGCAGCGCTTTCATTGGCACTCGGCATGGCAGAGGAAGTACAGTCCTCGAAGGGCGGTGTGCAGATCGATTCGATGTTCGTTGACGAGGGCTTTGGTTCACTCGATGAGGAATCGCTGGATCTTGTTATGAATGCGCTCGATGAGCTTTCACACGGCAGCGGCAGCAGACTGATCGGTATTATCAGTCATGTCGAAGAACTCAAAAACCGGATCGACAAGAAAATCGTGATATCCAAAGATCCGATCGGCGGCAGTAAAGCGGAGATCAGTGTCTGATATTGTCAATATGTGCAGGTGCTTCGTGATTCAACAGAAAAATGCAGGCTGTTTTTTCGGCAGCCTGCATTATATTTTCCAGTGAATATGTATTTCCCGTTCCCCGCTGTTATCGGTCATGCCGATCTCAACACAGTTGATGAATTCGTCCGCGATTGTGCGGTCAAGCTGATCGAATCGGATGGATTGTTCAAGCAGAGATTTCTGTCCGGCAGTATGTTCTATGCGTTCACGGGTTTCAGTGATCTGCTGTCTGATGTCGGTGATGCGCTGTGCAAGTTCCTTTTCTTCTTCAGACAGACTTTGCCGGAACAGAACATAGTCTTTTTCAGAGAGCAGTCCGTCCAGTTTGTCTTTATACGTCTGAATAAGGCGTTTTTCCGCAGATGCGTGCTTTCCGATATCCTTTGAAAGGCGTGATTCCAAGTCTTTCAGCTGTTCCTCGTATTGATTTGTGAACCGTATCTCATCTGTCTGACAATACTGAACAATGATGCGGTTCAGTTCATCGAGAATGGCACGTTCCAGTTCTTTTCCGCTGATTGAACGGGTGTTGGGGCAGTTCATCGCACCGGTTTTATAGGATGCACATTGCAGACCGTAGTATTTGACCGTTTTGGAACTGTTATAGTATACATTGCGCTTCATCGGTCTGCCGCAGACAGCACAATGAACTTTTCCGGACAGGGGAGAGAGCATCTGCATTCTGCTCCCGACACGGGTATGGCTGTTCAGACGCGCCTGCGTTCGTTCCCATGTATCTGCAACAATGATCGGTTCATGTGCGTTCGGAATGCGAATCCAGTCGGCAGGATCGACCTTTTTCCGTTTCTTGTTCTTATAGCTGATATGGTGCGATCTGCCCTGTACCAATGTGCCGGTATACGTTTCATTTGCCAGTATTTTTGCAATGGTTGACTGTGTCCACAGACCGCTTGCATTGCTGTTTTCGGCGTTGCAGTTGATATACTTTGAACCTTGCTGACGCTTGTATGCGCTTGGACTTGCAATGCTGTTCTGATTCAGCTTTTGCACGATATGCCGGTATCCTTCGCCGCTGACATACATATCAAATATTTGCCGGACGATCGGTGCGGTTTCCGGATCAATGATCAGATGATGCCTGTCAGCCGGATCAATCAGGTATCCGTAGGGTGCAAATGAACCGATAAACTGTCCCTGTTCACGCTTATATGACAGCGTGCGCCGGATCTTTGCGGAGATATCCTTGACGTACATTTCGTTGTATGCGCTTGTGAAAAGCCGCATCGTTCCGTAGCTTTCGCTGTCGGTATCGGCGTGATCCGCGACACCGATGAACCGGATGCCCCATTCCAGAAACCTGTCATTCAGATATTGCTCGATGATAACAGTGTCACGCGAAAAACGGCTTTGGTCTTTGCATAAAACGATGTCAACTTTTCCCTGTTCACAGTCATGAAGCAATCGGTTAAATGCGGGACGGGTGCGGTCAATGCCGCTGTAGCCGTCATCACAGTATATATCAAAGATCTCCCAGCCGCGCTCCAGACAGTATTCCTTCAGCATCGCTTTCTGATTCCGGATGCTCCTGCTGTCATCGCTGTCTGCTTTATTTTTGTCTTCAATCGACAGACGGCAGTATATTCCGATTTGAGGCATTGGTCGTTTCTCCCTTTCAATGGATCAGCTTGTTTTCCTGAAACTGCTGATGATGATCTTCGCAACTTTTTTTGTGACTGATTTTTTGCGCTGCTCCTGATTCTGTGCGATAAAGCTGCTCCGAAGTCTGATCGTATCTTTCATCGTAAATCCCTCCCTGCACAAAAGTATGCAGCTGAAATCATTTCTATGCGTTTGTGAAATACTACGAGAGTATCGTACCTGACGAGAGTACTGCGATGCCGCCTTCCTTCTGAGAAAAGCATGATGCTCATTATTTTGCTTGCTTTCTCACGCGCTGCCGGCACAGTCATCATGGTGTTTTCAGGTTTACTTCGGTGCGCCTGTGCTTTGACAGGAATCGGAATGCTTGACGTTCGCGTCCAATTTGTGTGGGGATGCCTTTTTCCAAGGCAAATGGAATATGATTGAAAAAAGATCAGAATTATGCTATACTGAATACAAAGAAAAAATATTTCTTCCAAAGTGTAATTTTTTCTTGTAAACGTTGTTCTTATCTATAGGAAGGCAAATAAAGGCGGTGATTGCCATAGAAGACAAAAGAATTCTTTTGATGCTGAATAACAGAGATGAGCAGGCACTTACGGCAACCACAGCCAAATACGGAGTGCTCTGCAGATCAGCTGCGCGCGATATTCTCGGAAACGAACAGGATGCTGAGGAATGCATGAACGATGCGCTCCTGGCGATATGGAATGCGATCCCGCCTGCACAGCCCGAAAACTATCGTGCCTACCTGCTCAAGATCCTTCGCAATATTGCACTGAATAAATACAAAGCGAAGCAGCGTGACAAGCGCGGAAACGGTCAGTATGAAGACGCATTGGATGAACTGGCAGAGGTTCTTCCCAGCACGCAAGACACCGAAAATGCTGTTGAACAACGCGAAATGCTTGAGGCAGTATCGCGTTTTCTGGAAGCGCTGCCCAAGACACAAAGTGACCTGTTTGTCCGGCGATACTGGCGTTTTTCATCGCTTGATGATCTGGCGCATGATTATGGTATGACCGTTAATCATGTACGGGTTACATTAACTCGCCTGCGCAAACGGTTACAAAAGTATCTGAGAAAGGAGGGATTGCTATGAATCCGGAGCAATTCATTCTCATGATGAATGACCTGCCTGATGCTGTGATAGATTCAGCCAATTCGCCGGTTGTCAAGCAAAAGAAAAAGATTTGGTATATGATTCCGGCAGTTGCCGCCTGTTTCATTGCACTGATTTCCGCGGCGCTCTATCCGAAACTGCGAATTCAGACACCGGATATCACCGCACTGTCCGTACCGACTGCGGAAAGTACCGTCACAACAACTGTTCCGGATACAACGGACAGACCGGAAACACAGACCGTGACAGCATCGGTGTATTCGACAGTATCTTCTGCAACCGTAACGGTCAAGACAACGGCAAAGACATCGGAATACTCTGCTGCAGTTACGGAAACGCTGTCTCAAACCGATGATCTGGCAGTCACAGCCGAGATTCCCGCAATAGAACCGACAACGACTGAAAACATAATTCCTGAAACACAGACAGTTACAGAAACCACAGTCTTAACGGAACAGCATATCGAAACAACAACTCACTCTGTTATTCCAGTAATAATTGAAGATCCGACAATCGAAATCCCGCTATGGAAAGGAATGGTCGAATATCCGGAAAGTGTATCAGAGCCGCATCTATACAGCCGATTTTCCCTTAGCACAGGTGATATGGATGCGTGGATGCGAACACTATACGGCATTCCGCAGGATTTTGATCTGACACAAAACCAATGCCTGTTGATAGAAATTGATACAGCCTACAGTGATGCCGTCATCATAGGCTGTCGGCAGACTCCCAATGGGCTTACTCTGATCGTAGCATATCTGGATGATGGTATAACATTGAATAAAACCATTCATTATGCCATGCCGATACCGGATAATATGACACTTGAGCCAGATAATTGCAATGCAGATTATCTGGAACTGACAGATGAATCAATGCTCCATGAAATGGAAACGGACAAACTGAAATTTCCAGTCGTAAACGAACAGGAGGGATCACTATGAAAAAAATGATGAGAATTGCAGCAATGCTCGCAAGCGCCGCTATATTCTGCGGTTCACTTTCTGCGGCTCCGGTTTCAGCACTGTACTGCTGGGGCACTACGGACGGCAGCGAATTTCAGGATATGACGCTGCTGGATGACAAGGGGATGTTTTCTGGAGTTCCGCGCGGAGAAGGCATCGGTACAGCCGACAATTATCAGGTCTTGACCTATCACTATTCGTTTGACCGTGAAGATACCTTTACCGATCTCGATACCGGTGAAACAATTACGGAAATGCATCATTATGAAGGCAATCCGGTTTATGCGGTCTGTCCGCGTAAAAACTGGCTGCAATTTGATCTGCGCGAAGGTCTGGA
This sequence comes from Oscillospiraceae bacterium, assembly GCA_045628085.1. Classification (GTDB taxonomy): domain Bacteria; phylum Bacillota; class Clostridia; order Oscillospirales; family Ruminococcaceae; genus Firm-04. The sequence goes on along the minus strand of JAZQOZ010000229.1, from coordinate 2,186 downwards.
CAAAGAAAAAGCAACAGACCAAATACTTGCAGTCGTCCGGAATTACTATCCCAATATTCAGGACAACATCCATAATCCATACCAAAACAGGTCCGATCAGAGCGATGCAATCATTTATCAGGGATGGTGGAACGAAAACAGCTATCAGCTCGCTGATTACAGCGAGAATGCCGGCTCTGCGGAAATTGCCGACAGTCTTATGCACGATCTTGCTGAAGCCGGACTGATCTCTGCATTTTACTCATGGGGGCAGACAGCAGATTATCAAGAGGTCTGGTACCGTTATCCAACGGCATATTACCCCACAAGCTACAAATGGAACAGCGATTATACCGTACTTGAAGATGTCAATTATGACTGGGCTGCTATTGAAGTATGGGTGAACGAAAATCATCCGGAATGTGAGTTTGTTCATGTAACCCTTGAAGATACCGAGTCTGCAAAGGAGATCGGTTACTATGATTACGAACAGCGAAAAGTATACTTTGACGGTCGGGATGAAATGTATGCCGTGATTCCGCCGGAAGGAACAACATTCGCTGAACATTTTGCGATTGCCGCAGAGCTTTACGAACAATTTGGTCTTGCAGCTGAATGGTTAAGTCCGGCATCCGCCGCCGAATCGCCGCTGATCGGTCAGAATGCTCTCGCAGTCGCCGGTGATATCAATATCGACTGCTCCATTGATGTTGCCGATGCTGTATTGCTTGCACGGCTCTGCACCGAAGATGCAGCAGTACAAATCTCCGAGGACGGCATGAAAAACGCCGATGTCAACGCAGACGGCACACTCAGCTCCGATGATGTCATCGCGATCCTGAAAATGATCGCTAAAATAGAGTAATTGTATCGTTTCTTCATGACAAACAGATAAGCAGCCGCCGGTGTGCTTGAACACATCGGCGGCTCTTTCTGTAATAATCACTTTTAATCAGGTACTTCCTAAGTATGGAATCAGTCAGTATGCGGCTGAGGTCTTATCTATGCTTTCACCGGATCTTTTCTGCTGAAAATGCGGTTATTTGCCGATTGCCTTCGGTGCCTTTTTCGGCTGCTGCTCTGCCTGCACCTCATTCTTCGCATTTTCAGGATTCTTTTGCTCCTCTTTGTTAAGTTTCGCTTTTTTCGCTGCAATGCCCATCATAATCTGTTTCGCATCCCAATCGATCAGGTCTATCAGTTTAACGCTCGCCATGAATGCCTTGAAATCAGGGCGTTCCATCATTTCGTCGATTACCTTTTTTTTGTTCGCATTAAAAGCTTTCATTTCCTCATCCATTTTGCTCTTATCCGGACTCTTCTTTTTCTTATTCGTGTCACGTTCGTATGCATCTGCCACAATATAGGTTGCGATCAGATTTGCCACTCTTTTATCGATTTGATACTTATCCCTAATTTCTTTATTATCTTCTTTCTCTTTGAGTGATTCACAATCCTTACGAACCGCCATAGTCTTACGAAGATCCTCAAAATTATTTTTGGCACTCTTGATTAGCCCTTCGATCACGCTTCCTTTCAAAGCATTTCCATTCAGTAATTCCTCTTTCCGATCCTCAAGCCGTTTCTGTTCAAGCTTTTTTTCATCCTGTTCTGCCATACGCCGGATCTCTTCCATACCAAGATACTGCTTGGCAAATTCTTCGATCTCAAGCGCAGCTTCAAAGCGCTTTTTTCCGCCCGAAGAAGAAGGACGCCACGCATTGTCCGTTTCCTTCACACCGGCATCTGCACGCTTGGCAGAGAGATATCTGCGGCTTGCCATATAGCTTTCAAAAAGTTCTCTTTTTACTTTCGGATCATTATGTAAAGCGTCGCTGTTGGCTTGCGCATCCATAATTGTCTGAAGCTTTTCTGCTTGCTGGCGCAGTGCAATGATCTCAGCCGAATCAGAATGAAACGGAATCCTCGTGCTTGCGTTCAGTTTGACGGAGAGCTCCCCAAGTTTCTGAGCAATTCCCTGTTTTTCTTCCTGGAATTTTGCTTCCTTTTGCTGCTTTTCTTCTTTTTGCCGTTTTTCTTCTTTTTTCTCCATTGCTTCTTTATGAGTAACTGTTCAGTCCTGCTGAGAATTCCACAAAGTTGAAAACAAAAAGTTCAGAGACAAAAACTGTGATTCTGTCACTTTACAGCCGCCGAATAATATGCTATACTGAAGAAAAAGCAAAATAGCGGTGGTGAAAAAGGAT
>JAZQOZ010000228.1:0-4396 GCA_045628085.1 Oscillospiraceae bacterium | reverse complement strand
TAGCAGCTTTCACGCTCGACAGATGGCTCGAACTTCGGAAATACGAGCCTGCCGATACTGTTCGTAAAACATTGAAGGTCATGAACCGTCAGTGCCTGAATCTCAATAAAATTCTTGTTATGCAGAAAAACAACCTTATCTGGTTTCAAAGTTGATTATTCAATTTCTTGCTTCTTATCCTTTGCCTTACTTTGCTTTGGTTTCTTAGCAATACGCATCGCATCACGCTTCATCTTAGCTCTATCAAAGTAACAAGTTTTTTCACGTTTCGGAGCATTCTTCTTTGCTTCAATAGCCGCCTGATTCAGCTCCTCAGTCAGCGTTTTCAGTCTGTCCTCCTTGCTGTCAAGCTCTGCTTTTTGCGGAAACGGCTCAGATACGATTTTCTGCGCTTCGGCATAGTCGAGCCTGAGTTTTGCAAGGCTTTCCTGTGTACGCTCAATTCTGCCGTCAATATTATAAAGCGCAGATTCAAGACGATTCAGGTTATGGGCAAAGCTTTCAATCAGCTTCGTTGTATGTGCAGCGGCACCTTTCAGACTGGCAGACATACCACCTCCCATCATGTTGCTGTTCATCGTCACAGTAAGCTCAAAGCCCTGAAAACTACCGATCTTGGCAGGTGTATCAGCATACTTTATCATCAGTGCTGCATCTTCAAAAGCCTTAGCTGCCTCTTTGCGGTCGGTATATTCTGTATCACCAATGGCGATTTTGAATACAGGAAGCTTTCGCTCAGGATCGATTGGGAGTTTGCGGAGTACTTCACGGTCAGTATGAAGGTTATTGAGCAAAGAGGATAATTTCTGTTCCTGTGCAGGAAAATCCGCAATTTTGTCCTCCATTTCAAATACTGTATTGTTATGCTCCGCTGCGAGTACCCTCAACTCCTTCACATCGTTTTCAAGCATCAGTTTTTCCTTAATACGCTCGTCACCTGTACAGAGTGCCTTGATTTCGGAATATGTAAGTGCCTGTTGGTCAACGTCCTCGCATTTTCTTGCAGGAGTTTTACTCGTCATGATCTGAGAGATAAACCTCTGTTTGTTTTCCAAAGTCTGATAACTGTAAGCATCGAACGTGCCTTTTGTGACATAGCGGAAGATCTGAACATTCTTGTTCTCGTTACCCTGTCTGATGATTCTTCCGGCGCGCTGCTCCAGATCAGCCGGTCGCCACGGAATATCGAGGTCATGAACTGCGATCAGCTTCTTCTGAACATTCGTACCCGTGCCCATTTTGGCGGTTGATTTTACTTGGTCAAGCTACGAACATCTGTAAACTGCGGTTTCAGACGATTTTGCTAATGCTTATAATAACGCTTGACTGAAAGGACGAAAATACGATGATTGATATGATTTACAACTGCCGACAGGCTGATTTGAAAGTCGCAACTGCTTCTGAGGATTGGAATTTGCTCTGCATGAGATTAGAAAATACAATGAATGTGGAACAAGTAGAGATACTACACGATTTACTGGACATACAAAGTGCTATCATGGCTGATGAAATGCGTTCTGCATACAAGGAAGGCTTTAAGGACGGAGCAAAGATGATGATTGAAGTTCAAATCTAATGTCTACTACCTGATTTCATAATAACACAAAGGGCAATGCTCTCCGACAGTGGAAAGTATTGCCCTTATTTTCTGAGATTTCATCGGTGAAAAATGTAGATTTTTGTCCAACCACCAATTGACAAATTGTGCATTCTGTGATATAATATTAAGAATAATCCCCACTAAATATGGGGTACTTGGAGGTTGTAACTATGGCTGAAAAGAATACTGCTAATATTGGTTTTGAAAAGCAGATTTGGGATGCTGCCTGCGTATTATGGGGGCATATTCCTGCTGCTGAATATAGAAAAGTTATTGTTGGACTTATTTTTCTACGATACATATCGAGTGCTTTTGAAAAGCGTTACAATGAACTTGTAGCTGATGGTGACGGATTTGAGGACGAGCCAGATGCATATATGATGGAAAATATTTTCTTTGTACCTGAAAAAGCTCGGTGGTCTGCAATCTCGGCGGCAGCACATACGCCTGAGATAGGTACTGTCATTGATGATGCAATGAGAGCTATCGAGGACGAAAACAAGACCTTAAAGAATGTTTTACCGAAAAACTATGCAAGCCCTGATCTTGACAAACGTGTTTTGGGTGATGTTGTTGATCTGTTCACCAATATGGATATGACCGATACCGAGGACAGCAAGGATTTACTCGGTCGCACATACGAATACTGTATCGCTCAGTTTGCCGCTTATGAAGGTGTTAAGGGCGGCGAATTCTATACACCGTCAAGCGTGGTTCGTACTCTCGTTGAGATACTGCGTCCATTTGAGAACTGCCGTGTGTATGATCCGGCTTGCGGCAGCGGCGGTATGTTCGTGCAGAGCGGCGATTTTGTCAATGCTGCGGGCATGAACGCCAATGCTGCTATGACCTTCTACGGACAGGAAAAAGTCGAATATAACGCGCAGCTCTGTCTGATGAACATGGCGGTGCACGGTCTGACCGGGGTGATCAAATCCGGCGACGAAGCAAATACATTTTATCATGACGCGCACAATCTGAACGGCTGCTGTGATTATGTCATGGCGAATCCCCCGTTTAATGTGGACAAGGTCAAATCGGAAACGGCACAGAGCGCCGGTCGCCTGCCTTTCGGTCTGCCGTCAGTCAATGCGAAAAAGGAAATCAGCAACGCAAATTACCTCTGGATCTCCTATTTCTACTCGTATCTGAACGAGCACGGGCGCGCCGGTTTTGTCATGGCGTCCTCTGCGACAGACAGTCAGGGCAAGGACAAGGACATCCGGCAGGCGCTGATCGAAACCGGTCATGTGGATGTGATGATCTCGGTCGGCAACAACTTTTTCTATACGAAATCGCTGCCGTGCTCGCTGTGGTTCTTCGACAGGGCAAAGGCGGACGCGATCCGGGACAAGGTGCTGTTCATTGATGCGCGGAATTACTACACCGTTGTGGACCGCACGCTGAATGAATGGAGCGAATGGCAGCTCCGCAACCTGAATGCGATTGTCTGGCTGTATCGCGGCGAGATCGACAAATATAAGGCGCTGCTGCAAATGTATCGTGAGGAACTTGGTGACAGCCTGACATTTGCAGAGAGAGCGAAGCAGTTAAAAGACGATATTCGGAATTGCAAGGACGAGGCGCGTTTTGTTGTTGCAGAAACCTCAAAGAAATATCAGAAGCAAAAGCAGGCTGAGTATGATGACCGCGTGTGGAGCATGGAGCAGAAGCTTTCGGTTGCAAAGGAAGCCCTCTGGCTCTATGAGAAATTCGGCGAGGGCGAATATGCGGATGTGCCGGGGCTTTGCAAGGTCGCGGATCTGGCAGAGATCGAGGGCAAGGGCTGGTCGCTGACGCCGGGCGCCTATGTCGGGGTTGCGCCGGTGGAGGATGACGGCGTGGATTTTGCCGCGCGCATGGCGGAGATTCACCGCGAGCTGCTCAGCTTGCAGGCGGAATCCAATGCGCTCATGGAAACCATCTCGAAGAATTGGGAGGAGATGGGGGTATGAAGTGGGAGAAGACAACGATAGGACAACATTGTACTGTTACATCAAGTAAACGATTTCACCTATCTGATAGAAGCGATACCGGTATTCCGTTTTATTGTTCAAAAGAGATAATACAAAAAGTCAATGGTCAAGAAGTTACCGAATGTGATTATATTAAGGAAGAATCGTATGAGGAAGTGAAACATAAATTTGGTGTTCCTGAGTTCGGCGATTTACTGATAACAACCAGAGGAACATATGGAATCCCATATATTTACAGAGCTGATGATAAGTTTTATTTTGCTGATGGTAATTTAACGTGGCTAAAAGATTTTGATGATAATTTGGCTGTTGAGTATTTGTATCATTGGATTCGTTCACATGAGGGACAAAAGAAAATTGATGCAATAGCAAAAGGCACAGCGCAAAAGGCTGTTCCGATTGCTTCTATAAAAGAAATTGAGTTGCTTATACCTGAAATCGAAACCCAGCGCCGCATAGCATCAATCCTCTCCGCCTACGATGACCTCATCGAAAACAACCAGAAGCAAATCAAGCTGCTGGAAGAAGCGGCACAGCGGCTGTATAAGGAATGGTTCGTCGATCTGCGCTTCCCCGGCTGGGAGACTGCGGAGATCGTGGACGGCGTGCCGGTGGGGTGGAGGAAAGTTCAACTATCTGAACTATGCTCCGTTCTTCGTAGAGGTATTTCACCGAAATATGTAACTATTCAGTCCCACAAGCGAAATCGCCCTGAAAAAGATCAAGTAAAGCAGAAAAAGCAGTCTGCCCGGTTTTCGCAGCAGTGGAAGTAAATGATTTCAAAGTAAGGAAATCATTAGCGCCAGCCACAGAGCGAAAG
>JAZQOZ010000227.1:0-4274 GCA_045628085.1 Oscillospiraceae bacterium | reverse complement strand
GAGTCCGCAGCAATAGTCGTTTTCTTCTTTCAGCAATGCTTCCATAGAGTTCTCATTGAGCAGTTTTCCACCGAACAAAGCACGGTCAAATGCAACCATGTCTGTCAGACAGGAATGGATGCCGCCGTCGCCTCTGGAATTATTCGGGCAGGCAGGATAACCGTCCTCGCTGCAAAATCCGTATTCTGCGAGTTCCTCAAAGTCTCTGGGGGCATACGTCAGGTCGCCCATTGCCATGGAGGAAGTCTTTGTCATGCCGCACTTGTCAAAAATGTTTTTCTTGACATAGTCGCAGTATTTCTTTCCCGTGATCTGTTCGATGATCATAGCAAGCAGGCGGTAATTGGTATTGCTGTATTCATACTTGGAACCCGTTTCAAATTCCAGCGGTGCCTGATACAATGCCGCCAGAAATTCATCATCAGTCGTTTTATCCAGATAAATTTCACTCAATTGCTTGTTTGCCGCATCTGCACCGGAAATATTCCAGAACGGATCGGGGTTATTCAGATAATCCGATATGCCGGAATTCATGTGCAGAAGATTGTAAATGGTGATGTTCTTGCCTGTTTCGTATGCAGGAAAATATTTATCAAGCGTGTCATCAACACTGAGTTTTCCTTTTTCGGCAAGCTGCAAAATAGAAACAGCCGTAAACACCTTGCTCATGGATGCAATATCAAACACGGTATTCTGCGATACAGGCGTTGTGCCGTCCTTTTCGACATCATCCTCGCAATACAGATAGACAAGGTCTTTGTCTGTTGCGACAGCAAGCGCACCTGCACAGCTGTTGCTGCCATACGTTTTCAGCAACTCTGCGTACTTCGCTTCGGGATTTGACCATGCATTTTCCGTATCACTCAGCGCGATCTTTGATAAAGAATACTGTGAATTGTCGATGCTGCTGTTGCAGGCAGTCATTGACATCAGAATTGTTCCGGCTGTCAAGAAAGCAGTAATTTTCGCAATTTTACGTGACATGATTCTATCTCCTTTATGTTTTTGGGGGTGGAATATTCGTGTCAGTGGTTTCGTGATGCAATATATTCTCATTATAAAGGAATCACATAGAAAAGTCAAGGAATAATACAAATTATAATAAACATACAGCCACATAGCATAGTTTATGATCCATCACAGTTTACTGCGTAATCTTTCTGCATATTTTCGTAACCGTCCAATACAAGACGTCCCATAGCAAAGAATTCGGCTCACCGTTTACTAGCGGCAAGCCAAATGTATGACCAAGACGCGGATTATTTTACCCTTACTATTATACTCTGTTAGACACACCGTGAATGGAAAATATCTGTCGTTCGCTTCTCGTCCGGATGTTGCTTCCAGCATACGATTCTCTGAAACAGGATATTCTCCCAAAATTCCTGCGGACCACTTATAAAACTCTTTCTCTTCACTTGTCCATGTAATAATCGTTTTTGCATCATTTTTTCGAAATGGTCTGAGTCTAAGCATATGTTTGGGGCACCTCCATAATTGAGTAATGACCATGCTGTAACCACATAAAGCATCACGCATCTTATTTCATCATTGGAATTACTTTTTATAGCATATCATATATCAGAAAAAAGTCAATGCAGAATGAATGCTGATTTTGAACATCCCGTCATGTTTTTCTCGCCTTAGTCCGTACATTTATATTTCGATTGACATTTATATCACTTGGTGATATAATAAACAAATAAGAATACTCATAAGAAAGGAATGTGAAATGTATGTTTAAAAGCATGACAAAATGTGCAGCCGCAGTAGCAGCAGGAATGCTGCTTGGTTTCGTAAGTGTCACACCTTTTCCCTCTGTAAAATCTGATGAAGCATCTTTTGGGATGCGAGCATCTGCTGAGGAGCTTGTCTATGAGGATTTCGAGTATTCGGAAACCGTATTCGGAGGAATTACGATTAAGAAGTATCTCGGCTGGAAAAATAAAACGGTCGAGATTCCTGAAACCATTGACGAAAAATATGTTACTGGAATCGATTCTTCGGCTTTTCGGAGTCATGGAGAACTAACCTCTGTCGTTCTTCCGAGTCACCTTGTTACGATTGGAAATAGTGCGTTTTCTTATTGTGGGAATTTGACCGATATTGTACTGCCAGAGGGACTGTATGAAATTGGAGAGTATGCATGGAATGAATGCAATAAACTGTCTGAATTGAAATTACCAAGCACGTTACAAAGAGTCGGTTATGGTATGTTGTTCAACACAGCGGTAACAAGCATCAATATTCCCGCCGCCCTGAACTCGGCAGACGAACCGTTTCACGGCAGTAATATTCAGGAAGTAACATTTGAAGAAGGCCGCACGGTAATCAACTCCAAACTGTTTACCTCTTGTTACACATTAGAACATATCGAGATTCCGGAGGGTGTTACCGTCATAGAAACGATGGCCTTTCTCTATTGCAAAAGTCTGTCCAATGTGACGCTTCCGAACAGTTTGACAAAAATTGGCAGCTTTGTGTTCTCAAGCTGTAAGAATCTGAAAGAAATCACGTTGCCTGAAAATCTGCAATCAATCGGAGCATATGCCTTTTCAGATTGTACCGAGCTGTCCGCTATGCAGTTCCCTGATTCGCTGAAAAATATTGATGGCATGGCATTTCGGAATGATACCACATTGGAACAAATCATCCTGCCCGATTCCGTGACGATTCTTGGTCAAGGCATGTTAGAAGGCTGCACCGAGCTTCAGACTTTTGTGGTTCGAAATCCGGATTGTAAGATCAACGATTATGAAACTACAATTCCCGAAAACTGCATCATTTACGGGTATACTGATTCAACAGCGGAGGCATATGCCAAGAAATACAACAGAAAATTTGCCGCACTTGATGCCGATATCAAATATGATTTCAATGCTGACAGTACATTTTCTATGGCAGATGTTATTTTGTATCTTCGATTCCTCGCAGAAGATTCGGATATTCAAATGGTGCCTTGTGACGTAGACGGTGATGATTTGTTGACGATCTCAGATGTGAATCTGCTGCTTTGGCAGTTACAGCAAAAACAGTAGGTAACCTCTAAAAACCCATTGAGGGAATCATCAAAACATGGTATAATAGAAGCATGAAAGTACGAATGAAAAGTTACTTCGATGAAGAAAACAGAATGGAAAAAATCAGTAAGATTGGCGATCCGCTGGAGATATTAAACTCCATCATCAACTGGGAAATGTTCCGTGTCATCCTCAAAAAACATATTGTGCGCAAGGAGAGCAATAAAGGAGGACGGCCGCCCTTTGATATAGTGATGATGTTTAAGATTCTGGTTCTGGAACGCCTTTATAATATGTCCGACGATCAGGCTGAGTTTCAAATTAATGATCGCCGCAGCTTTATGCGTTTTTTAGGACTTGAAAGCTACGACACTGTTCCTGATGCAAAAACGATTTGGAAATTCAGAGATGACCTTTCCAAAACAGATGCGATTGAGGAATGCTTTCATCTGTTCAACGAAATGCTCGCAGAGGAAGGAATGATTACGCATTCCGGCACAATCATCGATGCTACATTTGTCGATGCCCCCCGTCAGCGTAACACTCGTGATGAAAACATAAAAATCAAAAATGGTGAAGTTCCGGAAGAATGGGAGAAGCCGGAAAACGCTGCAAAGCTGGCACAAAAGGATACAGATGCACGCTGGACAAAGAAAAACGGAGAAACGCACTTTGGTTATAAAGACCATGTGAAATGCGATGCCGACAGCAAGTTGATCACAAGCTACGGAGCAAGTGCTGCCTCGCTTCATGACAGTCAGATGTGTACCGAATTATCAGATGATGATGACGAAGTTTTCTATGCCGACAGCGCTTATTCCAGTGCCGAAATTGCCGCAAATCTTCCTGAAAATTGCAAGAACGAGATCTGTGAAAAAGGTTACAGAGGACACCCTTTGACAGAAGAACAGAAGAAAGAAAACAATCGCAAATCAAAAACCCGCTGCCGAATAGAACACATTTTCGGCTTCATGACAAATTCGATGAAGGGTATCACATTGCGCTGTATCGGGTTCAAGCGTGCGTGGACACAAATTGGACTCTTGAACTTTGTCTACAATATGTGTCGATATAGATTTTTAAAACGAGCCAGTGCCTGATATGGGATAACTGCGCCCATTTGAAGAAAATTGATGATAAAAGCACTGAAATATAGCGCTTTCTGGCGATGTTCGCTCCGATTTGGAGCGAATGTCGCTGTTTTTATGCTGTTGAGTAATTCATGCGGATTTTAAGTGGTTTTTAGAGGTGCCC
>JAZQOZ010000226.1:0-2846 GCA_045628085.1 Oscillospiraceae bacterium | reverse complement strand
AATGACATAATAAATACCTCCTGAAAATTTTATATAATTACACCCTGAATCATATTGAAGAAATAACCCACAATAATAGTTCCAACAGTGCATATAGCGATGAAGATGCCGAGAAGTTTCGGCTTAATTGCCTTTTTCAGCATAATCATTGATGGCAGAGAAAGTGTTGTAACGCCCATCATAAAAGAAAGAACAACGCCAAGTCTTGCACCCTTGCCAAGAAGTGCCTCTGCAATCGGAATACAGCCGAAAATATCAGCGTACATCGGAACACCTGCAATTGTTGCTATGATAACACCGAATGGATTACCTGTTCCGAGAACCTTAACAATGATGCTTTCAGGAATCCAGTTGTGTATAAATGCACCGATTGCAACTCCGACAAGCACATACGGAAAAACTTTCTTTGCAGTTTCAAGAACCTGTTCCCATGCATATCTGATTCTGTCTCTGAAATGCAGTTCGTTCTGTGGAACATCAAGTGCTTTTCCGTTTCGGATGAAATCAGCAACCTGATCCTCAAGATGCAGTTTTTCAATCAGCGTTCCTCCTGCAACTGCAATGACAAGTCCGACAATTACATAAACTATGGCAACTTTCCAGCCAAAGATACTCATAAGCAGTACAAGTGAGCCTAAATCCACCATTGGGGATGAAATCAGGAAAGAAAAAGTGACTCCAAGCGGAAGTCCTGCACTTGTAAATCCCATAAACAGAGGGATTGACGAGCATGAGCAGAATGGTGTTACTGTTCCAAGAAGTGCGGCAATGATATTTGCACCGACTCCATGAAATCTTCCAAGAATTCTCTTTGACCTTTCAGGCGGAAAATAGCTCTGTATGTAGGAAATCAGCAGAATCAGAAATCCGAGAAGAAACATGATTTTGATTACATCATAAAGGAAGAAATTGATGCTTCCTCCAATTTTTTTTGATGTATCAAGTCCACAGGCTTCAAGAAGATTCTGAATTACAAGATTCAGCCATTTCATACCAAGAATCTCATTTTGGATGAAATCCCATACATTTTGCATTATATTCATAGTAAAGCTCCTTTCATAGAAAGATTGAAATACATCTATATTAAAATCAAAGATTAAAGCCGAATAGTCGGCTGATAATCTTTATTTACATTTACAGCATTCACTGCTGTTATTTTTCTTTGTGAGACTTTTCAAAAGCTGTACTGCGTTCTCTGAGCCTTCATCTGAAATAGAATAATGCATCCATTTGCCTTCTTTTCGGGAAGAAACAATCTCGCTGTCACAAAGTATTTTCATGTGATGTGAAAGAGTAGGCTGGGTTATATTCAGTTCTTCAAGCAGTTTGCAGGCACAGATTTCTCCGTTCTGTAAAAGCTGTAAAATACGGATTCTGTTTTCATCACCCAATGCTTTGAATATCAAAGCTGTTTTTCGTGTATTGATTTCCAAAATTAACACCTCGATGTATTGAAATTTGTCTATGTGTGTATTATATCACATACATTGATGTTCGTCAATAGGTTTTGAAAAATTTAATTTCACAACTCACTTAAACAAAATGACAATTAAACCAGCTCAACAAATTCTAATTTGCAGAGAAGCCCTCTGCTATATATATTCATTATACACTAATCCGTCCGAGAAGTAAAGGAGGTGCGCCATTGTTTTTCCATCTTTTTCTCGAAAACGAAAGCGGTGACCGCATAGACATGACCACAACCGCCAACAGATATATGACCTCAAAAGTAGAGGGGCTTTCTCCGCCGCCCGGCACGATCAGCACATCCTCCTACGCCGGTATGGACGGAAGCTACCTCAACAATGCGTTTATCGAAAAGCGGAATGTGGTCATTCATTTTGAAATGCAAGGTGTGGGAATTGAATCGCGTCGGCATCAGTTCTACAAGGTGGTCAAGCCCTCAAGATACATCAAAATCTACTACAAAACCGCAGGCATTGATGTGTTTACAGAAGGCTATGTCGAGACCTGCGAGGTCAACAATTTTGAAATGTTTACTACGGGACAGATATCCATTCTTTGTCCGGATATCTATTGGTATGCAACCGAAACGCAGACCGCCGAATATTCGCAGGTGCTTGGTGCATTCCACTTTATTTGCCCTGACAACGATAATCCGTTTCCAATCGGCAAATACAACACCGCGAACATGATGACCATTGTGAATGACGGTGACGACACGGGCATAACGCTTGTGATTTCGGGCGGTCCCGCAAGAAATCCGACCATATACAATACCGACACGGACGAGTATATGCAGATTCAAGGGAAAATTGAGGAGGGAGATGTTGTCACGATCACCACGAAAACAGGCAACAAAACTGTCACTCTGGAGCGTGAGGGCATCACGACCAACATCATCAACCGGCTTGTGTCGGGATCGACTTGGCTCACGCTCCGTGAAGGCGAAAACCGATTCTATCTGCGTGCTGCGGAGGGCTTGCCAAATCTGAAAGTTAAAATCATCCACCGCAATGCGTATCCGGGGGTGTGAGATGCAAATCGAAATCTACAAAATGACTGCCGACAACGACAGCCTGACGATCACACTTGAAGCGATATGCGACAGCTTTTCATCGCTGATCTGGGATATTGAGTATTACCAGTGCGGACAATTTGAGGTGTATATCGCTGCCAGTCCGAGAAATATTGAGATTTTCCGCACCGGCAGAGCCATCGGTCGTGATGATGACAGTCAGCACTTCGGCATTATCGAATCCGTGCAGATCGACACAGATATCGAGAACGGTGACTACATCACAGTTCGGGGGCGCTTTCTCATGTGTCTGTTGGAAAGACGCATTATCTACCCGACACTTTCCTTTACATCGCAGACAAGCTAT
>JAZQOZ010000225.1:0-15910 GCA_045628085.1 Oscillospiraceae bacterium | reverse complement strand
AATTGGTAAACCTGATTCAGCATATTCTTTACTTGGAAATGGGTAACCTACAATTACATTGGCATGGTTTTGTAGTTTATCCTTTTTCCAGCCTTTTGGGTTTATAATTAAATCACCAAACAACTCGATAAATTGAGATTTCACAAGTTCGTCAGTTGCTCGAATCAGCCCCTCGTATGCTACTCGTGTACGTTCGATAGCCCAAGCCAAATCTGCGATTTTACGCTGTTCTTCTATACTTGGTAAGTCAAACTCATAATTCTGAAGTTCTTTCCAGTTCATCAGGTAGTTGACAGAGCCACTTTTGTTCGCCTCGAAAAAATCCCAAAAACGATCACACTGTACAATTAATGCAAGGTATTCCTGTAAAAGTACAGACGAGTCTTTTGTTCGCAAAATATAGCTTGCATCCGAGCAGATTCCATCAAACATTACCATGCCCGCTTTACGCAAGTGAGGGTTTCTTGCCATAAACAAAACATCGCCTTTTTGAAAAGGAAAATGAAATTTGAAACCAAGAGTGGCACCTTTTTCACTGTCCAGCAAACCGGGAGTATATATAGCGATGCGAGAAGACTCATAGTGTTCTCCACCTACATAATAAATCAGGTCAGTATTGAACCTATCGACATTTCCTTTGATTCTATCAACCACATCATTAAGTTTTACGATCATGCTTGTTCCTCCGCATCCAATAATCTGTTTAGTTTATCAAATTCACCATGCATGGATGCTGATTTTTCAATCCATGTATCTATTGCCTCTTCTGCGGTCATTGTATCTTCTTCATCGGCAATGCTGCTTGCGACATACATAGAAATGCTAAGAGATGCATTGTTTTTGATTATCTCCTCATCAGATACAACTGAACAGAATCCGTCAATAAATTCAAAATCAAAGTAAGCCTGAGATATTTCCTTTATGTGTTCCTCGGTAAGCAAACTCTCGGTTCCATTCTTTTGAACGTACTTGACAGCGTTTATAAACAGAACATTTCCGATTCGCTTCCCTTGCTTTTGACTCCTACATATAAGAATGCAGGCTTCCATTGGTGAGTTATAAAACAGATTGCGTCCCACAGCAATAACACACTCAACCAAGTCAAGCTCGACCATCTTTTTGCGCATCTCCTGCTCTTCATAGCGGTTCAGTATTCCGTGAGGAAGCAAGATGGCGCATCGTCCTGTCTTACTATCAAGACTTTTTAATATGTGCTGTATGAATGCAAAATCAGCACGAATCTGATTAGGAACGCCGAGGAAATTTCTACCGTACTTGTCGCTCTCAAAAGCTGCCCTGTCCCACTGACTGATGGAATACGGCGGATTCGCAAGCACCAGATCAAAGGTCTGGAGCTGACCGTTTTGGATGAATGCAGGATTTTTCAGGGTATCATCGTTGACGATCGTGAAGTCCTTGACACCATGCAGAAACAGGTTCATTCTGCCGATCGCAGAGGTCAACGCATTGATCTCCTGCCCGTAAACAGCCACATTGCGCCATTCCTTGCCCTGCTCCTTGAGGTATGCGATAGCAGAGATCAGCATACCGGCGCTGCCGCAAGTGGGATCGTAGATGGATTCGCCGGATTCTGGTTTCAGCATCTCGGTCATGAGATGTACAACAGTACGGTTTGTGTAGAATTCCTGTGCTGTGTGACCGCTGTCATCAGCGAACTTTTTGATAAGGTATTCGTACCCCTGACCAAGCTCATCCTCCGGGCAGTTCTCGATGGACAGCGTTTTTGAGCTGAAATGCTCGATCAGGTCTTTCAGCAGGCGGTCAGGCAGACGGTTCTTGTTTGTCCATGCACCGTCACCGAATACACCTTGCAACTTGTCAGAGTTGGCATTCTCGATAGCACGGAACGCCTTTACGATAGCAGAGCCGATATTCTCGGAGACCGCACGGACATCCTTCCAATGCGCGCCCTTCGGTACATTGAAGCGGTGGTTCTCCTCCCATTCGAGAGCTTCCTCGTCACCGTCGTATTCCTCTAAGATCTGAACGCACTCTTCGTCATACACATCGCAGATGCGCTTGAAAAACAGAAGCGGGAAAATGTACTGCTTGTAGGCTCCCGCATCAATGCTTGTGCGGAGCAGGACAGCGGAGTTCCAGAGGTAGGATTGCAGTTCCTCTATTGTGATTCGATTACTCACTGATGTAGCCTCCTTCCACAAGCAGACGCTTCATAGCTTCCTCCGCATCCTTGACTTCCTGCAATGCGGCGAAATACTGTCGGCGCACTTCCTCCGGCGGCACAGTTTCTGCTTCCTTCTTTTCGATGTAATTATTGATAGCGAGGGTATAATCCTTCTGCCGAATATCGTCCAGCGTTACGATCTTGACCTGCTCGATGACATCTTCATAATTGGTGTACAACGTGAACACCTTTTGAATGTCTTCTTCGGTCATGATATTCTGCGCCCGCTGTGGTGTATATATGTTGGATGCGTCGATCATACACACCCTGCCAATATGGTTGCTGGGCTTGTTGTTATTCATCACGAGGATGCAAGCGGACACACCGGTGCTGTAAAACACGCCGCCAACAAGGGTGATGATACACTCCAGTTTATCTGAGTCAACGAGTTGTTTACGGATTTCGCCTTCCTTACCACTGCGGAACAGCACACCCTGAGGCAAAACAATAGCACAGCGACCTTTCTTTTTATCCATAGAGCAGATCATGTGCTGTAACCATGCGAAGTCGGCATTGGAATCGGTCGGCGCTCCCCACATATTTCTTCCGTAAATGTCGGAAGAGAATTGATCTGCGCCCCAATTCTTGAGGGAGAACGGAGGATTTGCGATCACGCAGTCAAATGTGCGGAGCTGTCCAGCTTCCAAGAACGCAGGTGAACGGAGCGTATCTCCCTGCACGATCTGCACGTCCTTTGCGCCATGCAGAAACAGGTTCATTCTTGCGATCGCAGAGGTAGCCAGATTTTTCTCCTGTCCGAAGATCTTACCATATGTGAGCTGGTCGTTGCCAATTGCCCGAATTGCCTCCAGCAGCATACCTCCGGTGCCGCAAGCTCCGTCGTATACATAGTCTCCGGCTTTCGGTGCAAGAAGCTGAACCATCAGTTTGACGATAGGACGAGGTGTATAGAATTCACCAGCGTTCTTTTTTGAGAGGTCAGCGAACTTCTTGATCAGGTATTCGTAGCTGTCACCCATGACATCGTCGGAGTAGTTCTGGTTGCCGAGCTTGATCTTGGACATATGCTCGACAAGGTTTTTCAGGCGCTCGTCAGAGAGCTTGCCCTTATCTGTCCAGTTCGCATCATCGAAACTGGAGAAAACGCCACCGAGGGTATCAGGATTTGCTCTCTCTATGCCAGTCATGGCTTTTACGATAGCGACACCGATATTTTCGTGTGCTTCACGGACATCGTTCCAGTGGCAACCCGGCGGGATGTCAAAGCTGTGATTCTCCGGGAATGCTGCAAACTCTTCATCACCGTCGGATTCTTCCAGTGCGATCTGTGTTTCCTCGTCATAAACATCAGAGATGCGCTTGAAGAACAATATCGGTGTGACGTAGCTTTTATATTCATCCTGATTGATCGGTCCTCTCAGGATATTACAGGCTTCAAACAGGTGTGAAAACAACTGCTGGCTGGTCGTTTCTTCGCTTGAAACCACTTGTGTTTTCTCTTTTGCCATTGATTTTCTCACTTTCACTTTGGTCGAATGAAGGCAATATTTAGTGTGATGATCGATTGTTGATCATTTTGCCTATCAAGATATAAGTATACAAAATATATTATAGCACAAAATGACGAAAATTTCAAGTGCTTTTGCTACGATTGATTCATGTTTTATCCCCACTCCAACAGGTCAAAGCCATATTTATGTTGTGAATATGACGGCTATATGGTTTGTACAATGCGCTGATATGTGTATTTTGCCGAATTAGTGTAAGGCGCTTGACAAACTGCTCGAAAAGTGATATGATTACAGTACGGCTTGTAAGCGAACCTGCTAACAAGCATACACATTCACCATTGAAGAAAAGTGAATTAAGACTTGCGTAAAATGTAAATGAAGGCAAAAATGAAAATCAAAATGAAAATTAAAGTGAAAATGAAAAAAGCCTATTAAAATGAAATTGCAAGCGTGAATTAAAATGAAATTAAGGTGAATCGCATGAACATGAATGATCAAAACTTTGGAGAGTTCCTCCAAACCAAACGCGAACAGCAGAAAATAACTCTGCGCCAACTGGCTGAAAAGCTGGATTTATCTGCTCCGTTTTTGAGCGATGTCGAGAAAGGCAGACGTAATTCTCTCGATATGGATAGGTTAATTATGCTCAGGCAGATTCTGAACCTATCTGATGACGAATATGAGACAATGCTGAATCTTGCAGGAAAACAAAGAAAAACGGTAGCTCCCGACCTTCCTGAGTACATTATGGAGAGAGATTACGTGTCTGCTGCTCTTCGCACAGCACGTGACCTTGATGCTGGAGAGGCAGAATGGCAGCGTTTCGTGGAGGAGCTGAGAAACCGGAAAGGATGAATGACAATCCATGTATACTCCCTCTATCAGAACTAAGCAGAATGAGCTTCCTATCCTAAAGCGCGAAGAGATCGATGATATTGCCGAGCAGTTCCTTATGGACTTTCAGCCAGAAGCACTAAAAAGTCCAATGGAAGTCGATGTTGATGGCTTTCTCGAACGGTATCTTGGAGCAACGCCTGACTATCAGTATCTATCGCACAATATGATTTATCTTGGAATGACGGTGTTTGAAGATACAAATAGTATCCCAGTGTATGATCCGTATCATAATTGCGCAGAGTATTTCAGTGCAAAGGCGAATACTGTTATATTCGACACAAGATTGGTAGAGGATGCAAATCAGGAACACCGTTATCGTTTTACTGCTGGACATGAGTGCGGACATTTAGTTTTTCACACTCTGTACTTTGAACGACTGGCTTTATTGCGTAAGTTATGGGGCGTCAAAAAAGAAATGGTTATGCAGTGCCTTCGCTTAGATCTTCCATCATCAAAAAAGCGGGAGCTAAAAACAGATAATGATTGGATGGAATGGCAAGCAAACCAGTTCTCAGGCTCATTTTTGATGCCCAAATCGGCAGTACTTTCAATTCTTGACAATTGTGGTACATCATCCGTTGGCGTTTTTAATTCCATCAATGTAATGGCAGAGACATTTAATGTATCGCATGAAGCTGTTTTGAACAGATTAAAAACTCTTGGGTTCATCAAAAAAGCACCAATAATAGCCTTGACGAAGTAATAGAAGCAAAAAATAATACAGCGGACATCTTGTCCGCTGTATTTTAGCCCTCGAAGTTAGCCGATTAGCTAACAAGAATACAAAGGAGATCGTCTATGATAGAAGGAGAATATCTCACAACACCACAGGCACATATAAAAATTGGAAAACTATGCTGGGATGAAAACTTCACACCCGCCGTTTCTGTCAAACGCGGGAAGAAGAACGAGTACGAAACCGTCCCCATTACTTACCTTATAACAAAACTTAGCGAGGCGCAGGAATATATGGAAGCGCACCGTGATAATACAAGCTCCGAGTGAGTTTGACATGGTGGTGATCGACGAGCTGAGTTCCTTCAAGAACCATCAGTCCAAGCGCTTCCGTGCGCTGCGGAAGGTGCGACCGTTTGTCAAGCGCATCATCGGGCTGACCGGTACACCATGCAGCAACGGTCTCATGGATCTGTGGGCGCAGTTTCGCCTACTGGACAAGGGTGTCCGACTGGGCAAGCGAATCGGGCAATACCGTGATGCCTACTTCACCCCGGACTGGAACGGCTTCACCTACACGCCCCGCAAGGGCGCGGAAAAGGAAATCTACGGCAAGATCGCCGACATCAGCATCTCCATGAAAACCACCGACCACCTGACCATGCCGGAGCTGGTCATGGTCGCCGACAAGGTGGAGCTGGACGAGGACGCCTTCCGCATCTACAAGGACATGGAGCAGGAGATGTGCGTCGAGTTTGTCGATGAACCGATCTCCGCAGCGAACGGCGGTGTCCTGTGCGGAAAGCTGACACAGCTTGCCAGCGGAACGATCTACACCGACAGCGGCGCTGTCCGGCATATCCACGACCACAAGCTGGATGCACTGGAAGACCTCATCGAAGCGCAGAACGGCAAGCCCGCCCTGATCGCCTACTGGTACAAGCACGAACGGGACAGCATCATGCAGCGTTTCGACTGCCGGGAGATCAAGACCGATGCCGATATCGCCGACTGGAACAAGGGAATAATACCGGTCGCGCTGATTCAGCCTTCTTCCGCAGGTCACGGTCTGAATCTCCAGTCCGGCGGCAGCACCATCATCTGGTACACGATGCCGTGGTCGCTGGAACTGTACCAGCAGACCAACGCCCGTCTCTGGCGACAGGGGCAACAGTCCGAAACAGTCGTCATCCACCACCTCGTGGCGGCGGGTACGATCGACGAGGACATCATGAAGGTGCTGGAAATGAAGGACAAAACACAGGCGGCAATGATGAAAGCGGTGAAAGCGAGGGCGAAATGAACGAAGGGTACAAGGAACTGGCGGCGGCGATCATCAAGCAGTGTCTCTTAGACTACAAGGAGGTGCTGCAATCACACGATATCATAACAACCCTTGAATGTGAACAGTTCCTGCGGTCGCAGTGGTTTGACTTCATGTCGGATATGAACGGCGAAAAGCTGATAAAAATGATGAGGGAGGAATTTGCATGAAAGAATACTGGGAGCAGGCGAAACGACTCCGCCGCCGTATCAACCGTAAAATACACGAAATCCACCTGCTGCGACAGCGGGCGGAGGGTATGAACGGCAGCGGCATCAATGATATGCCGAGGACGGTATCGCCCGACCGCAGCAAGATGGAAGACACCGTTTTCAAGATCATGGCGCTGGAACAGGATATACAGGAAACGCAGGCAGAATACGATGCACTGATTGACGTTATGCGGCAGCGAATTCAGCGGGTAGCCGACGGAGACGATCGTGACCTGCTTATCAAGCGTTATCTGGAGTTTAAGGCATGGAAAACCATTGCAGCAGAGTTCGGATACAGCGAACAGAATATCTACCGCCTCCATGCCAAAGCTCTTGAAAAGTTGAGAGTTGATGAGAGTTGATTGTACTTGACTTAGATAGGGATATATGGTAAACTGTATAATAGAAGAATATGTAAAAAGCCGTTGCGGGCAAACCGCAGCGGCTTTTGTTGTACTATGGAAGAACTGTGATGATGAAATCGTCTGATCTCAATTCATCGAGTTTACCGTTTAATGCGCAGAAATAAACCTTGTTGGCAATAATATCAGCAGCCCGTACCAGTGTTGTGGTAGCTGAGTTACAATACTTGGTTTCTACCCCAACAAGCTGAGGAAGAATCGGAGGGAAATAGCTGTTCCAACTCATATTGAAGGTTCCAAGCTTATATTCCTGTAAGAGTGCTTCTTGAAGTTCGTACCTACCGTCTGTAGCAGTGGTGTGTTCGTCTGCAAAAATGTGAAGCGTTCCTAAATCGTCAAGAGGCAGGATCTTACTATTCTTAAGCTGTTCCAGTAAGCGTTTCAGTCCGATCTTATAAGCATAATCAAGATATCGCTGCTTACTCTTCTTATAGTCAAAGATGTGAGCATTCAGAGATTTCTGTTTTATGACAACAGCGAATTTATAGTACGCGTTCAGAGCACGGAAGAGCTTTCCTTTTTCCTTGTTTGTGATGTGCGTAGCTTTTAATTCATAGCCACTTTCATATTTCTTGGTGGCGTTTATTGCTTTTTCGGCGGCGATATATTTTCTGGACGCTACATCTTTTGCGTCCTTTCCAATCAAAAGCAATCCACCGAAAACAAAATAATCGTTATGTATTCTGTCAAATACGCCTGATTCATCAGAATAAACAAATAAATCCATCGACACACTTCCTTAAACGAAAAAAGCCGCCTGACGGCGGCCCTCATGACCGACGACATTACATGTCGCTTAAACGTGAATTCGGTATCATGAGTATACAGCGCATTTCTGCCTGCAACTATATTATACACCATATCTACGGAAATGTCAATAGGAAAGTTATGGATTATATTTTAAATTTATGGAGGTGTCGGCGATGCCGAGGAAGGCACTGAAACCGTGTAAGCATCCCGGCTGTCCGAGACTGACCGAGGGTGCGTACTGTGACGAACACAATCCCCTGCACCCTGACCGACCGTCAGCCGCCAAGCGTGGCTACGGCAGCAAGTGGCAGCGTGTCAGCAAGGCGTACCTGCGGAAGCATCCGCTGTGCGTGAAGTGTCTGGCGCAGGGTAAGTTCGTGACCGCAACGGTCGTTGACCATATCGTTCCGCATCGTGGCGACCACTACCTGATGTGGAGTGATACCAACTGGCAGGCGCTGTGTAAGTCCTGTCACGACAAGAAAACCGGAACTGAGGACAGCAGACCGGAATACTCCTACTAATTTCAGTTTTCTCCTAAAATGATATGCTTTTTAGGAGAATGGGGAGGGCTGGGGGCTGCCCGGTGGGGGTATCGAAATCTCTACGGAGCAGCGATAACAAGACCGGCGTCCCCTCTCACGCACAAAAAGTGCAGTTCAAACACCCGATTAACCCCTCGGATATTTTTGCAAGCCGAAATCCTCGTGATTCCGGCATTTTTCAGGCAGGTGATGATATGGCAAAGGACGGTACAAACCGTGGCGGACGACGTGTCCGTGCAGGCGACAAGCCGAAGCCCCTCGCTGAGAAAATTGCCGCCGGAGAGGATGCTGACATCATCGAATTCACCCCGACCGCACTGGAGGGAGCAGACCTTGATGATGCCGCTGACCTTGTCGGTGAGGATATGCCCTCGCCGAGTGAATACCTCCCGGCCCGGCAGAAGGACGGTAAGCCCCTCGGCGCTGATGAAATCTACAAGGAAACATGGATATGGCTGAAGAATCGCGGCTGCGAAAAGCTGGTGAACAAGCGACTGCTCGAAAGCTACTCGCTGGCGTTCGCTCGTTTTATCCAGTGTGAGGAAGCCCTCTCGACCTATGGTCTGCTCGGTAAGCATCCGACGACCGGGGGCGTGGTGGCATCGCCGTTCGCATCCCTAAGTCAGTCCTACCAGAAACAGGCGAACGTCCTCTGGTATGAGATTTTCGACATCGTGAAGCAGAACTGTACGACCAAGTTCGACGGCTCTCCGCAGGACGACCTGATGGAGCAGCTTCTCCGCAGCAGAAAGTGAGGAAGGTATGAAAGCAAATGCAGATGCAATCTTCTGGCGTGACCTGAAAGCAAGCCGCCCGTATATGACGAAGCAGCAGTACCGCACCATCAAGGGACAGGCGGTCAAGGGGCAGGTCAATGATGCCCGCAAGGGACTCCAGAAGGTTCTGATGAGGAGGAACACCCGATGAAAACAACGACCGATTTTCAGCTTGTCAGCACCGACAAGCTCATCCCGTATGTAAATAACGCCCGCACCCACTCGCCGGAGCAGATAAAAAAGCTGCGCTCCTCGCTGCGTGAGTTCGGTTTCGTCAATCCCGTCATCATCGACCGGGAGTACAATGTCATCGCCGGTCACGGCAGACTGATGGCGGCAAAGGAGGAAGGCATCACGGAAGTGCCGTGTGTCTATGTTGACCATCTGACCGATGCACAGAAGAAAGCCTACATCCTCGCCGATAACCGCATGGCAATGGACGCAGGCTGGGACGAGGAACTACTCGCCGTGGAGATGCAGGAGCTGCAAGACCTCGGCTACGACCTCTCCATGACCGGCTTCGATGAAAAGGAACTGGCTGACCTGTTTTCCAACGGCACGGACTCCGATGCAAAGGATGACGATTTCGACCTGACCGCTGCGCTGGAGAAGGCTTCCTTTGTGGAGCGCGGCGACGTGTGGACGGTCGGCAGGCATCGCCTCATGTGCGGTGACGCGACCAGCCCTGAAGATGTAAATACACTTATGGGCGATACGAAAGCGAATCTGATTCTGACCGATCCGCCCTACGGTGTATCTTTCAAAAGCTCCAGCGGGCTGACCATTCAGAACGACAGCATGAAGAACGAGGAGTTTTACACATTCCTGCTGTCGGCGTTCAAATGTATGGCAGACCACCTCGAAAAAGGCGGCGCGGCTTATGTGTTCCATGCCGATACGGAAGGACTGAACTTCCGCAGGGCGTTCATCGACGCAGGCTTCCACCTTGCTGGCTGCTGCATCTGGGTTAAGGATAGCCTCGTCCTCGGACGCTCCGATTATCAGTGGCAGCACGAACCGGTGCTGTACGGCTTCATGCAGAACGGCAAGCACAAGTGGTATTCCGACCGCAAGCAGACGACCATCTGGCACTTCGACAAGCCGAAGCGCAATGCGAACCACCCGACCAGCAAGCCCCTCGACCTGCTCGGCTATCCCATCGGCAACTCCACGCAGGAGAACGCTGTTGTCATCGACACCTTCGGCGGCAGCGGCTCGACGCTTATGGCGTGTGAGCAGATGAACCGCATCTGCTACATGATGGAGCTTGATGAAAAATACGCCTCCGTAATTCTCCGGCGCTACGTTGAAGACACCGGGAATGCCGAAGGCGTGTATGTGATTCGTAACGGACAGCAGATTCCTTATTCCGATCTGGTCAAAGAGGTGGAAACGAAGGAAGGCTGAAGTATTATTGCAATTATTTCACGTTTCTTTTTTGTCAGCGTTTCTGGTTTTCGGCTTTCGTTTACTTGATAGCTCTATAATATTCGAGCTGCATCGGAAGTTCAGCCCAAAGCTGCGCTCTGGAATCGTTTGATGTCAGCACGTCTATTATTTCTTTGTCCGGCACGGGATAGACGGTGAAATCGTCTTGTTCGCCTTTATCTGTGCGTATTGGGAAGGCAAGCTGCTCGGTGTCGATGCTAAACTGTGCATTCACGCCCTCTTTGTTTCCTCTTGCATCAAGCCTTATCCATTTATCATGCTCTCTGAGATATACTCCGTTAAGTCCGTGATAGACAAGCTCCGGCACATCGGCATCGTCGTTGAGTACGATCTTCTGATAGCAAAAGCCTGCGGGGATGCCCCTGCTGCGGAGTATCGCAGCCAGAAGATGAGATTTTGCAAAGCATACTCCGTGACCTGCTTTGAGTACCTGTGATGCCGTGCAGGGCACCTCGTCTGCTCCGATGTCAGCCGAATGTGAGATGTGGTCACGCACATACTCAAAAGCCTTTCTGATAAAATCGGTCTCGCCGTTTGACGCGCTATAAAGCTTGTCAGCCAGTTGTGCAACAGACTCGTTGTCAAAGTCAATGATATCACTGCATTGCAGATATTGGTGGATGTTATTCGTGTACAGTTTCGTTTTCATTTTTTTCTCCGCCTTTCTGGTTTTCGGTTTCCGTTCTGGCAGTTCGCTGAACATTTCCGATACCATTTTTTGTAATAATTCTCTATCATCAATTATCATTCTTAGCAAAGCTGCTGGCATTTTTCATATTATAGCACATATCGACAGAAAAAACAACAGGTTCTACCCCGAAAGATTGTCACTACTCACACTTGCTATATCTGCGATTCAGAGTTAATATGTGACTACAATCAAAACCGCAGCAAGCGGTGAAAAACAGGAGGTCACATCATGAATATCAAGTTTAATATTGAAAAGAGCCAGCGCAAGGCACTGGCACAGAAGATCGGTGAGCTGACCGGTAGCGAGGTGAAGTACCTCGGCGTTCCGAGCTGCGGATACCAGATCGGGGCATACACCCTCGACAAGGAAGCAGTGCTGCACGGCGATGAGCTTCCGGACGACATCCGGAGCGAAATGCAGAAGGCAGGTTACACCGCAGAGGACGAGCCGGTGGCGCTGACAATCTCGATGCCGCGAGACTTCTTCACGGAGCAGTCGATGAGCAATCTGCTCCAGCTCATCGCCAACAAGGAAACGCTCCTGAAGCACGCCCTTGAAACGGACAGCCTTGCAATTAACGAGTGCGAGGAAACCATCGAGTTCCCGTGGTTCACGATTAAGCAGGACGGTGACGCTGATGCCTATGCCAAGTTCATTACCATGCTTTGCGAGTTCGCCAAGAACCTGCAGCGTGTGGTCAACAAGCCCGATGCCAGCGACAACGAGAAGTACGCATTTCGCTGCTTCCTCCTGCGCCTCGGCATGATCGGCGAAGAGTACAAGCCGGTGCGCAGGGTTCTGCTCCGCCGCCTGACCGGAAGCTCCGCCTTCCGTCACGGCAAGCCCGAAGGAGGTGCCGACGATGCGGTTTCCGAATGACGCTGAACTGAAAGCCCTGCGGGAGCGTTATCCCGCAGGTACACGCATCCGTCTGATTCGCATGGCGGACGACATCGCGCCCGTGCCGCCCGGAACAACCGGAACGGTTGCGATCATCGACGACGCAGGCAACATCCACATGAAGTGGGATAACGGCAGAAGCCTTGCGCTGATCGAAGGCGCAGATGAGTTTGAGGTCATCTCCGGCGGCTGATTTTACAGCCTCCGGGGGCTGCCGGAAATGTGAAGACCTATTCCATCGTATCCCATATTACCATAGAATGTCAAGAACAGCAAGGGTGTAAGATACACAATCATGAACGTGTATTTTTCCCGTATCTTCTGTACATTTAGCGGCTTGATATAATTCGCTAAAAGAGTTAATATGTGACTACCGAAAGGGAAAACACCCTACGGCAAGTCAAAAAACACTTTGCGGAGGATACAAAAATGACTGAAAGAACAGCACAGCAGATTGCAAACATGAAACAGCAGACCATCGGCGTTGAGGTGGAGATGAACCACATCAAGCAGTGAACGAACTGCACAGGAGAGGTTTCCTCCTTGAAGTCAAAAAGCCGTATGGTTTCGTCTATGCGGTCAACAAGCTGCGAATATCAAACATGGAATTCGTGTACGGAGCATAAGCAGAGGTGAGAGAAATGGACAAGAATAATAGAACGAAAAAGACAGTACCGGATACGATATGCCGTGTACATAGGTCAGGCGGCTATGCTGTTCTAAGTAACTGCTTCGTGCGGTCTACCAATATTGGCTGTGATTCGATAGGACTGCTCGGCAAGATCAATGACCTACCGCCTACATGGAATTTCACGATAGCCGGACTTGTGTCTATCTGTGAGGACGGAGAAACGGCAATCAAGTCTCAGCTTGCTGAACTGGAGCAATGGGGCTATGTCAAAAAGACTTTGCTGATGCCAAACGAGTCCCCCACAGGCAGGATCAGCTACCTCTATGACTTCTATGAATACTCGGAACTTGATGACTCTATCCCGAAGTATGACGTTGAGATGGAGACTTTCACTGCGGATAATGCTACCTTGAACCGTGTGAAGAAGGACAGCAATTTTACAATTATCAGTGCAAAGCTACTCAGAACTAATAAGATCAGAAATAAACTGATCGGCTTTATGATGAAGGTTCTTTCTCTGCCGAATAGCTGGAATTTCTCTATGTCACCCGTGAGCAGATGCAGCAGCAGGCTCAGAAGCTCAGGAGCAAACCTCGCAAACAGAAACAGAGAGAGAAAACAAGGGAGAACAGACGATGATCTACGGCTATTTCATGCCTGCACCCGTTCCACGGGCAAGGGGCGATGATGTTTTTACGGCGGTTTTTGATGCCGATACCAACAGAAAGGAAAGGTCTGCACATTGCAGATCGACACGAGAAAACTCAAAAAGCTGATCATCAAGGCTATCCCCTATGTAGCTTTCTCTTATGTGGGTAACCTGATCGGCTTTGCGTACCGAACCGCTGAGGGCAACGGCTTTCAGGAAAAGCTCCTGCCCTTCATGAGTAATCTCGGTGTGGCATTTGCAAGAATCTTTCCCAGTTTACACCCGTTTGATCTTCTTTTCGGCTTGGTTCTTGCGGGTGTAATGAGGCTCGTCCTCTATGTCAAGTCGAAAAACAGGAAGAAATTTCGCCAGGGTGAGGAATACGGCTCTGCCGTATGGGGTACGCAAAAGGATATTGAGCCGTATATGGACTTATCCTGCCCCGAAAACAATGTGATCCTCACAAAGACGGAATCTCTGACAATGGGCAAGCCCTCTGCACCGAAATTCGCCCGTAACAAGAACATTCTCGTTATCGGCGACTCAGGTTCCGGTAAAACACGCTTTTTCGTAAAGCCGAACCTGATGCAGATGCACTCCTCCTATGTAGTCACCGATCCGAAAGGCACGGTACTTGTGGAGTGCGGAAAGATGCTTGAACGGGGCCGCCTGAAACGTGACAAAGACGGAAAAATCGCATACCGCAAAGACGAAAAAGGCTATCTCATCAAGGACGAAAAGGGCAAATATATCCCTGTCTATGAGCCGTACAAGATCAAGGTATTCAATACCATTGATTTTGCGAAGTCGATGCACTACAATCCGTTTGCATATATCAGCGAAAAGAACCGTGAGAAAGACATTCTGAAATTCGTGGAAGTGCTTATAAAGAACACTTCTTCCTCTCAGCAGCCGTCCGGCGATGACTTTTGGGTGAAAGCGGAGAAATTGCTTTATACTGCGTATATTGCCCTTATCTTTGCGATGTACCCCAAAGATCAGTGGAATTTTGAAACGCTTATCGACATGATAAACAACTCAGAATGCCGTGAGGACGATGAGGAGTTCAAGAACTGTATTGACCTTGAATTCGAGATCGTAGAGTGCTGGCTAAACGGCACAAAGCACGATGATCCTGATGTTATGGCTGATTACGGTGATGTCTTTGAAGCTGAACCCGATGCCGATCAAAGGCGCTTGGGTGCTTTTGCACTCAAACAATTCAAGGCGTATAAGCTCGCTGCCGGAAAAACGGCTAAGTCTATCTTAATTAGCTGTTCGACACGACTCGCGCCTTTTGCAATAGATGAGGTCTTGGAGATCACCTCCTACGATGAGCTGCACCTTGATAAGCTCGGTGACGAGCTGAGTGCGCTTTTCATAATCATCTCCGATACAGATGCCACATTTAACTTCCTTGTGGCTATCATGTATTCTCAGCTTTTCAATCTGCTCTGCACAAAAGCAGATAATTCCCCAGGTGGAAAGCTGACCTATCATGTACGCTGTTTGTTAGATGAGTTTGCGAATATTGGCGAAATTCCGCAGTTTGAGAAACTCATAGCGACTATCCGAAGCCGTGAAATCAGTGCGTCGATCATCTTGCAAGCTAAGAGCCAGCTAAAGGCTATTTATAAAGATAATGCAGATACGATTGAGGGCAACTGTGATACGATGCTGTTTTTGGGCGGTAAGGAGAAGTCCACGCTGAAAGAAATATCCGAAAGTCTCGGTAAGGAAACTATTGACAGTTTCAATACCTCTACCAACCGTGGACAATCGGAAAGCTACGGAATGAACTATCAGAAGCTCGGAAAAGAGCTGAAATCTCAGGACGAACTGGCGGTCATGGACGGCGGTAAATGTATCTTGCAAGTGCGAGGAGTGCGTCCGTTCTTCTCGGACAAGTTTGATATTACCCGTCATAAGCAGTACCCTATGCTGTTAGACGATAATCCTGCGCAGGAGTTCAACATCGAAACCTATGTGAGTGACCGAAGAGAGATGCATTTGAAACTGCGCAAAGGAGAAAGTTTTTCGGCATTTGGTGTTGATATGACCAACGCCGGACAGGAAGTTACAACGGCACCAGCAACAGAAACAGATAACGCTGATGCTGTAATATCTGAGGAAACCGAAGAAAAAGAGATATATGTCGGCTTTTAACTCAGACAGTGAAGAAACCGAATAAAAGAGAAACGGTTGAAGCTGCGGACACTACTTTTTTTATTTTGAGGGAGACTTTTTACCTATGAACGAACTGAATATTTCTGCGGTCGATGCTACCGCTATGGAGACAGCAACCACTACC
>JAZQOZ010000224.1:0-3248 GCA_045628085.1 Oscillospiraceae bacterium | reverse complement strand
TCACCGTCCTTCGGTTTCAGTATACCACATCAGTGCTTTATTTGTAAATTAGGCAATCAGCCGATTTTTTCATTCTCCACTTTTCATTTTCAACATTGGGGAGAACAGGCTGATTTTTGAAGGGTGACTGAATAGTTACATTTAATGTAATCCAAAGCCGTTTTCTCACAATCAGGCTTCAAGTATGAGTATTTGGTGTAGAAGTCCTTTTTCGCTCTTTCGATTTCAGACTTAGCAGAAGCCTCTCTTTGGGTTGTTATTTCGATAAACTCAGTAAGCTTACTGTTCAACCGCTTTAAATCCTCTACTTTTTCTTTCTCACTCTTGGAGGAGAAACTGATGCTATCGACAGTATCCTGCAAGTTGCAGGTACTACTGTCCACCCTCTGTAGTGTATTTCTAAGCGTTCCAAGCTGTGCATTCAGATTATTCGATGACTTAATGATATCGTCAAGGAGGCTACCTACACCATTGACCTTGTCTTTATACAAAGTGATCGTTGCCATAGGGAACCTCCTTTTTCGCACATTTCTCGGCTTTGGAAACTGGTTTTACAACTTACAATCAGAATCAACGTATGTTGAGCTTTCAAGGAAAGCTAAAGATTTTTTGTACTTTTCTATTCTCGCATAGTCTTTTTCACTTGGATTAGGGATGCGAGTAATGTCCATGTTGTGCTTTAAAAACTGCACCATTCCGGCATGGCTGAACACCGCCGCAGAAAAAACACACCTGAACTTCTCTCAGATTCTGCAAACTGCATTGCAGGAGCGGCTGAAGCTCAGATGAACCGCGCCCCTCTCATTTCGCTCAGAATGCGATTTGAGAGGGGGCTTTTCTTTTACGGTTCATTCCTCCTGAAGCGTTCTCAGTGCCGCAGGATGCATCCTGTGAACGATATGCACATAGCTGTAATTCATCTGCACCGCAACCTGCTCCCATGTTTTACCGTTAATGTATCGCTCATATGCAGCCATATCTGGATTCCGCTACAATGGGCACGAGAAAGGCACAATTTTCGATAAAATTTGGACACGATTATGACACAATATCAGCGCACACATATTTGTATAATCCTCAATCCCTGATACAGCAATCTATCAGGGATTGTTCTATAGCTCCCGTCTGAGACTTTTCTTCTGATTTTGTCACTATATTTTATCATTGCGCAAACCGATTGCATTTTTTGAAATAGTATGGTATAATAATAGATAATACTGAGATTTTCGATATTCTGAGAACAGTATTGATGATCAAACCGAATGCTGATAAATGAACTGTATTGAAAGGATTGAATGATGGATACAACACTGAAACGATTGCTTGACTTTTTTCATATTCAGGACGAAGAAGGCGTGTCCAATCTTGACAGAATACATAAGTATCAAAAAATCCTGCGCCGAACCGAAACTACAGACCGGAACAAGAGCGTGGAAGCCATAGAAAATAACTCCGCAAAGAGCAGCATCCCCAATGGGATCGTAATGGAAAACGGGAAGATCATCGGGCTTGGAATCCACATCTTTAATGAAGACGTATATCCGCTGAAAAGCTTTGAAATTACGCTCCGGAACTGCTCGTTGATCGGAGAACTTGACATTTCAGACTGCACGGATATGGTTTTCCTTGACCTGTATCACAACAAAATCTCATCCGTGACAACAAAAAATATGCCGACAGTGCGTATTTTCGGCGTGCAGGATAATCTGCTTGCATCTCTGGACGTATCAGAGATGCCGTCCTGTCAGGGCATTGATGCCGGAATGAACCGGCTGAAAGAACTGGATGTTTCGCAGAATCATGAACTCGTGGAACTGTATATCAACGACAACGATTTTACGGAAATTGATCTGTCACAAAACCCGAAACTCCGGTATTTCTATTGTCATCATAACAGGATCGCTGCGCTTGACACACGGTCAAATCCCTGTCTCCGTCATCTGAATGCGACAGAAAATCCGATGAAAACGATCCGTTCGCTTGCTCCGCAGAATGCATCTGCTTTGCCGCTGGAATTGTATGCAGGAAACGGCGGATGTGTCGGACTGAAATTCAATCCGGTTTATAATGCGCAATGGAAGGAAACCGGCGAATGGCAGCAAAGCTATTATGCCTATCCCGATGAAGGATACCGCTTTGTCGGATGGTATGAAAATGATACAAAAGTATCCGAAAATACAATATGGTTCGATGAATACGGGACAAGCCGCATTCTGAAAGCCGTGTTTGCAAAAATCTGAAACCGAAAGGAGAAATGCAAATGAACAATTCATCGAAAGAAAATGATTCCGGCATTATCGGTCATTTTTCAGTTGCGCTCGGATTGTTTGACTACATCAATCCGATATTCTACGGAATAACCGTCATAACGATCCTGATCAATATGTACGGCGTCATGCATACAGCGGCATATATGATTTTTGCTCTGGGGGCTGTTATTTCACTTATTTTCGGGCTGTCCATCCCGACCGTCAAGCTGATCGTCGGGCTTGGAAAAATGCAGTTCAAAATGCCGGTCAATCTTGTGTCATTTGTCAATTCCGGCATTCTGCTTTCCGGCATCGCACTTGCATCCCACGTTCTCGGCATCAAACCGTTTTTCATGTTTTTGATCCTGCTCGCCTTTGCCGCTGTCATTGGCTTTCTATGGTATAAAACCGGAAAATTCAATACGGCAGCCGTTCTGATCGGCGCAGTCGGATATCTGATGATCTATATTTCGATGATCGTGCTTTCAGTCAGAATCGGAGCAGTATTGCCGATCATTCTGTATGCGTTTGCGATCTGCCTTTTTGTGTTTCTTTGTCTGATCGGCATTCTGTCGAATCTGAAAAACGCAAAAGTTCACTGGGTAATTGAAATATCCAACGCTGTCTGTCAGTTTTCTGTCGCAGCCGCAACTGTTATTCTGCTTTGCAGATAACAATCTGCCGAAAACGGCTGTCCACGCAATATGATATTCAGAATATACAGCACATTACAAAACTGGCTCAGAGCATTCCGAGCCGGTCAACTTGTAGATAAAGTCCTGTACGGTGAATCGCTTTGCGATCCACTTAGGGGTGCCCTCTATCGCAGGGCACCCCTCTCTGAAAAACGATCCACCGGATCGTTTTATCAGATTCACCCCTGCGGAGCTCCTAAAGCATAGAGAATTTCGTACTCTGCGGAGTACGACCAAAGGCTCTGCCTTTGAAAACCGCAAGCCTTTGAAAAGGCTTGACCGAAACTTTTATTTTAGCGTACAC
>JAZQOZ010000223.1:0-5640 GCA_045628085.1 Oscillospiraceae bacterium | reverse complement strand
ATAAAAGAGATACCAAAAAGCTGATTGTCCTCTTTGCGCTGGCATCGGTCACACTGCAAACGCTGGTCTATCTGAAAGAGTTTGACAGCTTCGCTCTTTTTTCTTTTCAGTACGGTACGCTTCTCGCGCTCGTCCCGATCTCGATGTATAACGGAGAGCGCGGAAATGTCCAGCAGAAACGTCTGAACCGCTGGTTTTTCTATGTGCTTTATCCGGCGCACATGATTGTGCTGCTGGTTATAAAAATGGTGATATGTGCTATTTCACGAAGCAGTTTCGTAGTATAAGCATAGAAAACGCCGCCTCAGTGTTGAGGCGGCGTGATAGCTGAGAAGTTTTTGTTTTTTGCATGTTTTAGTCGTTGTCATATACAACCGGTATCTTAATGAGGTCTTCGTAGCAGTAGTAGGTTACCGTGATCGTCTCTGTATTACGTCCGATCTCGAACCAGATACAAGCGTTATCGAAGCAATAGCCTACCTGTCCACTTCTGTTGTATCCCCATTGATCGCCGTAGCCGTAGGAGCGCTCATTATTCTGAATCTTTGTTGCCTGCTCGATCTCTGCAAGGGATTTTGTGATATACGGGACGCCAAACACGCCTTGTGTCGTATTGACACCGTATACAGTGTCGAGTCCCAGTGCGGCCGGATTAATCATGTCTTTGTAGAACTGCCGGATATGGTCCCCCTTTGTACGTGCACAGCAGTATGCAAGATTGACGACTTCCCGTGTCTCAGGTCTTTCCTCTGTATAAACTTTCCGGGTATCACTGCCTGTAACCGGGGTTTTATCCCAGTCGCTTTTTTTCGACCAAGATTCGGTGTAAGCGGTTTTTACCTCAACTGAAATAGCAAGACTCTGCCCATTAACATTTGCCGTTACAGTTGCCTTTCCGTCCTTCTGCGCAGTAAGCAGACCGTCCTTGACCGTCACAATCGACGGATTCGAGGATGTCCAGACAATATCGTCAGGACTAATGTAGGAAGTTTGAAGTTGGAAGGTCTTGGAAGCACCCTCAGTATTCATCATGACGGATTTTTTGTTGATCGTGATGACAATACTTTCGCTGATAAGGATTTTTCTTTTCAATAGTGTCAGATCAATTCCGTTCAATGCCCCATCACCGTTGAGATCAGCAGCTTTCGGATCATTCAGCGTAACATTCTTGTCGGCAAGAAGACCGATAAAAGCGCAAGTCGTAATGTGTCGCGTTGGTGCAGGCATTGTAGCTGATAATTACATCATGCGAAGAATCGGTCGAATCAACATGAACGACCGGCTTATCCGGAATAACGGGTTCCGGTTCTGCACCGCCCAGAGGAACACCTCCGGAGTTTGCGGTAACATAAGCGTATCCGCTGGAACCTTCATACTTAACGCTGTAACCTGCTTCGCCCATATTTTCATATGAATTCGCGGACTTACAGGGATCCGTCATGTAAAAATCGTAAGGAGAGAGGTCGTTCCGATCTGCACCAGCTCGATATCCGAGGAGCGTGATCCAGTGCCATGTGGACCTAGATCCGGTTACGAAAACAACAACCGGTCTGCCCATGTTAAGCTGATCGTATGCAGCCTGAAGTGCGCCGAGCTGACTGCTCGCATAATGTTTTGTGTAGTCTCCATAGGACCACATACACATTGTTCCAGTCTGAGAACCGCCTCCATATTTATTGAATTCGCTCCAGGAATGCACGTACCCATCGAGAACCGACCGCCCAAAAGCCAAGGCGAAACATGCACAACTGTCAGAACCCTTTGCCTGACGACCGACACCTGTGATAAGGTTCCAGTCGAAAGACAAAATTCTGTCACTCGAAGCAGCTTCAGCCGTAATGCTGCCAATCGGACTGGAACTGTTTCCCTTGTGATCGAGCACTGTAGCTGTGCTCGTCAAGCATGTGATCACTGCCAGAATAGCAGAAGTCATCTTCTTTTTGATTGCTTTCATGGTTTTCAGACTCCTTTTCGTTTGAATTCATAGGCTTGTGTGATCTCTATATCCGAGAAGGGGAATCCCATAGAGGGAATCGGAGTATAGATAAATCACTTTGGACTCATGTCTTTGGGGAGAATTCGTCGAATGATTCAGTCATATTCAATTGTCAAGGTTCCAAGCATTCGGAAGCTATCTCCTCCTCTCTTTTTTACTTGACATAAGCCATGATGTCGTGATATAATGAGATTGGTCATCCTTGAGGTCTTCTTTGATATTTGGATGTCCTCTCTATGGCTAAATTATAGCAAATTCAGCTAAATTGCACATTCCCAAAAAACATCGAAAACCCACCAAATACCATTGATCCCCCCAAAATTTTCAAAAAGGAGTGATTTCCATGTCGGATACTTTACTTGGGAAACAAATAACCGCACTGAAAATATAGGAAGTAATTAACCAGCGTTTTATTATCAAGTCGCATAAAAAGTCACAACGAGCTTTTATTGAAGAAGTATTGTCGCCATTGAAAGTTGATTTCTCTGAATCTATGTTCGATGAAAACCATCTTCATTCTTTTATGAACGGCAATGTCACACCTAAAGGAAAAACATCTCACCCACGTATACTTGAAGAATGGGCAAACCGCTTATACTCAGATCACAAGATATACCAAGAAATGATTAATCGATTCGATTCTCTTAAATGTTTTGGCACAAAACAACGAAAAGCCTTGATTGCTATGTACAAAGACGATAAGGATATTATGCCAAAATGGTTGACAAAGATTATCGAACAGAAATATAGCGAATTTAAGAATAGCGAATTCGTGTGTTTACTTTTTCTGTGGTCTATCTATGGACAAGAATTAATGGAAAGGGAATTAGCTTTTCTTCCGCAACTAACAGGGAATTCAGGTTTCTCTGCATCAGCGTTGCCAAAACTGAAAGCCAAAGCGTATAGATGTAGTCCTGTTTTTATTCCTCGCGA
This sequence comes from Oscillospiraceae bacterium, assembly GCA_045628085.1. Lineage (GTDB taxonomy): Bacteria > Bacillota > Clostridia > Oscillospirales > Ruminococcaceae > Firm-04. Next base: position 2,711 of record JAZQOZ010000223.1, on the reverse strand, counting down.
TCATATTCTAGATGATATTCAAGCTAAGCTCGACCAGAAAGAGCACTATGTATTTGTGCAAGGAATGGGGGAGTTGGTAAAACAGAGATTGTTAAGCAGTACATTGAAAAGCATGTAGTTCAATATGATACAGTTGTATTTGCCGAATGTGATAGCACCCTTTTAGCGCTTTTGAATGACAACGAGGTCTTTACAATTGAACCATTTGAAGAAAAAAGAAAAGAGGATATTGATGGCATTAATGAATCCGATTCCGAGTTTTATAAGAGAAAACTAGATACCCTACGATCTATTGTCAACAAGCGAACCATAATAATACTGGATAATGTGGATCACTTTGATACTAATCTTGTTGATTTTCTATCCTTGGAGTGCCCTGTGATTGTCACGACAAGATGGACAATACAGGATTTGTATCCAGATGCAACAATTGAAATTGAAAGTCGTTGTGATATCGCTTTTTGTAGAGAGGTTTTTTGGGCTCATTATTTCAAGAATACTTATTATCGACAGACTCTGTCTTCATGGAAACTTCAAGAGATAGAAGCAGACAATACCGTTGATCAGATTATTGAGTATTTTGAGGGGCATATTCTTGCACTTGAATTAGTAGCGAGGCAGATGAATGCAAGCCATCAAACATCAAAAGAAATATGGGATATCATTCAGCAACAGAAAGAAAATGAACTTAAAGAGGGCTTTTATATTATAAATAAGAGTAATGAAAAAAAGAATATGGTCAGCCATATTCTTCAGATTTTCAAATTGTCTGGCTTGAGCGACGAGCAGGTTCGCATTCTATTTTGGCTTTCTCTTTTTCCAAATAGTGGTGTTAAACTGGATGTATTCCGAAATATTGTTAAGCTAAAAAACTTTATAGGACTAAACGATTTAAAAGAACGCTCATGGATTCGAGAAGATATTGATAATACCCTATCTGTTCATCCTTTAATTGGTGAGGGTGTTCAGTTATCATATGAGCCTGAGCAAACTGAAGAATCTGCTCGAATATATTGTGAGATAGCAGTTGTTTACATTCGTATTCGAGATTATGATAATGCCATCACCTGCTTTAAGAAGGCACTTTCTATTAGACAGTCCATGCATGGAACTATGCATGAATCAATTGCCGAAGCATATCAAGGGATTGCCAATGTATATCTTGAAAAACGAGAATATGATGAAGCGATGGATTACTATAAAAAAGCTCTGGAAATTGAAGAAAACGTCCTTGATTCTAACCATCCGTTAACTCTCGCAACTCGCAATGGCATAGCAATTATATATCACACAAAGGACGAATTCAAAAAGTCTTTTGATTATTTTGAAAGAACTGTCCTAGAAAGCGAAAAAGTATTTGGTAAACAGCACCATAATACTATTGCAGCATATAACAATCTTGCCGCTGCATATCATGTCAAGGCGGAATATAATAAAGCATTAGAGTACTATAATAAGGCACTGTCAATTAGATGTAGTGCCGATGATCCAGATTCAGCTAAATCTTATACTGGGATCGCTAGTGTATATCGCGATATGGGCGACTATGGTAATGCGATGAAATACATCGAAAAAGCATTGGCAATAAAAGAAGCAGTATATGGAATAGATAACCCAGAAACAGCAACAACTTATATCGATATTGCATCTGTATTAAGAGATAAAGGTGATTATGATAAAGCATTGGAATACGCAAATAAAGCATTGTCTATAATGGAAAAAGCGTTTGGAGCAAAAGACTCATCTCTTAAACGAATCTACCATGTATTAGCGACCATCTATCAATTCAAAAACGATTTTAATAACGCTCTGAAGTATTATGAAAAGGCACTGAACACAAGCGGATGCCCGATGCAATCATGGATTCCGTCGAGCCGTTCAAATTTGACGAGCTCAAGGAATTCAATATGATGTATCTGCCCGGATTTCTCGCAGAAAAATTCGACGTAAAGGGCGACGATGATCTGGAACGTGCCGAAAAGCGCGTCATTTCGACCGCAAAGCAGAAAACACAGGCAACCGTCAAGCACAACGAGGTACACGAGAAGCGCGGCAATTATGTTGTCAATTATACGAAGAAAAAGTATGCAATGCTGCCGATCTGGTATCTGACGACAAACTGGAACGGCAATCAGTTCAGCTTTGCAATGAACGGTCAGACCGGTAAATTCACCGGTGATCTGCCGGTCGATTACACCAAGCTCGGCATCATCACCGGCATCGGTACTGTGGCAGCCGGTGTGATTCTCTATCTGCTGATGAAGTCAATTCCGGCAGCACTGATTGCAGCGCTGATTGTTGCATTGATCGTCTTCTTTGCAGGCAAGGGCAGCATGAAGCCGGTACACAATGCATCGCAGGCGAATGATTACATGGACAAGCAGGTGCATCTTGTATACTGTCAGGATCACTTCCTCCGCACGGAACGCAAGCCGAAGGAGCAGCGCCCTGCCGGCGGTCCCCCGCAGCATCCGACGAACGGTCCGTCCGCCGGTCCGCAGAAACCGCCTTCCAGCCATAGATAATCCGTTTTATTTCTCTTTTTCCAAAAAAACAGACCGCTGTTTTTCCTGAACTGAACCAGTAAAAACGGACAGTGACAAAAAAGCACCTCCTATGGTATAATAGAAACCATAGGAGGTGCTTTATTATGGCAAGAGGATATCGACACATTCAAGAGTATGAAAAAGAGATACAGGAACTGAAAGCCC
>JAZQOZ010000222.1:0-9646 GCA_045628085.1 Oscillospiraceae bacterium | reverse complement strand
CATCTCCACAGCTCAAGCTAACGGATTGGATGCCGAGAAGTACCTGACTGAGCTGTTCTTACAACCGCCCGGCACAATACTCCTGCCGTGGAAGAACTAATATCTCATCACCTCGCCAAGCGATTCGGCGAGGTTTTTATTTTCCGTTGGAACGGGGAATTATTTGACGCTTACTTTTGTTTTTCAGTTAAGGAATGCTTCATAAGAATAAGGTCAAAAACATCAAGTTTCAGGTCGTTATTCAAATCTGCACACTGCCAGTTTGTGACCTGACCTTCTGAATTTCCGATAAGCCATTTCTGAAGCGACACGACATCTGCTATATTAAATGCGTTGTCATCGTTTATATCTCCAAGAAGAACAGGGGAGTTTCTGTATCGTTTTTTCATTTCTATATTCAGTGAAAGTTCATTTAAAGAACCAAATGAAAAACGGTATTTTCTGTTATCACCGTTGATTTCGTATTTATAATCGTCGTCTGAATCTCCGCTGTATTCATCAATAAATATGATATCGTAAATGCCGTCTTTAGAGAGTTCGTTTATGATGATATTACTGTTTTCAGAGCTTTTCCAGCTTTTTATCACTTTGTCGTCAGAAGCAGATAAAAGCTGAAATTCGCCGTCTGTATCCGTAAAAGCTTTTCCGGATTCACTGTCAATGAAATTCAGTGTAACGGAGGCTTTTTCCTCTGCTTTTATCTGGTTGTATAAGGTGTAGATATAGTCTTTGGTTTTGCCGTTTTCTGTAAATTCAGTTTTATTAGGATAAAGCATCTGACAGCCTATTACAGTGCCGTCATCTGAAATTTTTGTATATGCAGCAAAATCTTGTTCATAACCGATGGTGATTACTTCGTTTCCTTTTGAGTCAAGCCAGAAACAGTAGCTTGTAGCACCGCCGTCCGATATTACATCAGGATATTCTGTATAATCCATGACCTTTTTTAGCAGTTCAAGGTGATTCTTACTGCTTTCAATAAATTCCTGCATTTTTTCCAGTGTCAGTCTTGGGGCATTTTCGTCTGCTGCACCAATAAGCTCCATTTTTCTGCGGCGGAAATCTTCCATGATGGAGAGGGAATTAAGTCTGTCGATTTCGTCAAGTTTTTCTGATGAGATATCACTATTTTTCTTGACCGTTACATTTATTTCAAATTGCTTAAAATAATTGGAATATATATCTTTTACATAAGCATTGATGGTGCATTCACCGGCACGGTATCCTGTAAGCTTGCCGCTGTATGAAACATAAGCTGTATCATTATTGTTTGAATAACAGGTAACATATTTATTTGAATCAAAGGCTTCGTCCATTTGGAAATCAAGCTTGATTTGTTCGCCTTCGCACAAGGTTATTCCGTTAACAGAGTCAGCAGACAAAACAATTACTTCATCTGATACTGGTTCAACAGCGGATTCTGCATTAACGTTAAGGCATACCCCCTGAATTGACATTGCCATTCCAAGGATTATTGCCAATACTTTATTTTTCATAATAAAACCTCCTGACGCATAATTTTGGTATAAATTTTATGTACTCCCCACCCATAATAGTTATACAGTAAATCTAATAAAATGTCAAGGTTTTTTGGCAAGTTTTAGCCGGCAGAGCAAAAAAATCAGCAAGATGATTGTGTTAGTGACGAGGCTGTAAAGATGTTCTTTTTTTGTTTGATGAATTCTATGCACTTTTTGAAAAAATATAAAAGTGAACTTGTTATGAGTTCGCATTTTTCTTTAGAGGTGCCCTAAAATCACTTGACAAACAAGGCGGACTTGTGGCAAAATAATAATTGACATTTAAGGCATACCGCACAAAGACTGTGCGGCGGAAACGCAGTCTGATTTTTCGTCAGGCGTGCTTTGTACGATGCTGCCTTAAAAAGAAAAAACTGGTATGTACGGCAAATGCTGTGCATATCAGTTTTTTTTCAAAAGGGGAGAGGTGTTCTTATTGCTCCCCCAATTAAACCTTGCCGAAATCAAGCGGCATAATTCGTATAGGGTGAGTTAAAGAAAGAACCAATTATAGCAGGATTGAGCTGCAAAGATTTCAGATAAGAACGGACATTATGCTACAGTTCTTCTTTAGACTGAGAGGAAGCTTTTCCACCAACAGAACGTTTCAGATCACTGTTTACAAGTTCATCAGGATTGTATTCAGGAGCATATGGAGGCAAATAAAACACCTCTATTTCATCCTTATGTTTCTCAACCCATGCCTGTACCTTTTTTGAATGATGCACTCTGAGATTATCGATGATCAAAAACACCTTTTTGGCGCTGTCATGTACAAGTCTTCTCATGAAATCAATCAGTTTATCTGAATCCATATTATCTTTGTACAGCACAAATCTCAGCTTGCCTCTTTTTGAAACAGCTGATAACATATTGATCTTAAATTTCTGAGATTCTGTTCTTACAACAGGTGTTTTTCCCTTGGGTGCATATCCTTTCATGTAGTTGCAGATATTCTGTATATTGGTTTCATCACCGAAGAAAATCTCCGCATTTTCGGCATTTGCACGTTCTGTAATACCAGGAAATTCTTCATTCAGCCACTTGTCTATTTTCTCCTGGTCCTGCTTATAAGCACGTTTCACAGGTCGCTGGACACTGAATCCCCATCGCTGAAGATAATAGCCGAGTGTGGATAATTTCATTCTGATTTTGTATTTCTGATAAATCAGTTCTGCAATATTATTTCTTGTCCACATACATTCCTTGAATTTCAGCTGCATCGGATCCTTGTCAATTATGATTTTCTGGATTTCCTTTTCCTGTTCAGGTGTAAGGATTCTTTTTTCACCTGTACTGCGCCCACGTTTTTTGGGTTTTAAAGCTGCCAGACCTCCCTCTGAGTATTGCTTCTTGACTGACCTGACGTGCCTTTCACTCACGTCAAGTATTTCTGCAATCTTACCGTTTGTTTCTCCTTTTTTGATCAAACGGACAATACTTTTTCTGATCTGATATTGCTCATCCGGACTTAATTTTACTGCATTGGTTTTTAATTCATTTTCCATACTTCTATTATACCACATTTGTTCCAATTTGGCAAGCTTTATTTGGTATATCAATAGTGTTGGAATGTTTAACTTCGTCAGTATTAAAAATAGAGATAGAAAACAGTTATTTCAAAGAATATCCGAAATAACCAATATAGAGTATACCGAAGTAAAACAATGCTTAGAACACACTGAAAAAAGTCGGTCTAAGGACTTTTTAAATGCAAATATACTTATAGTCAGCGTGGAGGATCTATCGTCAGACGCGGAATGCGCTGAATGTGTGATGGGTGAGCTTTATGCTTGCCCTATTGCCGCGATATATCAGAATTCGCGGCTTTTCGTATAGCAAATATGACACACGCCCCAATCATAACACCGCTCGTATTTAATATTATGTCATCAATATCTGTATGCCTTGCGGGACATAGCAATTGGGACAACTCAATAAAGATAATAAAACAAATCCCTGCGAATACAGTTTTTTTGATATTATCAAGCTTGCGAAAACAGATAGGCCATACTATTCCTACAGGTATAAACATTGCTATGTTCCCGATAATATTGATAAGCCATCCATCATATCTGTCAAAGAGAAAATAGAACGGGATTAAGCTTATCATGTCAAACGGTGTCTTTGAAAATCCAATTGTTAGTGTACCTATTTTTCCATTAATAAAATGTAACGGAAAGTATACAAATCTTGCAATAACTACAAGGCATATATAGACAAGAAGCATCTGTAGTTCGCGTTTTACCGAAAACTTCTTGAATCTGATCGCAATTATGAATCGCACAAGTATCCAAATGAGAGTTATAAAAATAAACATCTGTAGATAGGAAATCTCAATCATAGTCACTGCCTCGTTCTTTCTTTAGCAGATAGCTTGATAAACTACGATTTAGCGAAGAGAGCCTCCGCTCATTTTTTCTATTATAGCATATCCGGTCCGAAAAAGTAAAGGGGGTGCAACCATGTTTTTCGAACTTATCCTTGAAAATGCCAATGGTGATCGTGCTGACATGACCACGACCGCCAACCAGTATATGACAGCAAAGGTCGAGGGCTTGTCGCCTCCGCCCGGAACGATCAGCACCTCCTCCTACGCAGGCATGGACGGCAGCTACCTGAATAGCGCCTTCATTGAAAAACGAAATGTGGTAATTCACTTTGAGATGCGAGGTGTTGGGGTGGAAGCCCGACGTCACCAGCTTTACAAGGTGGTGAAGCCAAGCAGATATGTGAAAGTATATTACCGCACCGCAGGCATAGATGTTTTCACCGAGGGCTATGTGGAGACTTGCGAGGTCAGCAACTTCGAGCAGCTTGTCACGGGTCAGATCTAAATTCTCTGCCCGGATATCTACTGGTATTCCACAGAATCAAAAAGCAATTCGTTGAGATCTGCAACAGGATAGCATCTGACAAGACTGACTTTTTAACATCTTGTCAGCAGATCTTAGAAATGCTCTCCGACACCGCATCACTGGACAAGAAAATCGAAGCACAGTATATCTACCTGAACGGACTGACAGTTTCGATGCAGGAGTTTATCAAGGAAAACGCTATGGAAGCACAGGATGAGGACTTCTTCGAAACGAAAATGACGGAGTACAATGCTCAGAAAGCTGAAACCGAAAAGGTTCTGCACGACCTTCAGGATAAGAGAGCCGCTCGGCTTTCACGCAAGGAACTGCTCAAAGGGCTGATTCGGACAATGAGCCGAGAGGGTATTGTGACCGACACCTTTGACGGAAAGCTATGGTTGCTGCTGGTTGAGAAAGCAACTGTGGGTACGTGTTACCGCCCACCTATTTTGTCATCCAGAAGTGAGCGTATTTTGTCATGCAGGCACACGTTCTGTCAGGGTGGAGGCATCGTATTTTATCAAAGCAGTAGCCAAATTATAGCAATAATTAGTCTCTCCTCAATAACCCTTCTTTTTCAAGATATCCTTAAAAAACAGCTAAAAACGATGTTGTTTCAAGGAATATCCACGTTTTTATTACGATATCAATAATGATTGAATAAGAATTCACACTCGTTTTCAAGCAGTTTTTTAATAAGGTGCAAGCTTTTTGGTAAATAAAGCTAAAAAGTCTTGCACTTTATCATTAGAAAACGATAGGATTTCAGCGTGTTATCGCCGTTTTGGAGTTGTTGAGTAAACACTATATATATTTTACGGCTTTTTCCAGTGCAAAAACACCTACCACAGGTAGGGTAAGTGGTAGGGTATGTGAAGTGAGGAATTGCGGTGGTCGCTGCGCGGCGATTTCAAATATTCTGCGCAGTAGACACCTTCATTCCTCATTTCTCTTTTTTCATTTCACATTATTTTGTAGTTTTTCGCTGATGACTGCGTTGACCGTTGCGGGGTTCGCCTTGCCTTTGAGCTGTTTCATGGACTGACCGACAAAGAACGCCATCAGTTTGGTCTGTCCCGCCTTATACTGTTCCACTGCCTGCGGATTTGCGTCCAGAATTGCCTGCACGGTTTCCTCAATCAGTGCGCGGTCGTCAACTTGTTCAAGCTGATGCTCCTTGATGTACGCTTCCACGTCGAATGTCTCATCGCCGAAGAACATTGCCTCAAAGACCTGCTTGCCGACTTTGCGGTTGATGCGTCCCGCCTTGACAATCTTCACGAATTCCGCGAATTTTGCAGACGAAAGCGTGATATCTTCCGGCTGAATGTTCTTCACATTCATGAAGTACAGCACTTCCGTAATCATCCAGTAGTGCGTTTCAGCCGCGTCGCCGCTTGCTGCTGCGGTCTCCTCGAATAGACGTGCGAGATATTTGGAGCCTGCGATGATTTCCGCGTCCTTTTCCGCAAGACCAAGATCGATGACGAACCGATTTGCCTTCGCATCCGCAAATTCGGGGCAGATATCTATATAATGCTGAATCTCTTCGTCCGTGATGGAAATGGGCGGGATATCAGGCTCCGGGAAATAGCGATAATCCTGCGCGTTTTCCTTGGAACGCATCGCAAAGGTCTTTTCCTTGTTCTCGTCCCAGCGGCGGGTCTCCTGCACCACGCGCTCTCCGGCTTCCAGCAGCGCAATCTGGCGCTTGGATTCAAAGGCAATTGCGCGCTCAATGGATTTGAACGAGTTGATGTTCTTCATCTCGGTACGGGTGCCGAATTCCTTGCTGCCCTTCGGACGCACGGAAAGGTTGACATCCGCACGCATGGAACCTTCCTCCATGCGGCAGTCGGAAATGCCGAGATACTCAAATTGCGATTTCAGCTTGGAGAGATACGCGATGACCTCTTCGGTCTCGCGAAAATCCGGCTCGGACACAATTTCGATCAGCGGCACGCCGCAGCGGTTGTAGTCCGGGTAGGTGGTGTCGCCGAACATCGAGTGAACGAGCTTGCCGGCGTCCTCTTCCATGTGAATCTCGTGAATGCGGATGGTCACATCTCTGCCGGACTTGGTTTTCAGGTCAACATGGCCGTTCTGCGCAAACGGCAGATACAGCTGCGAGATTTGGTACGCCTTCGACAGGTCGGGGTAGAAATAGTTTTTGCGGTCAAATTTGTTATATTTTGTGATATTGCAGTTGAGTGCAAGACCGGCGCGGATGGCAAATTCCAGCACCTGACGGTTCAGGATCGGGAGCGTGCCTGGCATACCGGTGCAGACAGGGCAGCAGTGCGTATTCGGTGCGCCGCCGAATTCGGTCGTGCATTTGCAGAAGATTTTGGACTTGGTCGCAAGCTCAACGTGAACTTCAAGACCCATGACGATTTCCCACTCCATTTACTGCACCCCCTTGAACTGCTTGTGGAAGTCGGTTTCCTGCTGATAGGCATATGCGGCATTCAGCACCTTGGTGTCGCCGAGTGCCGGGCCGATGAGCTGTGCGCCGATCGGCATATTGTTTTTGTCGAAGCCGCACGGCATCGAAATGCCCGGCAGACCCGCGATATTGACCGACACCGTGAAGATATCGGAAAGATACATCGCAAGCGGATCGGCAAGCGATTTGCCGATCTCCGGTGCGGTCGTCGGTGCGACCGGGCAGAGGATAAGGTCATATTTCGAGAAGATCTCGTCAAAGTGCTTCTTGATGATCGCCTTGACCTTGAGCGCCTTGCGGTAATATGCATCGTAGTAGCCGGAGGACAGTACGAAGGTGCCGAGCAGGATGCGCTTCTTAACCTCCTTGCCGAAGCCTTCACTTCTGGTTGCGTTGTACATATCCACCAGACCGCTGTAATTCTGCGAACGGAAGCCGTACTTCACGCCGTCAAAGCGGGAGAGGTTCGAGGAAGCTTCCGCAGCCGCAATAATATAGTATGCCGGAATCACGTAGTCGAGGAACGGAATGGAGATTTCCTCCACCTCCGCACCGAGCTCCTTCAGCTTTTCAGCGGCGGCTCTGGTCTTCTCCGCGACCTCCGCGTCAAGGCCGGCATTGGCGTAGCATTCCTTCGGCAGACCGATTTTCAGCCCCTTGACATCGCCGGTCAGGGATTCCAGATATTTCGGGTACTCCATCTCCAGAGAAGTGCCGTCCATCTCGTCCTTGCCGGAAATGATATCCATAACAGCGGCGCAGTCCTTTGCATCGCGGCCGACTGGACCGATCTGATCTAGCGAGGATGCATAGGCGATCAGGCCGAAACGGGAAACCGTGCCATAGGTGGGCTTGAAGCCGGTGACGCCGCAGTAGGAAGCCGGCTGACGGATGGAACCGCCGGTGTCGGAGCCCAGCGTGATCGGTGCCATATTGCCCGCGACCGCCGCGGCAGCACCGCCGGAGGAACCGCCCGGCACCTTGTTCAGATCCCACGGGTTATGGGTTGCGCCGTAGTAGGATGTCTCGGAGGTCGAGCCCATTGCAAACTCATCCATATTGAGCTTGCCGATGGTGACTGCGCCGGCACCGTTCAGCTTCTGCATGACGAATGCGTCATAGACCGGTGCGAACTCCCCGAGAATATGGGAGGCAGCGGTAGTTTTGATGCCCTTGGTGCAGATATTGTCCTTGATGCCGAACGGCACGCCCGCCAGCGGGGAAGTCAGCTCGCCAGATTCGATGCGCTTCTGCACATTCTCCGCCTGTGCCATTGCCTGTTCGCGGCAGATGGTGATATAGGCATTGACCTTGCCGTTTGACGCTTCGGACGCATCGAGCGCCTGTTTTGCGGCTTCCGGCGCAGTGAGGCTGCCCGCCTTGATTGCCGCGCCGATTTCCAGCGCGGTCATGTCAAATATGTTCACTGTTTGCCCTCCTTATTCGACCGTCTTCGGCACAACAAATGCCTCTGCGGTGTGCTCCGGCGCATTTTTCAGAATCTCCTCGCGGTCATAGGACGGTGCTGTGACATCATCGCGCATGACGTTGGTGATGCTGAAAATGTGCGAAAGCGGCTCGATCTCGTCGGTATCCAGCTGATTGAGGATATCCATGTAGTCGACGATCGCGCCCATCTGCTTCTGCATTTCCTCAGTCTCGCTGTCTTCGAGCTTGATGCGGCTCAGCGCGGCGACATACGAAACGAGTTCCTTCGTGATCTGCATTGACTAAAACCTCCATTCAAAACAAAAGAGCCTGCTGCGTCCTCTGAAAAAGGGACGAAGCAAGCTCCGCGGTACCACCCTAATTGACACTGCATAAAATGGCAATGTCCACTTTTCAGGAATATCGTTCCCCATAACGGGCAGTTCTACTAAGCAACTTGCTGTTCTTCTGCCAGCTCCCGGATGTTGCGTATGTGGTATCTGCTACCGTATTCTCAACTGCAAACGGCTCTCTGAAAGCAGAATGTTCCGCACACGGTTCCGATCATTTCAATATCATTATAACACATTTTAATGATGAAGTCAAGCTTTTCTCGGGCTTTTTGCAGATTTTTTGGCGCGATTCACTAATGCAATTTGTGTTGTTGTCAGCAATCCATATGAAGTTAATCTATGGCTAACGATTATATTCATTCTTCAAATCTTTGTAAACAACCATTTCATCAAAGTTGTCTCGCAATTTTTCTGATAATTCCATCGCTTTTCTCCTTATCAGAATAGACTATCAAAATCGTCATTCACCGTTGCAGTCTTGCCCTTCACGGTAAACATGATTGTACCGATTAAATCCTCCGCATCATAAACCTCAGCGGTATAGTCTTTGGCTCGTTTAATGTCACTCAAGGCAAATGTGAAATGCTTTCCATCATCTGATGTTCCGACATATCGCTTGTCATTCAGCATAATAGAGACATTTCCTGAGTTTGTATCCGAGATATACAAATGCAATGTTACGCCTTTGCGCCGGTCGAGTTGAATCTTTTCAGGCTGAATGATCTTAATCTGGATACCGGCGTTCTTTTTCAGCGTGAGCGTAATAATTGGGACAACGACTTCTTCTAGCGTTGCACCGCCATGAACCTCAACGTTTGCAGCACGACTCTTTCTGAAACGTCCGTAATCAGAAAGAACAATATAATTGTTTTCCTCGACTTTTAATGGAACATTGCATACTGGAATTGTCAAGAAATGTGCAGTCAGAGAATACCCAAAATCTGAAATAGACAGGTATCAGGCGGCATGATGAGCCGGCCCGGTTGAAGATCTTAGCGCCACAGGTGGGAGCCCGCCATGATTAAAGCTGTTGATTCTCTG
>JAZQOZ010000221.1:0-38790 GCA_045628085.1 Oscillospiraceae bacterium | reverse complement strand
ACCTTCCTGCAAACGGATCGTATATTTTTCGACCGGAGGCTTCTTTCCTGTGTATTCTTCAAGCTCCGGAATCAACGGATTACCGAGCCGGAATGACTCACGCAGTCTTTCGAGAAAGTCAGGCTGACCATCATCGAATTTATCTGTCGTGACAACCTCGGTTGTATGATCGCACCCGACTATGTAACGCATCATTTTCATTACATCATCACCCCAAACGGCTTAAAGCATTTGCGTTTCCATGATCTTCGTCACAGTTGTGCAAGCCTTCTTCTTGCAAACGGCATTCCGATGAAAGCTATTCAGGAATGGCTTGGTCATAGCAATTTTGCTATAACAGCTAACCTTTACAGTCATCTGGAGTATAACGCGAAGATCAGTTCCGCTGAAACGATTGCAAAAGCCTTTGGCGGAATGCGTATCGATAAGGCCGAGTCTGATGAATCTGATGTAAAGGCAACAAGTTCAAATCCACCGAAGAAATCCGGTGGAAGAAAAAAGAAAAGCAATCATCCCAATGGCACGGGAGAATCGCAGGTGTCAATATTATAGAATATAATATGCGAAAGAGGAATCAAGAAAAAGGAAGCGAAAATAGTGTGATCAAGGTAGAAAAAAGGTAGAATTTATTACCGCTCCACAATTATATTGTCTCCCATCATTTCTTTGAAACGCCTTTATTTCGGGCAAAACAGAGAATTGATACTAAGAATTCATATAATAGAGTAGACATACGCACGATAATATGCTATAAGCAGGCAGTGCCTGCATCCGTTTTTTCTCCCATGCAGCGATACAGTCACTTTTTTCTGCATCTCCCATTGCAATTACTACGATAATATGCTATAATAATAGTAATACCGGAAAAAACCGGAACAGCAAAAATACAAAGGAGGCTTTCCGTATGAAAGCAGTCATTACAGTAATCGGTCATGATACCGTCGGGATCCTGCACAAAGTCAGCGGCATCTGCGCAGAGCGAAACGCCAATGTCATTGAAGTAACACAAAGCGTACTTCAGGATCTCTTTGCCATGTTCATGCTTGTCGATATCCGTGATATCAGCTGTGAATTTTCAGAACTGTCCGAAGCGCTCACCGCACTCGGCAAGGAACTCGGTCTTTCTATCCACGTTATGCACGAGGATATTTTCAACTCCATGCACCGCATCTGATTTGGGAGGATACGATATACTATGCTCAATACCTCTGATATACTTGAAACGATCCGCATGATACAGGACGAATGCCTTGATATCCGAACGATAACAATGGGCATTTCCCTTCTGGACTGCTGTGCGGAAGATATGCACACTGTCTGCGACCGCGTCTACGAAAAGATCACGCGCAAAGCGGAAAAGCTCGTTGCGACCGGTCAGCAGATCGAAACGGAATACGGTATTCCGATCATCAATAAGCGCATTTCGATCACGCCTGCCGCAATGCTTGTTGCCGCGACCAGAGGCGGTGATCCGATCCTGCTTGCACGTACATTACAGCGTGCAGCTGAAACAACCGGTGTCAATTTTATCGGCGGTTTCTCTGCACTCGTCCATAAAGGTTTTTCCGCAGGTGATGAAGCGCTCATCCGCGTTCTGCCGCAGGCGCTTGCCGAAACCTCGAATCTCTGTGCATCGGTCAATGTCGGTTCAACAAAAGCCGGCATCAATATGGATGCCGTCAAGCTCATGGGTGAGATCATCCGCGAATCTGCCGAATTGACTGCCGATCAGCAGTGTTTCGGTCCTGCGAAGCTGGTCGTTCTCTGCAATGCGCCGGAAGATAATCCGTTCATGGCAGGTGCATTTCACGGTGTCGGTGAGCCGGATTGTGAGGTTCATGTCGGTGTATCCGGACCGGGCGTTGTCCGCGCTGCGATCGAGAAATATCCGGATGCCACGATCGACGAGCTTGCCAATATCATCAAGCGCACTGCATTCAAGATCACGCGCATGGGACAGCTTGTCGGTACACGCGCATCCCAGATGCTCGGCGTTCCGTTCGGTATCGTTGATCTTTCGCTTGCACCGACACCGGCTGTCGGCGACAGCGTTGCGCACATTCTGGAAGGCATGGGACTTTCGGTCTGCGGTATGCACGGCACGACTGCGGCACTTGCTCTGCTCAATGATGCCGTGAAAAAAGGCGGTGTCATGGCTTCATCGAGTGTCGGCGGACTTTCCGGCGCATTCATTCCTGTTTCGGAAGATGCCGGCATGATCGACGCGGCAAATGCCGGTGTCCTGTCGATCGAAAAGCTCGAAGCAATGACAGCGGTATGCTCTGTCGGACTGGATATGATCGTCCTTCCGGGTGATACGCCTGCCTCGACCATTTCCGCGATCATTGCAGATGAAGCGGCGATCGGCATGGTCAACAGCAAGACAACGGCTGTTCGTGTGATTCCGGCAATCGGCAAAAAAGAAGGCGAAGAACTGGATTTCGGCGGCTTATTCGGCGTCGGACCTGTCATGCCGGTACGGCGTGAGAGTGCTGATAAATTTATCGCACGCGGCGGCAGGATCCCTGCCCCGATGCAGAGTCTCAAGAACTGATTTTTCAGAATATTCTAATATTTCAATGCTGTTCCGATATGTACCGTGCTGCATATCGGTTCTGCATTTTGCAGGAAGAAAAGATATGATAAGACAAATTCTGAAAATGCTGTTTGCCCTGATGCCGGCAGCATTCATGTCCGTTTTATGCAGCTGCAATATCGGTGAGGAAATCATGCCAATGGCTGAAGAATCAAGTTTGATCGAAACCACGGTCACGACCACCACTACCGAAACGACCGTCACGACCACCACAACAAACGTCTATACGCCGCCGGATGATCCGGAACTTCTGGAGATCCTCGATTCGCTCACGCTGGAGCGCAAGGCGGCACAGCTCCTTCTGGTCGGATGCTCCGATGCAGAGATCGGCAAAACAGTCTGCGAAAAAGGCGCAGGCGGACTTTGCCTGTTTGCGAAACCGTTTGAATACAAAACTGCCGATGAAGTCCGTGCGATGACCGCCGGATTTCAGGATGCGGCAGAGATCCCTGTTCTGCTGTCCGTCGATGAAGAAGGCGGCTCAGTTTGCCGTGTCAGCCTGAATCCGAATCTGCGCAGTACGAATTTCTGGAGTCCGCGGTTTCTGTTTGAACAGGGCGGCTGGGATCTGATCCGCAGTGATACCGAGGAAAAAGCGGCGTTTCTGCTTGATCTCGGTCTGAATGTCAATCTCGCGCCGGTATGCGATGTACCGTTCAACGAGGGGGATTTCATCTATCCGCGCTGTTTCAGCACCGATGCATCGGAAACAAGCGAATACATCGAAACCGTTGTCGGCATTATGAAAACACACGGGCTTGGCAGCACGCTCAAACATTTTCCGGGCTACGGCGGCAGTGCCGACACGCATCTGAATATGGCGTATGACGGGCGGACGATCGAGGAATTTGAATCACGCGATCTGCTGCCGTTTGAGGCCGGTATCAAGGCCGGTGCTGATTCGGTCATGGTCACGCACAATATTGTCGAATGCATGGACAGTGAACGTCCTGCATCGCTTTCTCCGAAGGTACACCTCATTCTGCGCGAGGCACTGGGATTCCGCGGAGTCATTATCACGGATGATCTCGGCATGAACGCGATCACGCAGTTTACAAACGGTCAGAATCCGGCAGTAGCGGCGGTTCTGGCAGGCAATGATCTGCTGTGCTATGCAGATTTTGACAATTCTGTTGCGGCGATCACGGAAGCCGTTCGGGACGGTACGATCGAAGAAGAACAGCTTGATGCATCGGTACTGCGCATCCTCTACTGGAAAAAAACGCTCGGATTGCTGAGCGGCAATTCTGATACGGTTACAACTGACGAGCAATTATAGAAGTTTCGGTCAAGCCTTTACAAAGGCTTGACCGAAACTTTTATTTTGGCTTACACATAGTTTTTCATTTGCACCATTCACATTTATTTAACAGCAAAAAAACACAGCACCGCGAATGCGATGCTGTGTTTCTCTTATTTCGTCAGATTCCCGTATGTGATATATACAGGGCAACGGAACTTTCGCTCCGCATAAAGCGGCACGGCGAACGACTCCCGACGAGATCAGAACTTGCGCTTACGAGCTGCTTCAGACTTCTTCTTACGCTTTACGGAAGGCTTCTCGTAATGCTCGCGCTTGCGAACCTCAGCGATAACGCCGTCTTTTGCGCAGGAACGCTTGAAACGCTTGAGAGCGGTATCCAAGGACTCGTTCTTACCAACGCGTACTTCTGCCACGAATTTTTCCCTCCCTTTGTCCAACGACAGAGGCTATCTATAAAGAGGCATCATATCAGATGCTCCTTATAAGCTATGCTTTAATACAAGTATATTGTATCACAAATTATACGTTTTGTCAAGCAGATTTCGCACCAGAGTACGCTTCCGCCTACGATTCGTTAATTTGCAACAAAATTCACCAGCTTATTTTGTACATAAATCTGCTTGCGAATTGTTTTTCCGGCAAGTGCCTTCTGAATTGCCTCATCTTTCATGGCAAGTTCAACAACAGTTGCCTCATCAGCGCCCTGCGGGATCATCAGCTTTGCCTTGATCTTGCCGCAGATCTGTGCAACGATCTCCACTTCTGCTTCCACGCAGAGTGCCGCATCGTAATCCACCCACGACTGCTCATTCAGAATGCCGAAACCGAGTGCAGAGAACATTTCCTCAGTCATGTGCGGCGCAAACGGATTGAGCAGGATGAGCAGTGTACGCAGTTCACCCTTTGTGATGCTGCCGGCAGCGTAGATCTGATTCACAAGCGTCATCATTGCCGCGATCGCGGTATTGAATTTGAGGTTTTCGATATCTTCGGAAACCTTGCGGATCGTCTTGTGCATCGGTGTCATGAGCTGCTCGCTGTAGCCGTCGCCGTCGGTCACAATATCCTGCAATGCCCAGATACGGTCAAGGAAGCGCTTGCAGCCCTTGACGCTGTCCTCACTCCACGGTGCAGCCTTTTCATAGTCACCCATAAAGAGGACATACAGACGCAGCACATCCGCGCCGTACTGATCGACAACGTCATTCGGATCAATGACATTGCCCTTGGATTTAGACATCTTATCGCCGTCCGGACCGAGGATCAAGCCCTGTGCGGTACGCTTTGCATACGGTTCCTCTGTCGGCACAGCGCCGATATCGTAGAGGAACTTGTGCCAGAAACGCGAATAGATCATGTGTCTGGTAACGTGCTCCATACCGCCGTTATACCAATCGACCGGCAGCCAGTATTTCAGCACATCCATATCTGCGAGCGCTTTATCATTCATCGGATCGCAATAGCGCAGATAATACCACGAAGAACCTGCCCACTGCGGCATGGTATCCGTCTCACGCTTTGCCGCACCGCCGCACTGCGGACAGGTGCAGTTCACGAAGGAATCGAGCTTTGCAAGCGGCGATTCGCCGTCTGTACCCGGCTCAAAATTCTCGACCGGCGGCAGTCTCAGCGGCAGTTCTTCATACGGAACACCGACAATGCCGCACTTCGGGCAGTGAACCAGCGGGATCGGCTCGCCCCAGTATCTCTGACGGTTGAATGCCCAGTCTTTCATCTTATACTGTACGCCTGCTTCGCCGCAGCCCTGTGCTTCGAGGACAGTCAGCACCTTGGCAATGGCATCCTTCTTATTGGAGATGCCGTTGAGTGCTTCAGAATTGACCATTTCGCCGTCACCGGTATAGGCTTCCTTCGAGATATCGCCGCCCTTGATGACTTCGATGATATCAATGCCGAATTTCTTTGCAAAATCATAGTCACGGGTATCGTGTGCCGGAACAGCCATAATTGCGCCCGTACCGTAACCCATCATGACATAGTCGGAAATATAGATCGGGATCTCTTTGCCGGTCAGCGGATTGACAGCAGTCAGACCTTCGATCTTTACGCCGGTCTTATCCTTGACAAGCTGTGTACGCTCAAACTCGGTCTTCTTTGCACATTCCGCCTTATAGGCATCGAGCGCATCAATATTGGCGATCGCATTGCGATACTTCTGGATCATCGGATGCTCCGGTGCCATGACCATGAATGTCACACCGTAGAGCGTATCGGGACGGGTGGTATAGATGCGGAGCTGTTCATCCTGCTCTTTGATCTTGAAGTTGACGAAAGCACCGGTCGATTTACCGATCCAGTTCTCCTGCTGAAGACGGATATTCGGCAGATAGTTGACGGTATCCAGACCTTCGAGCAGTCTGTCTGCATACTTGGTAATGCGAAGATACCAGACCTCTTTTGTTTTCTGAACGATATCGCTGTGGCAGATATCGCACTTGCCGCCCTGTGAATCCTCATTCGAGAGAACAACCTTGCAGGACGGGCAGTAATTGACGAGTGTCTTATCGCGGAAAACGAGTCCGTTATCGAACATCTTGCGGAAGATCCACTGTGTCCATTTATAATAGCCTTCCTCAGTCGTATCCACAACACGCGACCAGTCAAAGGAGAAACCGACACGCTTGAGCTGACCGGTAAACTTCTTGATATTGGCATCGGTCACCTGACGGGGATGCACACCTGTCTTGATCGCGGTATTTTCGGTCGGCAGACCGTAAGCATCAAAACCGATCGGGAACAGGACATTATAACCCTGAAGCCGGCGCTTTCTGCTGACAACTTCCAGACCGGAATATGCCTTGATATGACCGACGTGCATACCGTGGCCGGACGGATACGGGAACTCAACGAGCGCATAGAACTTGGGCTTTTTCGAGCCGTTCTCAGCGCGGAAGGTCTGTTTTTCTTCCCAGTAATCCTGCCACTTTTTTTCGACTGCGGAAAAATTGTATTCCTGCATATTAGAAAAGCCTCACTTTCGCTTTTTATTACAATCAAAACGGGACTGAAAACTGTCAGTCTGTCAGCAGATGCGAGATATCGACCTGCTCACCGTCAGCCCAGATACGTTCGAGCTGATACTTGTCACGGGTATCGCGGTAGAATACATGGACAACGATATCGCCGTAATCGACAACGATCCATTCTGCGGCTCTGACGCCCTCAATGCCGCGCGGCTCAAAGCCTGCCTGTCCGAGCTGAAAATCGACTTCATCCGCAAGGGACTTGACCTGCGTGGTGCTTGTACCGGTCGCAATGACAAAATAATCTGCGATGATCGTCAGATTGGTGATGCCGATGACCTGAATATTCTCAGCTTTTTTGCTGTCAAGGATCTTCACGATCTTTTCCATTTTTTCCTGTGTCGTCATATTACAACACTCCTTTCGCGGGCAATGCCCTGTCGTCATTCATTATTCTGATGCGGACGTCATGTTCCCATAAACGTGTCGCCGTCCTCAAGGCGCTGGAAATCGGTCATATCATTATCGTAAAGGGTACTGCGGTATTCTTCCGGTTTGAGCATCTCCGCGATCGGCAGATCCGGTTCCGGCTCAAAATACGGACGGAAATACTGGTTAAGCAGATCAATCACGGGCTGCTTGTGCATCATCCAGACGGAATAAAACTCAATGTCCGACTGCGGATTCGGCGGAAAATAATTATAGCCCTCGCCGGGGAGCATATGCATCGTGATCTTCTCCATACCGATCGTCGAAGCAAAATCGGACAGCTTGCTGATCTCATCAACGGTCAGATTCGAGCCGATGAGCTGTCTGTCCACGATCTTATTGATATAACCGAGCATTTCAATGCTGTTGATATCGCAGACCTTTGCCATCGCCGCCGCCATAAAGATGCGCTGTGCCTTCATGCGCCCGATATCGCCCTCTGTGTAGTCATGACGGAAACGAACCATCCATTCCGCCTGCTGACCGTTCAGGACCTGCTCACCCTGATTGATGATCTTATCTGCCTCATAGGTGATCGTATAAGGCATATTGATCGGCACACCGCCGATGATATCGACGATCTCCGCGATATCGCCGCAACTTGTCGTGATATAGCGGTCGATCGGGATCTTATACAGTGTTTCCAGACAATCCACAACGCGCTGAACAGGCTGTTTATTCGGATTGCCGAGCGTATAGACGCTGTTAAGTTTTCCGGCTTCAAACGAAGTAAAGCCCGGAACAAAGGTATCACGCGGGATCTGAAGAATATGGACCTCATTGCCGCGAATATCAAACATCGCAAGCATAATGACATCCGTATTGGAACGGGATTCATCCGTACCGAGGAACAAAACGCTGAACTGTCCTTCCTGGATCTGTTCGAGATCAAGGCCGTCATCAAACATTCCGTTCTTCACGCCTTCAACGACATCCTTTTTCGGTTCCATCTCGTAATCTTTCGATTCCAGTTCGCCGTCCTGTTCGATAAAGGGCTTCCAGTTCCGGAATTTCTGCATCAGCGAAATTTTTGTCGTCGTCTCCACGCCATGATGGTCGATCACGGTATAAGAGATCAGCGGCAGATTCAGAATCAGGATAATCAGCAGGATCAGTGCGGCAAGCGCAGCGATCGCGGCAGTCAGACGTTTCTTACCGTTCTGCTTTGATTTTGCGGAAGATGCAGACCGCGCTGACTGTGAACGGACCGGCTGTCTGTTTCGGCTTTGATCCGCTGTTCGCTGTGTTCTCTGCATTTGCTGACCGCTGCGGTTTCCGGATGAAACCGGTCTGCTTTGTCCCGAACCGGTTCTTCTTTCGGCAGAACCGCGTGTCTGCGGTCTTTTATTTTGCTGTGAAGAAGTACGCTGAACCGTTCGGTACTGCTGTGTATCTTCAATACTCATTTGAATAATAAGCTCCTTTGTGCGTAGCTGCGCATAATTTCAATATGATTTACTCACATTGTCCGGCAGGTTTTGCATTCTGCTCCTGTTCACCATCAGAACGGACAGTCATTTTATTCAGATAGTAATTATAAGCCTCAACAGTCGTAACCGGCAAAGGTGTTTCTTTTTTCAGTACACTTTCGATTGCCCACGCAAATGCGCAGAACATGGCTTTGTCCAGATCATTCTGTGCCATTTTGCGGAAACGCTCCACATCCCGATAGGTGCGGTCAGCCGAGATCAGATCAGCCATATAGACGATCTCCTCAAGCCTTGACATCTCTGCGCGGCCGACGGTATGCCAGCGAGCCGCAGAAAGCACATCCATATCATCAATGCCAAGCTCCGCGTGCATATAGGATGCTGCTGCGATGCCGTGCCAGACAGGCTTACAGCTCCATTCCGCATCACTGACAGGGAACGGGCCGCCGCGCATCAATTCTTCCTGTTCGGAAAAGGGAATCTCCTTGCAGCAGTCATGCAGCAGACCTGCGAGATAAGCGCGTTCCGGATCAGCGCCCCAGCGTTCAGCCAGAGCGAAAGCGGAGCGTGCCACATTGACAGAATGCGTATACCGTTTCTTGGAAAGCCGTGCTTTCAGGAATGCGGTCATATTGCGAATCTGCTCATTCTGACTAGCTTTACTCAAAATACTCACCTCAAATCCGGAAGATAAAGCTGGTTCTCCCGAATATATTGTACTACATTTTCCGGCAAAAGGCAAGAGCAATCTGCATTCTTTTGCAGAGCAAGCCGGATCTGTGTCGAAGAAACGGGCAGCGCCGGAACGGTCAGCACACGGATCACCGCATCGGGACATTCTGCTCTGAGACTGTCCGCACAGGCTTCGAGTGCCGGAAGATCGCCTGTTTCTCTGGATACGGCGCAGACATCGGCAAGCCGAATAATCTCCTGCCATTCGCGCCATGTATCGAAGCTGAGCAGCATATCGCTGCCGATCATGAGTGTCCAGTCCGTCAGCGGATCCATCTCATGCAGCGCACGCAGCGTCTCCACCGTATAGCTTTTCCCGGATCTCCGCATTTCATAATCCGAAACGCGCATCCACGGAAACGGCTTTGCCGCAAGCCGACACATTTCGAGCCGGTCGGCAGCAGGCGCATACTCGGCGGAGCTTTTATGCGGTGCTTCACCGGTCGGCATGACCAGAACGCCGTTCAGCTGCAATGCATCTTTGACCGCGCAGGCATTATGCAGATGCCCGTTATGGATCGGATTGAAGCTGCCGCCGAACAGTCCGATTCTGCGTCTCATTTCTTTTTCCCGCTCTCGACGAGCTGAATGACGGGCTTTTTCGGATTCCGCAGATACAGGACAAAGCGGTTGCCGATCGCGCAGACGACCTCTGCACCGGTTTCTTTTGCGATCAATTCTGCTGCTTCACGCGCAGAATATTCGCAGGTTTCGAGAACATTTCCCTTGATGAGTTCCCGTTTATGGAGCGCATCGGCAGCCTGTTTATAAAGCTGTTCGCTCATGCCGCCCTTTCCGACGGTCAGGATGCTCTCGGCAGTCGAAGCAAGACCGCGAAGCTGTGCGCGCTGTTTACTTGTCAGCATATCCATTCTCCTTTTCATCAGCGGTGACATTTTTTCGAGTTTCTGAGTTTTTCCAGATCATTTTCTCTGATCCATTCCTCGGAAAAACCGCAGGACATACAGATATACCGGTCAACCAGAACCGAAGAAAGCGCAGTAAGTCCCAACTGAATATTATTTCCGGAACCGTATGCACCTGTATATCCATCCACGATCATGATATCGTCACTGCCGCATTTCGGGCATTTTTTCGTATTTTTCATATCAGGATTCCCCAATTATTTCACATTCTGTCTAAGCCATTCCGTCACCTGCACAAGCGCATTGTGCCGATGTGAAACGGCATTTTTCTCATTTGCAGGGATCTCCGCAAAGGATCGTCCCTCATAGCCGAACACCGGATCATAACCGAAGCCGTTTTCGCCTCTGCATTCGCGGAGAATTTCGCCTTCGACCTTTCCGGCAAAGAAATGCTGTTCGCCGTCCGGTGTAATGAGACACATCACGCAGGCAAAATGCGCACCGCGCTGACCGTCCGGCACATCCTGCATTTCACGCATCAGCTTTGCAATGAGGTCGGCATCCGAAGCGCCCTCTCCTGCCCATCGTGCAGAACGAACGCCGGGTTCACCGTTCAGCGCATCAACAGAAAGCCCGCTGTCATCTGCAAGGATCATGCAGCTTTCGCCGTTCTGCTGAGCAAGCTGCCGGATGCATTCTGCCTTGATCGCGGCATTTTCGGCAAACGTCGCACCGGTTTCATCCGCATCCGCATCATATCCGGCTTCGCGCTGTGATACAACCGAAATATCCGTATCAGCGAGCATTTCACGAATTTCACGCAGCTTGTTTTTGTTGTTTGTTGCAAGGATCAGTTTCATGATATGATTCTCCGTTATTTTTTCCGCTTAAAGAAGCTGAAGAAGCCTTTTTTCTTCTTTTCCGGCTGTTCTGCCGGTTCGGCAGGTTCAGCAGGTTCTTCCTCTGTCACATTTTCAACGGTTTCAGCGGCATTCTCAGCGATTTCATCGGCTGTATCAGCAGTATCTTCAACAGATTCTTCCACAGTTTCAACAATGTTTTCAACTGTATCAATGACATCATCTGCCGCATCTTCGACTGTTTCCGCGATTTCATCAGATTCTTCTTCAACCGTTTCAACAGCATCCGCAGTGACATCTTCCACCGTTTCAACAGCATCCTCGGTCACTTCTTCCGCCGTATCAACAGCATCCCCGGTCACTTCTTCCGCCGTATCAACAGCATCCTCCGTGACTTCTTCCGCCGTATCAGCAGCATCTTCAGTGACTTCTTCCGCTGTATCGGCAAAGTCATCTGCCGTTTCTTCGATCGTTTCCTCAGTCAGTTCATCCGCAGATTCTTCATCATATTCAAATGCATCATCGGTATCCGAAGCATCGTTTTTCTCAGCATCATCTGCAATATCACTGTCACGTTCAAAGAGTGCATCAATAAAGCTGTGCGCCTCAAACGGCTGTAAATCGTCAATGCCCTCACCGACACCGATCAGCTTGACCGGAATACCGAGTTCATTCTTAATGGAGATCACGATGCCGCCCTTTGCCGTACCGTCGAGCTTAGTCAGAACAATGCCGGTAATAGGCGCGACCTCCTGAAAAAGTCTTGCCTGATTGACCGCATTCTGACCGGTCGTTGCATCAAGAACGAGCAGACATTCTTTCGCGCAGCCCTCCGCCTCACGGTCAATGATACGGTTGATCTTTGCAAGCTCCTGCATGAGATTCTTCTTGTTATGCAGTCTGCCTGCGGTATCGCAGATCACAACATCACAGCCGCGTGCTTTTGCCGCCGTGATCGCATCAAAAACGACAGCCGCCGGATCACTGCCCTCGGCATGGCGCACAAGCTCCGTTTCGGAACGGTCAGTCCAGACCTGAAGCTGGTCGATCGCTGCCGCGCGGAAAGTATCCGCCGCCGCGACCAGAACGCGCCTGCCTTCGTTTTTGAACTGGTGGCAGAGTTTACCGATCGTAGTGGTCTTGCCTGCGCCGTTGACACCGATCACGAGAATAACAGAAGGCTTTGTTGAAAGATCCAGTCCCTCATCCTCACCGAGCATACCGGTCGTGATCTCCTGAATCAGTCCCATGATATCGTTGGGGTTGGTAATGCCGCGTTCCTTGACCATATCACGGAGCTGATCGCAGATCTGGATTGCCGTTTCTGCGCCCATATCACCCATGATCATGGTTTCTTCGAGCTGTTCAAAGAGATCCTCGTCGATCTTGGTAAATGAGCCGAGCATCCGGCGCAGACCTTTGATGACGCTGTCTCTTGTTTTCTTCAATCCGTCACGAATCTTCTGAAAAATACCCATTGTAATCACTCCATGTTCATTATTCCGTAATTGCAACACCGTTCTGATCGAGACGCAGCAGTCTGGAAACGCCGTCCTCCTGCATCGTTACGCCGTAAAGGACATTCGCTTCATCCATTGCGGAGCGTCTGTGCGTCACAACAACAAACTGTACTTTGCCGAAGAAATGCTTGAGATACTGCGCATATTTGCGGACATTGACTTCATCGAGCGCCGCGTCGATCTCATCGAGGATACAGAACGGTGCCGGACGCAGCTTCAATATCGCAAAATAAATACAAATAGCAACAAAAGACTGTTCTCCGCCGGAGAGGGAGATCAGATTCTTGATGACCTTACCGGGCGGCGCGACCTTGATCTCAATACCGGATTCAAGGATATGCTCCGGATCGGTCAGTTCGAGCGAAGCCGAACCGCCGCCGAACAGTTCAACAAATATCTCACTGAAATATTGGTTGATCTTCACGAAGCTCTCCTGAAAGATCGTACACATATCAGCCGTCAGCTGTTCAATGAGCTGCTCCAGTTCCGTTTTAGCGGTTTCGATATCTTTGATCTGCGCAGTCATGAAGCCATAGCGTTCGGAGACCTCTTTGTACTCATCGACCGCCGCAACATTGACCGAGCCGAGCGCACGGATGCGGTTTTTGAGGGAACTGAGCTGTTTTTCGGCTTCACCGACATTTTCGATCGGCTCAGCCTGTTCTTCCGCCTCTGAGCGTGTCAGTTCATAGGAATCCTGAAGCCGGAATACGAGATCGTCGATCTCCTTCTGCACATTGTCCCTGCGTTCCTCGATACGGGTGCGTTCGAGAGACTGCTTTTCCTTTGCATCGCGCAGACCGTCCATACCCTTTCGGATATCGTTGGTATGCTTTTCTTTTTCTTCATGGATGCGGCGCAGCTTTCCGATCTCATTCTGCATTTCGGTGATCGCGGCGCGTCTTGCATCCTGACCGTCCGTGAGTTCTTTGATCGCGGACTGTTTCGCGGCTATATTTTTCTGTTCAAACCGGATGCTGTCAGCGATCTCAGCGAGCTGATCGGCAGCCTGCTCCATATTTTTCGCCATTGTAATACGGCGGTGACGTTCCGATTCAATATCCTTCGCAAGCTCTGCCTGTCTGATCTTCTGATCGGCGATCGTCTGCGAGAGCATTGACTGTTCACTTTGCAGCTTGGTCTGCGATTCCGAATCCGCCTGCAATTTTGCAGCTGCATCATGGATAACCGTTTCCAGTGCAGAAAGCTGTTTTTCGGCATCTGCGCGTGCATTTTCGAGCTGTGACATTTTCTCTGTCAGCTTTGCACGCTGTTCCGTTTCATTTTCCTGCCATGCTTCATCCGAAGCGGCACGGATCTTCAATGCTGCAAGCTGCTGCTGCAAATCCTGCTGTTCCTTCTGATATTCCGCAATGAGTGCCTGCGCACCCTCAATATCAGTCAGCAGCTTTGCCCATTCCGCTTTTCGTTTTGCGGCATCGGCTTTGCAGGTTTCCATTTCCGCAGCGAGTTCTTTCAGCTTTGCATTGGTTTCTTCAATTTCATGTGTACGGGTGATGACACCGGCAGAACGCGCCGCCGAACCGCCCGAATACGAACCGCCTGCATGAACGACCTGTCCGTCCAGCGTCACGATGCGGAATTTATACTGAAACTGTCTTGCGATACGCGAAGCAGCGTCGATATCTTCTGCAACGGCGATCCTGCCGAGCAGACTTTCCATCACATTTTTATAGATGCTGTCGAAACCGACCAGATCGCAGGCAAGTGCCACAAATCCGTCCGTACCTTCCAGCTGTTCATGCAGCCTGCCGCCGCGAATGGTAGTCAGCGGCAGAAAAGTCGCTCTGCCGCCCTTGACCTCTTTCAGATAACGGATGCAGCGCTTTGCGGTATCTTCATTTTCAACAATGAGATTTTGCAGCGCACCGCCGAGTGCCGTTTCGATGGCAGTACCATACTGCGGTTCAACGGTGATACGCTGTGCGACCGTACCGTGAACGCCGCCGAGTCTGCCGCTGCCGGCAACTTTCAGGATCTGCCGGACACTGCCTGCATAGCCTTCCATATTCTGTTCGAGGTCACGCAGAATGCGCTGTTTCTGCTGCACATTCTGATATTCTGTGCTGCATTTGCTGACGGCATCCTGTGCCTGCTGAAATTTCTGCTCACGGATGCCGGCAAGCTGCCGGAAACCGTTCAGGCGGTTCTGCTGCTCCGTAAATTTCTGCGCAGCAGCATCAATTTGCTTTTGCAGCTTTTGTTCTTCTTTGGCATATTGTTTCAGGCGTTCGGAAACAGAAGCACCGTCTGCCTCAGCCTGTGCAATGGTATCCTTTGTTTCATTCAGATCACGTTCGATGCCTGCCAGACGGACGCGCTGCTCATTTTCCTGCAAATAGAGTTTCCGGAGCGCGGCATCCTGCTGACTGATGACATCGCCCTGCGCGGTATTCTCCTGCGCGAGCGTTTCAAGCTGATGAAGCTGTGCAGCGATCTCCTGTTCGAGAACATTCTGCTGATCTGCGAGTGTTTTGAGGTATCTGTCCTGCTCAGCGAGTTTGCGTTCCCATTCGCCGTCAGAATCGGAAAGTTCTGCACTTCTGCGTTCCAGTTCGGCAATTTTCTCGCTGCTGTGAGCAATTTCGTTATTGCAGACAGCGATATTCGCAGTCACGCCGGCATTTTCCTGTTCCGATGCAACGATCTTGTTTTGCAGATTTTCGATATCAACGGTCGCCTGCTGCATATCCTGAAATGCGAGATCAAGTTTTTCCTGTTCTCTTTGCAGATCACTTTGGAGATTCTCATATTCCGCAGTCAGTTCCAGATAGCGTTCCGAGAGTGTTTCGAGCTGTGCAGACTGTCTGCCGAGCCGATACACCCAGAATGACACTTCGAGTGTTTTGCGTTCGGCAGCAAGCACGAGATATTTTTCAGCTTTTTCAGCCTGTGATTTCAGCGGCCCGATCCGGCTTTCGAGTTCGGCGGTAATATCGGTCAGACGCACGAGATTATCCTGTGCCTGCGAGAGTTTCCTTTCCGCTTCCTGTTTGCGGTAGCGGAATTTGGAAACGCCTGCGGCTTCCTCAAAGATATCGCGGCGTTCATTGGATTTTGCGCCGACGATCTCGGCGATTCTGCCCTGTCCGATGATGGCATAGCCGTCCCTGCCGAGGCCGGTATCCATAAACAGCTCATTGACATCTTTCAGGCGGACATTTCTGCCGTTGATGAGATATTCGCTGTCGCCGCTGCGGTAGAGCCGTCTGGTGACAGCAACTTCATCTTCCGGCTCAGAAAGGCGGTGATCGCTGTTGTCAATGGTCAGCGTAACGGCGGCAAAGCCCATCTGCTTGCGCGTTTTCGTACCGGAGAAAATAACATCCTCCATGCTTTTTCCGCGCAGTTCCTTGGTCGATTGCTCACCAAGCACCCATCGCACCGCATCACCGATATTACTCTTGCCGCTGCCGTTCGGACCGACAACTGCCGTCAGACCTTCGTCAAAGGTCAGGGAAATTTTATCAGGAAACGATTTGAAGCCTTGCAGCTCCAATGATTTCAAATACATATTTTTCGCATTCTCCAGTCACATCAGCAGATATCGCTGTGTACGGTCTATTCTTCAGCGGTTCAAACCTTTTCACCCATGAGCATCAGCGCTTCCTTTGCAGCCATCTGCTCTGCGATCTTCTTCGATCTGCCTGTACCTCTGCCGATCACATTGGAATTGAGCCGGACTTCCATGCGGAACTGTTTCGCATGGTCAGGGCCTTCCTCACCGACAAGCACATATTCAACGTGTTCTTCGGGATTCTGCTGAATGACCTCCTGCAAGGCGGTCTTGTAATCATGGAACGCCTCAGAGGGACGGTCAAAATGCTCCGGCAGAAACTGCAAAATATAGGGCGTCACGGCATCCATGCCGCCGTCCAGAAACATTGCCGCAATGACTGCTTCAAATGCATCGGAGAGGATCGAGGGACGGGTTCTTCCGCCGGACTGATCTTCGCCGTGACCGAGCAGAAGATAGTCGCCCAGCCCGATGATCTTTGCCCATTCAAAGAGCGATTTTTCGCAGACGAGCGAAGCACGGATCTTGGTCAGTTCGCCCTCCGGCAGTTCCGTACAATTCCGGAACAGATGATTCGATACAACGATCGAAAGCACGCTGTCACCGAGAAATTCAAGGCGCTCATTGCAGTGCAGCGCACCGCGTTTTTCGTTGGCGTATGAAGAATGACAGAGAGCCTCTGTCAGCAGATCCTGATTTTTGAAGCGGTAGCCGATTCTTTCCTCCAGCCCCGACTGTGGCAGAACTTTCATATCCTGACCCCCCTGCTGATAATTCTGTATATATGGAGTGCGGCGCGGTCAGGCATCTTCCGATGCCGCATTTTCCTTTCGCGCCGCAAGTGCCGCGATGATCGTCTCGCAGATCTTGCCGTCCACGCAGCTCTTTGCCTGCCGAAGCGCATGGAAAAACGCTTCTCCGTCCGAGCTGCCGTGTGCCTTGATCACTGGCTTATTGATGCCGAGCAGCACAGCGCCGCCGACTTTTTTATAATCGAATGAATCCTTGAAGCTGTTGATCTTGTCCATCATAAAGAGCGCACCGATCTTTCCGGCACCGGAGAACATCTCTTTCATTTTTCCGGCAAAGAATTTGCCGAGTCCTTCATAGAGCTTCAGAACAATATTTCCGGTGAAACCGTCCGTCACAAGCACATCGGCAGTACCGGAAGGGATATCTCTTGCCTCGATATTGCCCTGAAAATTGAGGTCACCTTTTTCGAGGAGCTGATAGGCAGCCTGTTCGAGTTCTCTGCCCTTGCAGGCTTCCGCGCCGTTATTGATGACTGCAACTCTCGGATTTGTGATCTGCATGACTTTTTCCATATAAATACTGCCCATGATGCCGAACTGTTCGAGCATTTCCGGTCTGCATTCGACATTCGCGCCGCCGTCCATCAGGATCGCGTGACCGGAAGCCGTCGGGAGCAGGGGCGCCATAGCAGCACGCTTGATGCCCTTGATCCGGCGCGGGATCATCGTCGCACCGACAAGCAGCGCACCGGAATTGCCGGCAGAAACGAATGCATCGCCGTTTCCGTCTGCGAGTGCCTGTAAGCCGACCGCCATTGAACAATTTTTCTTGGATTTCACAACTTCGGTCGGCTGATCTTCCATCGTGATCACATCCTCTGTATGAAGAAACGAAATGCCGTTCAGTGCGATGCCGTGTTCTTTCGCGAGTGCGCGGAGCTGATTCTCATTGCCGCTGAGAACGACCTCGATCCCAAGCTCTTTGACTGCTCTTGCAGCGCCCTCAAGCGGACTCAGCGGCGCATTGTCGCCGCCCATTGCATCCAGAATAATACGCATCAGCGTCTCCTTTCTGTTGTCAGTGAACCATTGAACCATGAACCGGTCATGTATTCTGCATATACTGATCGAGCGCCGCAAGCGCTCTGTCGGCATACGCCTGATATTTCCGCTGTTTGCCGTCCTTGCCGCGGAATTTTGCATCAAGCATCGGCAGGATGCCCATATTCGCGCCCATCGGCTGCAAATTCTCCTGATAAGGATCAGTGATATACGCAGTCAGCGCACCGAGCATCGTTTCCGGCGGCAGGATAAGCGGTGCTTCATTCCGGAGCGCACGGACCGTGTTCAAACCTGCCAGAATGCCGCTGCCTGCGGATTCCATATAGCCTTCCACGCCGGTCATCTGTCCTGCGAAGCGGATACGCGGCGCAGTGCGGAGCGCGTATGTTTTGTCAAGCAGCTTCGGGGAATCGAGAAAACTGTTGCGGTGCATCACGCCGTAGCGCACGAACTCCGCATTTTCCAGTCCCGGAATCATTGAAAATACGCGTTTTTGTTCGCCCCATTTGAGATTTGTCTGAAATCCGACCAGATTCCAGAGTGTACCCTCGCGGTTCTCCTTGCGGAGCTGCACAACGGCATACGGACGCTTTCCCGTATGCGGATCGGTCAGCCCGACCGGCTTCATCATGCCGTAACGGATCGCATCCTCGCCGCGTTTTGCAAGCACTTCAACAGGCATACATCCCTCATAAACACGCAGGGCATCCTGTTCAAATTCATGGAGCTGCGCCGATTCCGCATGAACCAGCGCATCATAAAACGCAAGATATTCCTCTTTTGTCATGGGACAGTTCAGATAATCGGCAGTCCCCTTTCCGTAGCGTGAGGCATAAAATGCTTTCTCCATTGACACGCTTTCACCGGTCACGATCGGTGCAGCCGCATCATAGAAATAAAGTGATTTTCCGGTCAGCGCCGCGATCGGTCCATGCAGTACATCCGAAGTCAGCGGACCTGTTGCGATGATGACATCACCCTCAGGGATCGCCGAAATTTCCTGATTGACAACGGAAATATTCGGATGTGAACGGATCTTCTCCGTCACGAGCGCAGAAAAGCGGTCTCTGTCAACAGCGAGCGCACCGCCCGCTTCAACGGCACATTCTTCTGCACACGGAACGAGCAGCGAACCGAGCCGCCGCATTTCCTCTTTGAGCAGACCGGCAGCGGAATCGATCCGTGCAGCTTTGAGCGAATTGGAGCAGACGAGTTCCGCGAAATCCGGAGAATGATGTGCCGGAGAAAATTTCTGCGGCTTCATTTCGTAAAGCGTGACCGGAATGCCTGCCTGTGCGACCGCCCATGCAGCCTCACAGCCTGCCATTCCTGCCCCAACGACCGTGACCGCGCTCACAGCGGTCTTTCATAGCCGCAGTCCGGCTTTTCACAAATGAGTTTGCCGGCTCTGCCGCCTTTTTTGAACAGCGTATTTTTACATTTCGGGCAGCGATCCTCGACCGGTGTGCTCCATGTCATGAAGTTGCAGTCCGGATAGCCCTCGCAGCCATAGAAACTGCGTCCCTTCTTGGATTTCTTGAGAATGATCTTTTTGCCGCAAAGCGGACAGAAGCCCTTTGTCGGTGTCACGATCTTCTTGGTATTGCGGCAGTCCGGAAAACCGGAGCAGGCAAGGAATTTGCCGAATCTGCCGATCTTAATGACCATCGGCTTGCCGCAGACATCGCAGACCTCATCGGTTTCCTCATCCGGTACGCGCAGACGCTTTCCGTCCATTGCGACCTCTGCCTTTTCGAGTGTTTTCTCGAAATTATCGTAGAATTTCCGCAGGGATTCCACCCAGTCGGTCTGTCCCTGCTCCACGCCGTCGAGATCGGATTCCATTTCAGCGGTAAACTTGACATCGACGATCTGCTTGAACTGATCTTTCATCAGTTCTGTTGTGACCTCACCGAGAGAAGTCGGTTTGAGCTGCTTGCCGTCACGTTCGACATACATTCTCGAAAGGATCGTGCCGACGGTTGCGGCGTAGGTACTCGGTCTGCCGATGCCGTTTTCTTCAAGTGCCTTGATGAGTGTTGCTTCGGTATAACGGGAAGGCGGCTGTGTGAAATGCTGATTGCCGTCAAGTGCCTTGAGTTTGAGCAGATCGCCCTCAGTCAGCGGCGGCAGTTCCTTGTTATCCTCATCATTCTGCGCACCGTCCTTTGCTTCCTCATAGAGCTTTGTAAAGCCGTCAAATTTGACGCTGTAGCCGGAAGCGCGGAACAGGCAGTCATTTGCAGTGATCTCAGCCGAAACGGTATCGAGCTGACAATTTGCCATCTGGCTTGCGATAAAGCGCTCCCAGATCAGCTTATAGAGTTTATATTGATCGACAGTCAGGCTGTCCTTGACCTGATCGGGTGTCAGATTCGGCATAGAGGGACGGATCGCTTCATGCGCATCCTGTGCGCCTTTTTTTGTCTTGAAAGTACGCGGAGAAGCCGGCAGATACTGCTTGCCGTAGGCATCGCGGATATAATCTGCCGCGGCGGCCTTTGCCTCATCGGAAATACGCAGGCTGTCGGTACGCATATAGGTGATCAGACCGACTGCGCCGAGCTGCGGAATTTCCACACCTTCATACAGTTCCTGAGCGGCTTTCATGGTACGGCGCGCCTGAAATCCCATACGGCGCGAGGCTTCCTGCTGAAGCGTAGAGGTAATAAAAGGCGGAGCAGGCTGTCTGGTTGTCACGCGCTTTTTCACGGATTTCACGATAAAATCCGCACCTTCGAGCTTTTTGAGGATATTATCTG
The DNA here is from genome assembly GCA_045628085.1 of Oscillospiraceae bacterium. Taxonomy (GTDB): domain Bacteria; phylum Bacillota; class Clostridia; order Oscillospirales; family Ruminococcaceae; genus Firm-04. The sequence continues at coordinate 17,935 of JAZQOZ010000221.1, read as the reverse complement.
CATCTGCGCCGGATGCAAGCTCAGCTTTTTTGCCGTCCACCTCAGCAAGATGTGCCGCAAACGCTTTCCGCGAAGATTTCGCAGTCAGCTTTGCGTCGATCGACCAGTATTCACGCGGCTGAAAAACGCGGATCTCATTTTCCCTGTCCACGACCAGACGCACCGCAACCGACTGCACTCTGCCGGCGGAAAGGCCTCTGCGAATTTTGCGCCAGAGGAACGGGCTGAGCTGATAGCCGACGATACGGTCAAGGATGCGGCGTGCCTGCTGTGCATTGACAAGGTCAAGATCGATCTTATGCGGATTGGACATACCCGTCTGCACGCCTGTTTTGGTGATCTCATTGAATTCGACACGGTTATTCTGCTCGATATCGAGACCGAGAAGCTGTGCCAGATGCCATGAGATCGCTTCACCTTCGCGGTCCGGGTCCGTTGCGAGCCAGACACGCGAGCTTTTTTTCGCACGCGATTTCAGATCTTTGATAACATCCTCTTTGCCCTTCATCTCAATATAAGTCGGCTCGAAATCGTGGTCAATATCCACGCTGAGCTTCGACTTCGGCAGATCGCGGACGTGTCCCATAGATGCAACGACCTCAAAGCCGGTTCCGAGATATTTCTGAATTGTTTTCGCCTTGGCAGGCGACTCAACGATCACAAGTTCTGACATGATTCTAATCCTTCCCTGCGGCGTACCGCCCGATTGAAAAATAACTGCGCAGATCAGATCGCTCTGTAATGCTTGCCGAACAGCGTTTCCACGAAGCCGTCAAGCTCAAGCAAGGTCAGCTCACTGAGCAGAGTTGAAAGGTCAAGGTCCAGTGCTGCCGCGATATCATCGGCATAGGTATCGCCGCATTCACGCAAATACTGCACGATCAGGCAGCCGGTTTCGCTGTCGGGCAGCGGTCTCTCATCCGTCTGCCGAACTGTCTGTGCAGTTGTATCCGTATCCGGTTCCGGAGCGTGCTTCTCAGAGGAAACACGGCGTACCGGCTGATCGGAAAGCAGCGATTCTGCATATACCAGCCGTTCCGAATCGCGGATATCATCCGGCTGCCGCATATACTGCGGATACCGGCTGTATAGTGACTGAAGCACATCCTCATAGCTCATCAGCGGATATGCACCGTCACGCAAAAGCGAGACCGCGCCGCGATAGCGCGGATCGAAAATATCCGCCGGCGGCACGCAGTAGAGTGTGCGTCCCTGATCGGCAGCGAATTGCGCGGTACTGAGCGAACCGCTGCGCTCTGCCGCTTCCATAACGGCAGTTGCCGGACACAGTCCGCTGAGGATGCGGTTTCTGCGCGGAAAATTCGCCGGAAAAGGCTGTGTTCCGGGCAGATATTCAGAAACGAGCAGTCCGTTTCCGCCGGAGAGCATCCGTTCACGAAGCACCTGATGCTCACGCGGATAATTCACATTGATGCCGCAGCCCAGCACGGCGACTGTCGCACCGCCGTTATCGAGCGCAGCGGTATGCGCGATGCCGTCGATGCCCTTTGCAAAGCCGCTGACAATTACAAATCCTCTGCGGCTCAGCTCCCCGACAATATACTGCGTCACACGTTCGGAATAAGGCGAAGGGTGTCGCGTACCGACAACGGCAAGGCTCATAGGCTGATCGAGCAGATCAAGATTACCCTTTGCCGTCAGCAGGACAGGCGGTGTCCCGATATTGCGCAGCACCGAAGGATATGCTTCCGAGTCGATCGTCAGCAGAGCAATATCGTGACTGCGGCAGTAATAGGCGATGCTGTCCGCCTCACCGATGGAATGCTCGGTCATGCTTTTCTGGATCGCGGCAGGCAGGGAATGATATCTGCCCTGCTGCATTGCTTCATAGACATCACGGGGCGAATCCTCAAGCTGCAAATAATGCAGAAGTCTGGAGCTTCCCGCCCCGAATACGAGTGCGAGCCATACCCAATACCGCAGCATTTCGGGATCGGTTTTCTGCTGTATTTCCATATCCTCACCGTCTTTCGCGCAAGTATACTCAGGCTTTCGCCATTTCCCAGAGGAACAGACCGGCAGCCATTGCAGCATTGAGCGAATTGGAAGCCGGTGACATCGGGATCGTCAGCCTTCTGCTGCATTTTGCGCTGATCTCCGCCGGCAGACCGTTCCCCTCATTGCCGATCAGAACGACCGCACCGCGGCAGAAATCGAACGAGCCGAGCAATTCGGCATCTCTGTCTACAACAGCGGCACAGGTCGGAAGTGACACAGCGCTGCAATGGGCAAAAAACGCATCCATATCCGTCACACGCATCAGCGGCAGACGGAACAGTGCGCCCATGCTGCTGCGAATCGTTTTGGGATTATAGAGATCGCAGCACTGAAAGAGATACAGGCCGTCCGTGCCGAGCGCCTCAGCTGTTCGCAGGATCGCGCCGAGATTCGAGGGATCCTGCACGCAGTGCAGCAGCATATTCCGGCTGCCGTTCACAGGGAGCGGGGCGGTTTCGGGCAGCATTTCGGCAATGGCAAAAATGCCCTGTGCCGTTTCGGTATCAGCGATCTCCTTCGCAAGCGCATCCGAGATCAGGAGCGTCTGCGCAGGGAGCTGATCCTCTGCAAAATCCGAACGGTACTGTGTCATAGCCTTTTCGGTCCAGAGCAGCGCACGCAGCTTCACGCCGGACTGCACGGCATCTAAGATCAGGCGGCAGCCTTCCATAGCAAAAGCACGATTCTTCTCACGAAACGTGCGGCTTCGATTCAGATTTGCAAACAGTTTTACGGTCTTATTTCCGCTGCCTGCCTGCAAAACATCGGCATTCTGCGGCATCATTCAGCGCTCCTTTCCGAAATCTCATAACAAACACAAACACGCTCTGACGATTCCGAGAGAGCGTGTTTGATATCATGCATTACAGAGCAGCTTTTGCCTTTTCGACGATCGCGGTGAAGCCGGCAGGATCGTGAATCGCAATCTCGGAGAGCATCTTACGGTTCAGGGTGATACCAGCCTTATTGCAGCCGTTCATGAACGTAGAATAGTTCATGCCGTTGAGCTTGCAGGCAGCAGAGATACGGGTGATCCACAGTCTGCGGAAGAATCTCTTGTTCTGCTTTCTGCCGATATAAGCATACTGACCGGACTTCATGACGGCCTGCTTTGCCATCTTGAAGTGCTTGGATTTGCTGCCCCAGTAGCCCTTTGCGAGCTTCAGGACCTTATTTCTTCTCTTGCGCGTCATCATTGCGCCCTTAATACGAGCCATTTCGTTTTACCTCCGTAATCAATAGTCCGCCGCAGATACGCGGCAATCAGTTCAGTTTCAGTACAAGGTCCCGATTACTTGTAAGGAACCATCTCGCGGATCGTGGATGCATTTGCCATGCTTGCGACGCCTGCATTTCTTGCGATACGCTTAACCTTCTTATCCTTCGATACGAGGCGATGACGCTTGTAAGCGTGCTGGAACTTGACCTTTCCGCTGCCGGTGACCTGAAAACGCTTCTTTGCACCGGAGTGAGTCTTAACCTTAATCTTCTTAACCTTAACGGCTGCCATGGATTCGTCCTCCTTGTAATTTCGTTGTATATGATAACGTCAGGCAATGCACTCATTGCCGATCACAGACGCTGCATATCCTTTGTTTTATGCTTCCTCTGCCTTATCAGCAGCAGCTTCCGCCGGAGTCTCCTGCGGCTTCTGCTTTTTTGCAGGCTTCTCAGGCTTTTCCGGTTTATTCTGCTTCGGGGACATGAACATGACGATCGCTCTGCCCTCCATTTTCGGCGGCTTATCGACGACAGCGACATCACCGACCTCATCGCGGTAGCGGTCGAGCAGTTCCTCGCCCAGATGCGGATGTGCAATGGCACGCTTCCGGAACCGCACCGAAACCTTTACCTTATCGCCGCCCTGCAAAAACTTCTTGCCCTGAGCGACCTTGGTTTCAAAGTCATGCGTATCAATAGCGGAGAACATCCGGATCTCCTTGATCTCCACGACGCGCTGATTCTTCCGTGCTTCCTTCTCGCGCTTCTGCTGTTCAAAGCAATACTTGCCGTAATCCATCACACGGCAGACAGGCGGTGTCGCCTGCGGCGCGATCTTGACCAGATCGAGATTCTGATCGTATGCGAGTTTCTGTGCATCCTTTGCAGACATCACACCTTTTTTCTCGCCGTCCGCGTCGATCACGAGAACCTCACGGTCACGGATCTCCTCATTGATTTGCAGTTCCTGCTTGCTAATTGCCAAGCACCTCCTTCAAAACACTTCAAAAAACAAAACAGAGAGTGCAGGACGGACTGACCGCTGCTCTCTCTGCTCATGGACATATCAAGCCTTTCAGGCTGTTTCATCATGAATCAGATTACCGTTTTGCATTTGCTGACGGTGAGAACCGGAGTTCCGCTTGCAATCCTTGTATATTTTACATGATTTCGCCCCGAAAGTCAAGTTCGCGCACTGATTTTTAGCACTTCGCACAAATCACGCCGGAAACTCCGTGATGATTTTTGCAACATATTTCAATATCCCGATCACATCGCTGCTGCTGATGCCGTTTTCACCGTCACAGTCGGCATTTATCATACCCTGTTCCGTCACCGCAGCACCGGGATCTTCTGCGATCAGACGGGCAAGCAGCACTGCATCCGAAACATCAATATTCCGGTCGCAGTTGACATCGCCGCGCAAAGCGTCCTTTGCGCCGTCATCAGCAGCCGTTGTGACGTTCACTGTCGTATCGGTTGCAGTTTGAGTTGTTGTGGTTTCGGTTGTTGTGGTTTCAGTCGTTGTCGTTGCGGTTGTTGTGGTTGCGGTCGTTGCAGTCTCCGCCGGCTTTGCAAAAGCTGCTGCAAAATAGTTCACGCAGTTCTGTGAGGTAAAGTTGCTGCCGAGCGTCACATTCTCGCCTTTTTTCACATCGCGGACAAAAACGGTGAATTCCTCGCCGTTCGAGCTGAAAACCTGTGTCCGCATACGGGTATAGTCCTTGAGCCAGCTTGCACTGAGCTGCTCCTGCGAAAGTCCCTCGATCACGCGAACATCAATATAAATATTCAGCGTCATATCTTCCGCAGCGGTCAGCGATGCAAGATCGCCGGAATACTTTTTGGAATCACAAGCCGTACGGATCTGTTCTCCGCCTGAACCGACACTGTTTTCATCGCCTGAAACCGTATATTCGCGGTCGCCGAAGATCCTGCTGCCGACACCGAAATTCGGTTCGATGCTCCAGTTTCCGCCGTGATCGGTGTCATTGACAACGAGCTTCGAGATCAGGCTGCCGGAATATTCCGGCTTCTCTGCGGGCTGCTCCGGCTGTTCGGGCGAACCGTCTGTTGAAAGCGGTGCAAGGGACACAACATTTTTGCCCCAGTTGCCGTACCATGAATAGCCGGTCCTGCGCTCCTGCGAAATTTCCATGACATTATAATGAACGGAGCTGTCGCGGTCGGAGAACAGCGGTCTGTCCGTACCAAGCTCATAGAATCTTGCCCAGAGCGGCGATGCGTTCGGATTTTCACGGACGATCTTATCGTCGCCGGATTTAACGAATTCAATACCGGTGAGCGTAACCTTCTTGAACCATTCGATCGCCGTGTTGACCGCTGTACGAATATCGGTACGTTCGGGATTTTCCTTTGCATACTGATAGAGGAATGTGATCACGCCTGCGCTCTCACTCGTACAGTTCGAGGGAAGTTCATAGGCACGCGCCGAGGTCGGTTTCAGCGTATTTTCATCGTGCTGCTGACACCATGCGCCGCCGGCGATCTGCATATCGAGCAGGCATTGAATGCCCTTTTCGAGCGAAGCCTGTGCTTTCTGGGCATAGCTGTCGCTGACCGCGGCAAAGTCGCCTGATTTGCTGCTCATATCCTTCATGATCTGCAAAACATGGATATACGCACCGTCATTCAGCGTGATATGTGCATGATACGTACCGGACGTATTCAGGCACTGCATCCAGCCGCCGTTATTGTACTGCATTTTGAACAGGCAGTCCACGCCGCGCATTGCACAGTCCAGATACTTCTGCTGTTTTGTCTGCTGATAGGTACGCATCAGAAAGCGGATCTGTGAAGTTGTGGCATCATTGTCGATCGTAGAATGCGCCCAGTCACCGGTATGAGCAGTTGTCATGCCCTTCTGCCAGCCGCCTTCCCCTGCGACCTGATACTGAATGCACTCATCCGCAATTTTGATCGCCTCACTGCCGGCGAACCAGCTTGCGTCCTTTTTCAGATAGGTTGACCACGGATAGTCTTCCTCGGCAGCAGAGACCGTGATCAGATTCGCCGGTGCAGTGAAACCATCCGGCAGGATCGCCGCACTGCTTATCAGCATCATGGCGGAGCAAAGCCCCGCGATCCATTTTTTATTCATCATAATTCCCCCTGATTTCCCATAATATTGCGATATATTTCTATTCTGATTATACCGGAAGGATTCTCAGATTGCAAGTAACTAATATCGCCGATCTATGACCGATTGTCACAATCATTCTGTCATGCAGATCTCAGTTCATTCACAGAATGTTTATAAAGTATTTTGCTTCTTTTCACAGGATTTCGTTGACTTTTCAGCCCGATTGTGATATGATATAGATAATAGATGTATATGATGTACATGAATAATTGTATGTAATTTATAACAAATTGCAATAAGAAACTATGTGAAATCCATAGAAAAGGAGTGAGCATATATGACAGGTGTGATCATATCCGGCATCCTGATTTTCGGACTTGCAATAACCGGTGCATCTGTCATCATGATTCTGACAGATCAGCATGATACCTCTTTGCGTGAATTTGCGATCCTCGGACTGTTCTGCTCCATTCTGATTATGCTTTCGTACTATGTCGAGCTGAATCAGCCGGGCTTTGCCGCGAAGGTGGATGCCGTCAAATTCGGCTACGTCGGCAGGACGTTCATCAGTCCGCTTATGCTGATGCTCTCCCTCCGGTATTACGAAGCCAAATTCGGCAAGCTATGGCAGTATCTGCTCTTTTTGATACCGCTGATCACGCTCTATCTGGTCTTTACATACGAAAGCAATCACCTCTTTTATGAGGAACTGACACTGGGAGCGAACGGACTTCTGCAAATTGTCCCCGGCCCTTGTTATTATGTCTATTCTGCATATAACACCGTTCTCTCGATGATATATATCAGTTTCTGCCTGTATCAGCGGGCATCGCTCCGAAGGCGAGAAAAGCGGAACAATACGGTGCTGCTGCTTGCCTGTGTCATCCCGTTTCTCGCGCTCCTGCTCTATTGGGCAGGCTGGTCAAACGGCTATGATATCACCGTGATCGGTATCATGATCGCCGCACTGCTTGTCACGTTTTCGATCCTGCGTTTTGGTCTGCTCAACAAAGAGGAAATGCTGCAAAATATGGCTACAGGCCTTGTATTCCTCGACAATGAATACCGTCTCGTCTACGCCAACCGCAAAGCAACACAGATCGTTCCGTCCCTCGGAATGCAGCTTGTTATATCACATCGGTTCGACTTGAAGCAGCTCTGCTCCGAGGAATTTGCAACGATTCAGGTCGGAACGGCAACCTATCAGCGCAAGATCACTGAATGGACAAACGGCGAAGGTCAGCACGGCAAACTGCTGACATTTGATGATATCACCGAGATCCGTTCGCGCCTGAACCGTGATCTGATGACCGGACTGCTCAATCATGCATCCTTTTATCCGATGCTGGATGATGCAATGGCAGAAGCGAATCAGAAGGAACTGCCGCTGACGGTCTCCATCGCGGATATCGACAGCTTCAAGCAGGTCAATGATACCTACGGTCATGCAAGCGGCGATGTCATCCTCATCACACTTGCACGGACGCTCCAGAAAATATGCGGCATTCACGGCGATGTATTCCGCTACGGCGGAGAAGAATTTGCAGTGATCTTCGACTGCGATATGGAACTGGCAGAGGAAGTCATGAGCAGAGCGCTCAAAGAATTTTCCTCGATAGACTTTGATTTTCTGCCGTACCATGTGACATTCAGCTTCGGCAGTGCAGAATTTGACCGGCTCGAAACATCCGTTGCACTCTTTGACCGTGCCGATCAGCAGATGTACGCACGCAAAAAAGCCCTGCACGCCAGAGAACGTGCTGAGAAAAACGGTAACGATCAGCCGAAAAATGATCCGGGATCCGCACCGGAGGCGGAAACACAGAAGGAGGACTAATCTATGCTCGGTTCGGATTATCGGGAACTGATCGTCCCGAAACTCGACAATCACGGTAAAAAACTCGGTATACTCATCGGCGGCGCGGCAGCGGCGCTCGCAGCAGTGATCTTTTCGCTTGTCAGCGGAAAATTCCTGCTCCTGCTCATCGGTGCGGTGCTGGCATTCGGCACATGGTTTCTCTGGGTGCAAAACAGCGTGGAATATGAATATATCATCTCCGGCGATGAACTGGAGATCACAAAAATACTTGCGCAAAGCAAACGCAAGCCCATGCTGACGATCTCGCTGAAAAAATTCACGGCATTCGGGAAATTGCAGGAAGCAGAACACATTTCCGATTCCGCCACAAAGATCCTTGCCTGCTCCGCGCAGGATCAATCCGCATTCTTCGCAGATTTCGACCATCCGGATTACGGTCAGACCAGATTGGTCTGGACACCGAATGATGATATTCTGCTTTATCTGGTCAAGCATCTTCCGCGTACGATCGGTTTCCGCTGGGAAGCGTCAGAAAAAGAATAATTTTATCACGAATCACTGTTATCGAATACAGAAAAGAGGGATAGTATGCGTCTGGTTACACCGCTTGAAATGATGAAGCTCGAAGATCTGGCAAACCAGTCCGGTATCACCTATGAAATGATGATGAACCGTGCCGGAGCCGGACTTGCCGCACATCTTGCACACATCGCCGCTGAAAGCAATCAGCAGCGGATCCTGTTTCTTTGCGGAACAGGCAACAATGCCGGTGACTGCTTTGTAGCCGCGGCGCATCTCGCAAACCAGTTTGAAGTAACGGTCTGTCTGACATCCGGTGTCCCGAAAACACGTACTGCCTATGCGAAATACAAGGCAATGAAGGGTGTCACCGAACTAAATGACCACGCAGAGATACTGGAAGCGATCAAATCGCACAGCCTGATCGTGGACGGAATTTTCGGTATCGGCTTTCGCGGCGATCTCAGTCCGCAGATACAGGAATTATTTGCAGCCGCAGATACTCCGGATAAACAGATCATTGCAGTCGATATCCCGAGCGGCGGCTCTGCGCTGATCGGTACCGTATCGCCCGGCACACCGCACTGTCATATCACCGTGACATTCGGTGCGGCGAAAACCGGACTGTTCATCACACCGCTTTCCGAACATTGCGGCGCGATCCTGCTGGTTGACATTGGTCTGCCGGACAGCGCCTTTGACGAATTGACCTATCCGATCACGCATATTGACGGAGAGACCGTCCGTTCCGTGCTTCCGGCACGGCCGCAGAACGGGTATAAGGGAATGTTCGGCAAACTGTTCTGTGTGACCGGTTCCCGCACGATGCCGGGTGCAGCCCTGCTTTCCACACAAGCGGCACTCCGCTGCGGTGTCGGACTTTGCACACTCGCATCCGATCCGGAAGTATGCCGGATGCTGATGATGCATTCACCGGAAGCGACGATCCAGCCGCTGGCAACCGATGCAAACGGAATGCTGACACAAAATGCGATTCCGGATATACTCAGAGCCGCAAAAAACGCGAGCTGTGTTCTGATCGGCTGCGGATTGGGACAGTCGGAAGAAGTACGCAGTACAGTACGGGCGCTGATCCCGCAAATCGAATGTCCGATCATTTTGGATGCAGACGGTCTAAATGCGGTAGCATCCGGCATAGATATATTACGGAGAGCGAAAAGTAAGGTCGTATTGACACCGCATCCCGGAGAAATGGCGCATCTGCTGCACTGCACCGTTGCGGATGTTCAGAAAGACCGCATCACGGCGGCAAAACGGCTCGCAGCACGTCTGCCGAACACGGTCGTTGTGCTGAAAGGCGCCGGAACGATCGTTGCGGTATCCGACCATGCGAGCATCAACACAAACGGCAATTCCGGCATGAGCAAGGGCGGAAGCGGTGATATTCTCGCCGGCATGATCGCAGGACTTGCCGCACAGCAGATCGAGCCTGAACACGCCGCACAGATCGGCGTATATCTGCACGGGCTTGCCGGTGACTGTGCAGCGGCAGAATTCTCCAAACGTGCGATGCTGCCAAGTGATATGCTCCATCAGCTGCCGGTTTTGTTCGGAGAATTTGAAGAATAAAGACAGAGGGCATTCCTCAGAAAATCAAATGTCGTCAAAAGCAAATCTATTTTGGAGGCTTCTGAATGAAACATTTTGATTTGATGAGAAACGCCCTTGTTTTATGCGTATCTGCGTCATTTTTGCTGCAAGGTTGTGAAATGTCGAAACCGGATGCAGCATTTCAGCCGATTCGCGCAGAAAGCTATGAAGCGGATGCCCTGCTGGAATACGGTGACGGGCAGAGTGCCGCGCTGCACCTGACGCGCATGGGAGATACGCTCTGGGATGCCGCATTTTCTGAACCGGCAACGCTTTCCGGCGTGATCCTCACCTTTGACGGCGATGCGGTCAGCGCAAGCTACAAAGGACTTGCATTCACTGTACCGAAATCGGCGCTGCCTGCAAAGAATATGCTCGGAATTGTGACAGAAGCATTTGATGCAGCCGATGCGGCAGAATCACTCCCCTGTACGCAGCAGCAGGACGGAAACTGGTGTTATCAGGGGCAATGTTCCGGCGGCAGCTACACGATCACATTCTCAGCATCAGGCGAGCCGCTGACGTTCGATCTGCCTGCACAGCCGATCAAGCTGACGTTCAGCAATTTCACAGTCATCCAAAGTGAATGCGAAACGACCGGTATGCAAACGGATACAACCACACAGTCAACATCATCTACAGGAACAATATCCGAAACAACTTGTTCAAATACAACCGCATAAAAAAACAAAGGGCACGCCAATTTGACGTGCCCAAAGTTTTACATTGATTCAGTTCAACTGAAATCAGAGCAGATTATTTACCGAGATCAGAATACGGAATGATCTTCGCAATAAACTTGAGGATCATAACGATATCTTCGGAATCCGGAGCGCCGCTTGCGTTTACGTCAGCGTTCTTCATACCCTGGTCAGTAACCTTCGCGTCAGCATCTTCAGCGATAAGGCGAGCAAGGAGAACAGCATCGGAAACGTCCACGCGAGCTTCGGGAGTGCTGCCGGTAGAGCAGTTGACATTACCCCAGTCTGTGTCACCGTCATCACCTTTTGCAGTGGTGGTGGTAGTACCCGGCTCATCCTTCTTGGTGGTGGTTGTACCGGGAGTAGGAGTTTTGCCGCCCGCGAATGTATACTCAACATCCTTGCTCTGGAGGAACTCAGTGATCCATGCAAGCGGAGCATTCCAGTTAATGGTAACCTCGTTGGTAGACCATGCCTCGATGGAGTCTACGAAGCATCTCTGAGACGGGTTATCTGCATCGCCCGGAACGAATGCGAGCGCACGGACATACGGATCCTGAAGACCTGCATTCGGGCCGCCGGAGAGGATGCCGTCCGGAGCTTCCGGAAGTTCCTTATCCAGCTCATGAGACCAATATCTGTGGTGCGGGTTCTTCTCGTGGTAAGAACCGTAACCGGTAATGAACGAGAAGGACAGCGGGTTGGTACCGAGCAGGTAGTCCATACCCTGTGTAACGCCGCTCAGATAGTTGATATCGCCGGTCTGGTCGTAAGCATAAGCCATAACCATCAGGTTATTGATAACCATGGAGTTGGAGCCCCACTCATAACCCTTGATGATGATGCTCGGATCGAGGTTGTTCGGATCGTTGTAGCCGGGGCCGTCATAGAGATACGGAATACCGTAGCCCTGCTTCTCCTCGGTTGAGATGTAGCTGTCAGCAGCAGTCAGAATGGACTTTTCGAGAGTAGACTTCTGATCATCAGAAAGCAGATCCTTATGGAGAGCCAGAGTCAGAGAACCTGCGGAACCGGTGTTGCCCCAGTTGAATGTGGTGTAGGAACCTTCGCCGGAAGCGTTCTCACCACCGGTAATTCTGGTTGTAACTTCGAATGCCTTATCATATTCCTTCATTTCGGACATATAGGTATCGGCATCCTTATCGCCCATAGTGGAGCAGGAAGTGAACAGCTCGCAGGCTGCCCAGTAAATATCGTCACGAACCTCGTTATCGCCGTAAGGTCCGCCGCCCTTTGCCTGCCACATCGGAGCGTACAGAGACTTTTCATTGATCTCCTCAGCCGGGCAGTCACATTTAAGATCCGGATGTGTCTTGGTAGAGAGATCAGCCTCATAGTAGTACTTCTTGACAGCAGCGAAAGCATCCTTTGCTTCCTTCAGGTAGGTCTCAGCCTGAGTCTTATCATACGGCTCCCAGAGTCTTGCTGCCTGCGCTGCGCAAGCTGCGAAGTTCAGGGTAGCGGCGAATGTAGGCGGCTTTACGATACGAGTAGTATCCCAACCACCTTCCTTGGTCGGACCTTCGTAGTCCCACGGCTTTGTAGCCAGACCGGTCCACTTGTGGTCGTGCAGCTTGTGGTAGTACAGACCTTCGTACTTGCCCCATGCAGAGTCGCTGGAGGTGACCTTCATAGCCTCGATGAAGTCAAGTTCCCACTTGCACTCGTCAAGGATATCCGGAACGTCGTTTTTGTTTTCCGGAACGAGAACTGTGCCGGAGCCGTCAGCAAACTTCTTGGTGGTCTCGTCAGCAAATGTAGCTCTCTCATACATATTCTGGAGTGTCCAGACAGCGATACCGCCGTTAACAACGTACTTACCGTGGTCACCGGCATCGTACCAGCCCTTGTTCGCGGTCAGTGTACCGCACTTATGGGTGCTGGTTGCATCTTCCTTGGAGCTGTACTCCGGAACCCATGCATCCTGAATGGAAGCAGTATCCTTTTCGTGACCTGCCGGGTGAGCCAGAGCCTTCTGATCTGTACGAGAACTGATATAAGCGCTCTCGATCTCAGTACCGGAACGGTTCTGATAGAAGTAGTTGATGGAGTTGGTCAGCATATCGTGACCTTTTTCGGTGTAGATGTCATCGCCGATCTTGAACTCGAAGGAACGCCAATCCTGTCCCTTAATACGGAGATAGTAGGTACCCGGAGTCTTGTAATCGGAGAAGTCGATCTTGCAGACGTTATCGGCAGAATCCTGATCAAACTTCGGAGAAGTGGTCTCGCCTGTTGCAACAACTGTGCCGCCCTTTGCATCAACGAGTTCCCAGGTATATGTGCCGGAGAGCTTGAGTGCAGAAGCGCCGAAGAAAACGTCGCCGGCGTTGTCGCCGAGAACCGCGATCTTCTTTACTTCAGGGAAGTAACCGAGCTGGTTGACGGAGATGTAGTTGTTCTCCAGACCGCTGTAGTCACGGCTGATTGCGCCATAGTGGTTATTCGGATCAGCATCGCAATCGCTGCAGGTCTTGCAGACGATCGACATATCATCGAACCACAGCTCATCGCCTTCCTCTGCATTACCGCCGTAGCCGTTGCTGTCCTTTGCATAGTGGAATGCCCACTCAGCAGCCTCGAGAGTCTTGGTCGGCTTGAATGTGCCGCTGAATTCCTGATATTCAGTTGTCAGTTTAACAGGCTTGGACCAGGAACCGCCCATATCAGGGCCCATGTGCATACAACCCGGGCCATCGATCGTCGTGTAATTTTCGCCCTGGCTGTCCAGTTCAAAATACTCCTCGGTACCGGCAATGTTACCGATCTTGGAGCAGAGTTCCATACCGTTTCTGGAAGCCTTGACCTTAAAGCTGACTTCATACTCGTGACCAGCCTTGAAGTTCAGGTTACGGTGTCTGAACTGAAGGTCCCACTTGGACTTCTCAGCACCTTCCGGAACTGTAATCTTGATGTGGAAAGCGCCGCCCTTCACATCGAAGTTCTGTTTTGCAGGGCTGGATTCGCAGGTATGCCAAGGAAGTGCTTTGTGGTCAAATGTGGATTCGCCCAGAACCTGACCAGCCGAAACACTCATCGGTGCCATAGAAACAGCCATCGGTGCGATCGTTGCCAGAGCCATCAGACCGGCAATGATCTTCTTTGAATTTCTGTGCATAAAAAACCCTCCCGTTTTTTAATATATAACCGCAGCCAGTACGAGCCGCGCTTATATTCGGTCAGAAAGCGGATACAGCCAACGTAATACACAATAGAAACCGCGCCGAAACTTTCCCGTTTTCCGGACTGCCTTTCAGAAGAACAATTCAGAGCAGATAACGATTCATTTCCGCGTTTTTATTTGCATTATACAAGCTGTATTAGTTTTCCGGGATGTATACTGCGTCCCTGCGCAGTTTACCCGTTGCCTATATTATAATACAAGATTGGTATCTTGTAAAGAGTTTTTTGAAACTTTGTCGGAAGTGTAAAAACACAGGAATACTTTTTGTTATATTTCACCAAATCGAACTGTGTGCTGATTCATGCCGATTCGCAGTCGGTACAGCGTATTGATCCGATAAATTGCGGTAGAATCGCCAAAAAATATTACTCGCAGTTATATCATTACACTTTATTTATTAAAATATTGCTACTAATATGTCATCTTTTGTGATTTCTTACAAATTCCGGACACCTCTTGACAAATTCCGGCAGATATGGTATAATCACTTTGCTGCGTTAAAGCTGTAGAGCATAAAACGTCAAAGCGTAAAAGCAAACAGCCCGGCAGCATACCAATACTACTATAATATCAGGAGGCTTCTTATGTCAGCATCCAAGATCATCACGCTGATCGTGGTCGTGGTCTATGCCGCGGTTATGATAACGATCGGCCTGATCACATCGCGCAAGACAAAAAACGTCAACGACTTTGTATTCGGCGGAAACAAGATCGGCCCGTGGATGACCGCATTCGCGTTCGGCACGGCATATTTCTCCGCAGTCGTATTCATCGGCTATGCCGGACAGTTCGGCTGGAGCTACGGTATATCCGCCGCATGGATCGGTGTCGGCAATGCACTGATCGGCGCAACGCTCGCATGGGCGGTACTCGGCAAGCGCACCCGACTGATGACGAAGCATCTGGATGCGAAAACGATGCCGGATTTCTTCATGAAGCGCTACGGCAGTTCTCCGCTGAAAACTGCTGCTGCGATCATCGTATTCCTGTTCATGATCCCGTACACTGCATCGGTATACAACGGACTTTCGCGTTTATTTGCAATGGCATTTGATCTCCAGTCGCCGAATGCATATCAGTATGTGATGATCGCAATGGCGATCCTGAGCGCAATTTACGTTGTACTCGGCGGATACTCCGCAACAGCGGTCAATGACTTCATTCAGGGTATCATCATGCTTGTGGGCATTACCGCAGTTGTTGTCTGCGTCCTGAATTTCAACGGCGGACTCGGCGGCTCGGTCGAAATGCTGAAGCAGGTCACGGCAGTACCGGACGGCAAGCTCGCATCGGCATTCGGACCGGATCCGATCAATCTGTTCGGTGTCGTGATCCTGACCTCGCTCGGCACATGGGGACTTCCGCAGATGACGCATAAGTTCTATGCGATCCGTGATGAAAAGGATATCAAGCGCGGACTTGTGATCTCAACGATTTTCTGTCTGATCGTTTCGGGCGGCTGCTATCTGCTCGGCGGCTTCACCAGACTGTTCAATACAACAGAGGACGGTCAGGGCATCGGTTCAAATGTCATTCAGGTACTTTCCAACGGCAAGCTCGAATTTGACGCAATGGTACCGAATATGCTGCAAACGGCACTGCCGCCGATCCTGATCGGACTGGTTGTTGTTCTGGTACTGAGCGCATCGCTCTCCACACTTTCCGCACTGGTTCTGACCTCATCTACAACCCTCGCACATGATCTGCTCCGTCCGGCATCGAAGGGCAAAATGGACGACAAGAAAGAATTTGTCACCATGCGTGTGCTGATCATCTTCTTCCTGCTGATCTCGGTTATCATCGCAATGAACAAGAACGCCGCGATCACCACGCTGATGAGTTATTCATGGGGCGCACTTTCCGGCTCCTTCCTCGGCCCGTTCCTTTGGGGACTGTTCAGCAAGAAAACGACAAAGTCAGCCGTCTGGACGAGCTTTGGATTCGGTGTTATTTCGACAATGGCGCATATGTGCATATTCACCTTCTTCAAAGACAGCTTCCCCGGATTCATCAAGTGGGCAGCATCTCTGCCGCTGAATCTTGCATCTCCGATCAATGCAGGCGCACTGCTGATGATTCTCTCTATTATCATTGTACCGGTCGTATCTGCATTCACGAAGCCGTGTGAAAAAGAAACGGTTGAAAACGCATTCAGTGCATACAATAAATAAGAATGAAGCCGCCCGATGTAATAATAACGCATCGGGCGGCGATTTTATATGTATATGTTACAATCACGGAGCAAGCGGAGAATAGCCGCTTTCTTCGATAATGCGCTGACCTGTTTCACTGCACATAAAATCGAGCAAAACCTGAATATTCGGATTCTCATTCTTTGCATCATAGACCGCAAGCACATCTCCGGTCAGCGGATAACTGCCGTCCGCGATATGTGCAGGATCGGGATACACCCCGTCTACGGAAAGCATTTTCACGCCGCCGTTCCCGACGATCCCTTCCACATAATACCGGAACGAAAATCCGATCGTACTGCCGAAAAAGCAGAACGGATCGCGCTTCATCGGTGTATCGCCCATAAAATGAAGCATTCTTGTCTGACTGCCGCTGCCTTCATTCCGCTGAACGGCATCAATCGGCATATATTTTCCGCCGACATCCGACCAGTTTTTGATCTTTCCGGAATAGATATCGCGGATCTGTTCGGAAGTCAGACCGTCAACCGGATTATTCTTATTTACGAGAAATACAAACGCTTCATGCGCCACCGGCACATAGACCAGTTCCCTGCCCTGTTCCTCGGCATACGCCGCCTGTTCGGCAGAGGGCTTTGAGCAAAGAACAATATCCGCAGTACCTTCGGCAAGCGCCTGATATGCGCCGCGCGTATTGGTATACTGCATCGCACTTTCCGGCAGATAATTTTCACCGTCAAACTTTACCGATTCCGGCGGATAGATCGCATGAACGAAAGCCGAATAGACCGGCAGAAGTGCCGCCGCACCGTCAATGACCGGCAGATCGCCGGAGAGTTTCTGCGGCGCATCCGCCTGCACGATCTCAGAATCCGGATCAAACGGCAGATAGCGTGATACTTCGATCGACTTCGCCTGCATTTCCGGACTTGTGCTGTTGATGAACCGCCGCGTCACGGTGCAGTAAATAGCCGTATCGAATGCCGCAAACATCAGGACAAGACCGGCAAGCACAGCGATTTGTTTTGTCATTTTTTTCATGATGCATCACCTGCCGTTTGCGATATACGAGATCATGGAAGCATCCCGCTGAAGAATCACAGTATAAACCAGCAGAGCGATCACGCTGACACAGCCGAGGATCAGAATGACTGCAAGCAGTCTGTCAAATAGCTTATCTTTCATATTTTCTCACATATTTCCTCACATATTCATAATTCCGATCATTGCAAGGATGAACAGCACCGCGACAGCCCCGATGATGCATCCGGCAATCACGCCTGTCACACGGAGCTTCCGTTTCAGTCCCGCACGCTCCGGTGCATCTTCCGGACAGCGCTTATACCGTATCAGCGCCGGAATGAATACGGAAAGCATCGTCAGCGGGATTCCAAAAAAGATCAAGCCGATCAAGCCCTCAACAATGACTGTATCCGCACCCCAGCGAACCAGACAGCGGACGCAATCCGCCGTGATCACAAGGATGAGCGCGGTCAGCACAGCAAGCACAATGCCGTATCTGCGGCACACAGGTGAATCTTTCTCTGCTTTCCGGAATGCACCTGCCGTTTTCACGAGCCAGAC
>JAZQOZ010000220.1:0-20892 GCA_045628085.1 Oscillospiraceae bacterium | reverse complement strand
AAACTTTAGGAGCTCCGCAGGGGTGAATCTGATAAAACGATCCGGTGGATCGTTTTTCAGAGAGGGGGGCCCTGCGATAGAGGGCACCCCTATGTGGATCGCAGAGCGATTCACCATACAAAACTTTATCGATAAGCTGAGTCGGCAGTGCCGACAGCCGTTTTTGCTCCCATGCAGCGGATACAGTCACTTTTTTCTGCATCTCCCATTGCATTTAACACGATAATATGCTATAATATATGTATCTATCGCATTTTCTGAAAGGAGAATCCTGTTATGCATGAACCTTATTATCTGACAACTGCCATTGCCTATACCTCGCGCAAGCCGCATATCGGCAATACCTACGAAATCGTTATGAGCGATGCGCTCGCACGCTTTCGCAGAATGCAGGGCTATGATGTATACTTCCTGACCGGTACGGACGAACACGGTCAGAAAATTGAGGATATCGCAAAAGAATGCGGCATCACACCGCAGGAACACGTTGACAAGATCGCCGACGAAGTCCGTTCGATCTGCGACCTGCTGAATGCCTCATACGATCAGTTCATCCGCACGACCGATCCCAAGCACATCAAGATCGTGCAGGATATTTTCCAGCGTCTTTACGATCAGGACGATATCTATAAGGGCGAATATGTCGGCAAATACTGCACGCCCTGCGAATCCTTCTGGACGGAATCTCAGCTCGTGGACGGCAAATGCCCTGACTGCGGCAGAGAAGTCCATGACGCAAAGGAAGAAGCCTATTTCCTGAGACTTTCCAAATATCAGGGCTGGATCGAACAATATATCGAGGAGCATCCCGATTTCATCTATCCTGAAGCACGCAAAAAGGAAATGCTCAACAACTTCATCAAAAAAGGTCTGGAAGACCTCTGCGTTTCCCGCACGACCGTAAAATGGGGTATCCCCGTTCCGTTCGATGACAAGCACGTTATTTATATCTGGATCGATGCGCTTTCCAATTATATCACCGCGCTCGGCTACGATGTCAACGGCAATCACGATGAACTGTTCAAAAAATACTGGCCGGCAGATGTCCATATCATCGGAAAGGATATCGTCCGCTTCCACAGCATTTACTGGGTTATCATGCTCCATGCACTCGGCGCTCCGATCCCGAAAAAGATCTTCGGCCATCCGTGGATGCTGTTCGGCAATGATAAAATGAGCAAGTCAAAGGGCAATGTCATTTATGCCGATGAACTTGTCGATAAATTCGGCGTAGATGCCGTCCGCTACTATCTGCTCTCCGAGATGCCTTTTGCACAGGACGGTTCGATCACCTACGAAACCATGATCGAGCGTTTCAACTCCGATCTTGCAAATACGCTCGGCAACCTCGTCAACCGCACGGTCGCAATGGTCAATAAATATTTCGGCGGCATTGTTCCCGATGCCGGGCTGATCGCATCCGCACCCGATGCGGACTGCGACCTTGATCTGAAAAAGACCGCAGAGGAAACCGCAGACAAAATGACCGCATCACTCGACAGCTTCCGCATCAGCGATGCCGTTGAATCTGTCATGGCGCTTGCCGGCAGATGCAATAAGTACATTGATGAAACAGCACCGTGGGTGCTTGCAAAAGATCCTGACAGCAAGCCGCGCCTTGCAAAGGTCATGTATAATCTGCTCTCCGGCATCCGTATTCTCGGCGGTCTGCTGAAACCGTTTATGCCCGAAACTGCTGAGAAGATCCTCGCCCACGTTCCGGCATCCGATGAGATCAATGCGATCGAGTGCGAGCTTGACCGTTATAAAGTATTCGGCGGCGTAAAATCCGGCGCATCCGTCGGTGAAGCAAAGCCGATGTTCGAGCGCATCAATGCAGAGCAGTTTATTGCGGAAATGATCGCCGCACATCAGGCTGCCGCAGAAGAAACCGCTGCACCTGTTCAGCCGTTTGCAGAGGAGATCGGCATTGACACATTTGCACAGTCAGATATCCGTGTCTGCGAAGTCCGTGCCTGCGAGAAAGTGAAAAAATCCAGCAAGCTGCTCTGTTTCAAGCTGTTTGACGGCATCGGTGAACGTCAGGTTCTCTCCGGTATTGCAAAATATTATCAGCCGGAAGAATTAGTCGGCAAAAAGGTTTTCTGCGTTGTCAACCTCAAGCCCGTCAAGCTCTGCGGACTGGAAAGCTGCGGCATGATCTGCTCCGCAGAAGGTGCGGACGGCAAAATTACGCTTCTCATCGCAGATGACAGCATCGCAGCAGGCAGCAAGCTCTGCTGATTCCAGCAGCCTTTCAAGTGGAATCGTGCCGTACTGCACAACAATGCGGCGCTCCGGATTTCGCGGCATTTCTTATCACCTCTTTTCATCTTACGTGAAAGGAAAGAATACTATGAAAAAATCGTTTTTGACAGTCGCACTCACTGCTATGACAATATGCGCACTTGCTCAACCCGTTTCTGCCGAAGGATCTCAGATGACATTCCGTTTCGCTGCGGAAAAAAACGCATTCACAACAGATGAACTTGCAGATGCAGATGCAGGTTCTTCCGGCGGACTGTATATTGACAATTACACAGGCATTGCGGAACTGCGCATGATCCTGTGCAGTGATGCACCGGTCACCATCGAAGACGGCAAATTTACACTTGATCCGAACAATGAACTGGATGCAGACGGCAATATCCGGCACGCTTTCTTTGAAGCGCACAGTACCGCAATGTATACGCAGAAATCGCTCATTGACGATGATACGAATATCATCCTCTGGGCAGGAAAGGAAACCGGTCAGGCGGATGGTTTTCACGCAAACGGCGTCGTCCGTGATGCATCCCAGCCGTTTCTGCGTTTTGAATACCGCATCACGAAGGGTACACCTGCCGGCGATTATGTCTGCAATATCAGTCAGGATGTCATCACAAACAAAGCAGGATTTATCGAGGAAGACCTGACGGTTTCAGATTCAACTCACCAGCTTGAATACGGCAAGGATTTTGCGATCCAGCCGATCACATTTTCGGTTTATACACGCGGCGATGTAAACTGTGACGGTTCGGTTTCGATCGAAGACGCACAGTCCGCGCTGAATCTCTACGTTGAACAGGGCGTCGCGGCACAGGAGCTTTCAGATGAGGCGATCGAAGAACTCGTCAGAACCAAAAGCATCTGCGCAGCAAAATATGCAGCGGATGCTTCGATGAACGGCGAACTCGATACCGCCGATCCGCAGGGCATTCTGGATTATTACGTGCAGTCAATGTCCGGCAGCGCTGTCGATTGGAACAGCATATATCACTAAGCAAATTGAAAGGCATACAAATACGCATACGGTATTTGTATGCCTTTTCAGTTGGAAATATGTCTCATAAAGCTGACCGTTTCAGCACTGTCATATCACTTTTCCATTGACAAAAGACTGTGTTTTTGATATAATACCTATATGATCCGGTTTATTCCGACCGGATCAATTCGTATACGCAACATTCAGAAAGAAAGAAGGATAATCACATGAAAAAACATCGAATCTTAGCTGCAATCAGTGCAAATTGTGTTGTATTGACAGGCTTATGCATGAATCCAACCGTCACGACCTATGCTGCTCAGGATCCGGCAGGCTCTTCAATCGTCATTCTCGGTGACGGCAGCTCCGCAAAACCATCAGACGGAACCTATGGCTATTTTGATTATATTGCAGAATGCACCGGCAGTACGATAACAAACCTCGCCGGCTATGGCATGACTACGGATGATCTGATCACAATACTGAATGATACATCCAAAGCAGAGACAATTCAGGCTGCTGATATCATCTGTGTTTCCATCGGTGCAAACGACCTGATCCAGCCGACAATTTCGTATGTGAATACCATGCGGCAGAAGGACGAAACGACGAAAGAGCTTATCAAAAGACTTTCTGAAGAGGGCGATGTCGTTAATCTTGCATCCGGCTTGACAAATGTTTTGCGTGATCCGCGCAGTCATGCGATGGAGAACTATCCGATCATCACAGAAAAGCTCCGTTCTCTGAATCCGGATGCAAAAATCATCCTGCAAACGATTTATAATCCTTTCTATTGCTATCTTGGTCTTCAGACGGAACCAGACGAGAGAGCATCTTATGGTATGGAATATATTGACGGAAATCTGAATCTGCTCAACAAGACTATGAAAAAGCAGGAAAACATTGAAATAGCGGATGTTTCCGCTGTATTTACCGGAAAAAGCTGGAGCTACTGTCAGGAAATGGAAAAAGAATTCGTTCCGACAGCGCTGGGTCATGCATGGATCGCATCCATTATCATGAACCAGATGGGCGTTTCATCGAAAACTTCAGATCAGATGACACAGCTGATCGACAAGACACCTGCGGAAACCTTAAAACAGATTCCTGCCGATGACTTAAAGCTGATCCAGCCGTATGTTAACACAGATCTGAGCATTTTCATTGCAGCTCCTCTAAAAGGCGATGTTTCCGGTAACGGCGAAGTTGACATTGAGGATGCACAGCTGACGCTGAATGCTTATGTTGATATCATGTCAGGAAAGAAGAACACGCTCTCCGCAGAACAGATCATGGCGGCGGATGTAAACGGTGACAATGCGGTATCCATTGAGGATGCACAGTTCATTCTGAATTACTATGTTCAGAACAACGTTGCCGACAAACCGACCACATGGGAAGAATTGTTCCTTCAGAACAACGTTGCCGACAAACCGACCACATGGGAATAATTGTTCCAGTAATCGCAAAGCACTTTTCCATTGACTGAGATCTTTCGCAATCCCAAAAAGTTCACCCTATTATTACAGAAGATTCTGCATTTCCTGTAATAATAGGGTGCTTTTATATACAAATATGACACGCATACATACAAAAAGGGCTGAACCCATACGGATTCAGCCCTTTGTCATCTCAGATATTACTCATCAATGGTGGTAACAACGCCAGAACCAACAGTCTTACCGCCCTCACGGATAGCGAAGCGGAGACCCTGCTCAATAGCGATCGGAGTGATCAGCTCAACACCGATTTCTATGTTATCGCCAGGGTTGCACATCTGAACGCCGTCCGGCAGAGTGATGATACCGGTAACGTCAGTTGTACGGAAATAGAACTGCGGTCTGTAGTTGTTGAAGAACGGCTTATGACGACCGCCTTCTTCCTTCTTCAGAACGTAAACCTGACCCTTGAACTTGGTGTGCGGGTGAATGGAACCCGGCTTGCAGAGAACCTGACCTCTTTCGATGTCCTTACGTGCAATACCACGGAGCAGTGCGCCGATGTTATCGCCAGCCTCTGCGAAGTCCAGTGTCTTGCGGAACATTTCCAGACCAGTAACAACAGTAGAGGTCTTCTCTTCCTTCAGACCAACGATCTCAACAGTCTCGCCAACCTTAACCTGACCACGCTCAACACGACCGGTAGCAACAGTACCACGGCCGGAAATAGTCATGGTATCCTCAACAGGCATCAGGAACGGCTGATCTGCCTTACGGTCCGGAGTCGGAATATAAGAGTCAACGTTATCCATCAGCTCAAGGATCGGTGCATAAACCGGATCATTGATATCGGTGGACTTGGAATCGAGAGCCTGGAAAGCAGAACCCTTGATGATCGGAATATCGTCGCCAGGGAACTCGTAGGAGCTCAGGGTGTCGCGGATATCCATCTCAACGAGATCGATCAGCTCCTCGTCATCAACGAGGTCTGTCTTGTTCATGAATACAACGATTGCCGGAACGCCAACCTGACGTGCGAGCAGGATGTGCTCTTTGGTCTGAGCCATCGGGCCATCGGAAGCAGCAACAACGAGGATTGCGCCGTCCATCTGAGCAGCACCGGTGATCATGTTCTTGATATAGTCAGCGTGACCAGGGCAGTCAACGTGAGCATAGTGACGCTTATCGGTCTCATACTCAACGTGAGCGGTGTTGATTGTGATTCCACGTGCGCGCTCTTCCGGAGCCTTATCGATCATGGAATAGTCCTCAAACTTAGCCTGACCCTTCATTGCCAGCGTCTTGGTGATCGCAGCAGTCAGAGTGGTCTTGCCGTGGTCAACGTGGCCGATTGTACCAATGTTGACATGGGGTTTTGTACGTTCAAAATGTTCCTTTGCCATTGGAATCTCCTCCTAATAAAAAATTTTGGATAAAATAGGGTTCGGTCATCATCAGGATACGACAAAGACCTGACACCTTATATTGTACCAGATTTCAAAGAAAAATGCAAGCCTTTTTGGAAAAAAATTCCAAGCATCTGAATTTTTTCTGATTCTGGCACAGATTCGGGCGGTTCTGCGCACGAATTCTGCCGCAAAGCGGAGAATCCGGACGCATATTTCCCGAAAAAAAATCAATCCTCGTCGCTGTGACCGCGATCGCTCTTGATCTTGTCTGCGATGCTCTTCGGAACTTCAGCAAAGCTGTGCGGCTCCATTGTGTAGTTACCGCGTCCCTGAGAACGGGAACGAAGATCGCTTGCATAGCCGAACATATTGCTCAGCGGAACGAGCGCATCGATCTGTGCAACGCCGTTATGGATCTCCTGACCCTGAATCATGCCGCGGCGGCCGTTGAGATCGCCGAAGACATCGCCCATGTACTGCTCCGGTACGAATACTGAAACCTTCATAAGCGGCTCAAGCAGAACCGGATCTGCCTTGCGCATAGCACTCTTGAACGCCATAGAACCGGCGATCTTAAATGCCATTTCAGAGGAGTCGACCTCGTGATAAGAACCGTCATAGAGGGTGACCTTTACATCAACGACCTGATAGCCTGCGACTGTACCGGCCTGCATAGCAGACTTGATACCTGCATCGACCGCCGGAATATATTCCTTCGGGATCGCGCCGCCGACGATGTTGTTAATGAACTCATAGCCCTTGCCCGGCTCATTCGGCTCAACGGTGATCTTAACATGACCGTACTGACCGGTACCACCGGTCTGCTTCTTGTGCTTGTAATCTTCGCTGACGGTCTTGCGGATGGTTTCCTTGTAAGAAACCTGCGGAGCGCCGACATTTGCTTCGACCTTGAACTCACGCAGAAGTCTGTCAACGATGATCTCGAGGTGCAGCTCACCCATACCTGCGATAATGGTCTGACCGGTTTCGGAATCAGTCCATGTACGGAAGGTCGGGTCCTCTTCAGCGAGCTTGGAGAGGGCAATGCCCATCTTCTCCTGACCGGCTTTGGTCTTCGGCTCGATTGCGAGGTTGATAACCGGATCCGGGAATTCCATAGATTCCAGAATGATCGGATGGTTCTCATCACAGAGCGTATCACCGGTGGTGGTGTTCTTCACGCCGATAACAGCAGCGATATCGCCGGCGTAAACGACGTCAATATCCTTTCTGTGGTTGGAGTGCATCTGAAGGATTCTGCCCATACGCTCATTCTGCTTCTTGCAGGAGTTCAGGACGGTTGTACCCTTTTCGATCTTTCCGGAATATACACGGAAGAAGCAGAGCTTACCAACGAACGGATCGGTTGCGATCTTGAATGCAAGAGCTGCAAACGGTGCGTTGTCATCGGAAGGACGCTCCTCTTCCTCATCGGTTTTCGGGTTTGTACCGGTAATAGCCGGAACATCGAGCGGAGAAGGCATATAATCGACGATTGCATCGAGAAGCTTCTGAACGCCCTTGTTTTTATAGGAAGTACCGCAGACGACCGGAACGATGGTATTGTCGATCGTACCCTTACGGATACCCGTTTTCAGTTCCTCAATGGTAAGCTCCTCACCGCTGAAATACTTTTCCATCAGCTCGTCGTCGGTCTCAGCAACTGCCTCGATCATTGCATTGCGGTATTCTTCCGCTTTTTCCTGCATATCAGCAGGAATCTCCTCAACAGAGATGTGCTGACCGAGACGGTCGTTCTCATCGTAGATATAAGCCTTCATTTCCAGCAGATCGATCAGGCCTTTGAAATCGCTCTCAGCGCCGATCGGAAGCTGAATCGGAACGGCATTACACTTCAGACGGTCTTTCATCATATCAACGACGCGGTAGAAATCCGCGCCCATGATATCCATTTTATTGACATACGCCATACGCGGAACTTTGTACTTATCCGCCTGACGCCAGACAGTCTCAGACTGCGGCTCAACACCGCCCTTTGCGCAGAAAACGGTTACAGAACCGTCCAGAACGCGAAGGGAACGCTCGACTTCAACGGTAAAGTCCACGTGACCGGGGGTATCAATGATATTGATTCTGTGCTCTTTCCAGTAAGCGGTCGTAGCAGCAGAAGTAATTGTGATACCGCGCTCCTGCTCCTGCTCCATCCAGTCCATCGTTGCAGTACCCTCGTGGGTATCGCCGATCTTGTGGTTGATACCGGTGTAGAACAGAATACGCTCGGTCGTCGTGGTCTTTCCGGCGTCGATATGAGCCATAATGCCAATGTTTCTTGTTTGCTCAAGACTACAGTCTCTAGGCATTGGGGTTCCTCCTAATCAGAATCGTCTGCCGGTTGCCGGACGCTTCCGGCAGACAGAAAAATGTGCGGAAAATTACCAGCGATAATGTGCAAATGCCTTGTTTGCCTCTGCCATCTTGTGTGTATCTTCACGCTTCTTGACAGAGCCGCCGGTACCATTGATCGCGTCAATGATCTCGCCTGCAAGGCGCTCCTTCATGGTCTTCTCGCTGCGGAGTCTGGAATACTTCGTGATCCAGCGCAGACCGAGCGTCTGACGGCGATCCGGACGAACCTCCATCGGTACCTGATAGGTAGCACCGCCCATACGGCGTGCCTTGACCTCCAGTACAGGCATGATATTCTCCATAGCCTGCTCAAATACCTCAAGCGGATCGCGGTCGGTCTTTTCCTTGACGATATCGAATGCTTCATACACAATTTTCTGTGCGACACCCTTCTTACCGTCGAGCATGATGTTGTTGATAAGACGTGTTACGAGCTTGGAACCGTACATCGGATCAGCCAGAACGTCACGCTTTGCGATATTGCCTCTTCTTGGCATACTCGCTTCCCTCCTTCATAAAAGATGAATTCACAGGTACTCACTGACAGCCGAAGCCGTCAATGTCAGGCGCCATTGCGATATCAGCAGACAGCAAAGCGCGGACTGCGCGTCCCATCAGGGAAATGCTATCTATATGATCCACAAGAGCCTTGTGGGTAAATGCGAATACGTTTGGTTTGCAGAAGCAGAAAATTACTTCTTTGCTGCTGCCTTGCCTGCCTTCGGACGCTTTGCGCCGTACTTGGAACGGGCCTGCATACGACCGTTAACGCCCTGCGCATCGAGTGTACCGCGAATGATGTGGTAACGCACACCAGGCAGGTCCTTGACACGGCCGCCGCGGATCAGCACAACGCTGTGCTCCTGCAAATTGTGACCGATACCGGGAATGTAGGCAGTAACCTCATAGCCGTTGGTCAGACGCACTCTGGCGATCTTACGCATTGCGGAGTTCGGCTTTTTCGGGGTTGCAGTCTTAACTGCGGTGCAGACACCGCGCTTCTGCGGGGAGCTGAGGTCGATCTGGGACTTCTTCTGTGCGTTGTAGCCCTTCTGAAGTGCCGGAGCGGTAGACTTCTCCGTCAGAGTGTTTCTGCCCTTGCGAACAAGCTGATTAAAAGTTGGCATAGTTTTCCTCCTTCTTTACATGATAGATTTTGCGCGACCGGATAGTACGCGCACATATCATTATATATGATATCCCTGCAAATGTCAAGCAATTTGGAAATTTCTATGCTTTTGACAAAAAACGTCAGTGCTTTCACCGGTGATTGAGCATTTTCACGCGATATTCGCTGACTATTATAATGTATAAGCGTGATCTGTTCTGTTTATCGACACTGACGGCTTTTCCCTGATACATGAAGCTGAGCCGCAGGGATCTCCGTGATCCTGCGGCTCTTTGCCATTCCATTTTATTGCACTGCCTCAGACTTCGGCATCCACGGCAGTCTGACCGCGACCGGTACGCGCATCACCAGCTCTGCCGGAACAGTCTGCGGCGGTTCCAAAAACTCCGGCACTGTCACGCACGCGACCGGAAGCCCCATCGTCTCCGCAAGTGCCGTGCATCGCGGCATACTTTCAGCGATCATCTCCTGTGTCGTTTCCATGCCGAGATTCGTATTATTGACGATATGCGTCAGCTTCATGCGGCTTGCGCGTTCAATTCCGCGCAGGTAATGCTCTGCTTCTTCCGCAGTCCGCGTCAGATACCGCCGGAACGACACAACGCCAAGCATATCCAGTTCATCAGTTTCCGCATAGCTGTTCAGAACGTGCGCATATCTGCCGAGTGCAACTGCGCCGTCCTCATCGCCGCCGACATCAATGATCAGATGACCCTCTCCCGCGGCAAGTCCGCCGAGATCAAACTGAATGCTCGGGATATCCACGTTCGTATTGGCATAATCCGGCGCACGGAGCGTAATGCCGCGCTTGGCAAATGCTTCTTTGAAATCCGCAGTCCGGAAATAGGGATTGACCAGATCAAAATCCACAACTGTAACTTTTTTGCCTTCGGCGGCAAGTGCAAGTGCAAGCGCCGTTGAAAAATTCGTTTTGCCCGAACCGAAATGTCCGGTCACAACGATGATCTTCTTTGGCTGATACATCAGATCACTCCTTCAATGTGATATTGTCATTATACCACGCCGGCGCAAGAAAATCAAGGCAAAAAAAATTGGACTGCTTCAGCAGTCCGGTGTGTATGTAAAATCAACACATTGGGAAATAGGGAAATAGAAATTGGAAAATGGGGGTTGAAATCAATCCGGAAGCGGATTTCCGCTTCACTGCCTGCATTATATTCCCGGAAGTTTAAAATAACCTGAAAGAACGGAGCGTATTGCGTTTTTTTCGTCATTTCAGCAAAAACCGAACTCCTATTCGCAATATTTGGTTATTCACTTCTTGCGTGCAGAGCCGGAATATGCAAATAATGCTCTTAATCTGTAAATTCCGCCGCCAACATGAACAGAATCATGCCGCAAAGCGAAAAACTGCGGACATCACTGCAATACACCATCGTCAATATCACCAACGCCGCCCCGATCGCCGTACATCTCAGAATGCGGCGCGGCAGTTCCGGCCGATGCGGCAGCAGGCGATGCTCCAGCCACTCACAAAGCAGCGTACCGCCGTCTGTACTGCGAAACGGCAGCAGATTGAATAAGCAAAGTGACAGATTCGCTGCTGCCGCTTCTGTCATTCCGAATATCCGGAATCCGAAAGCTGCAAGCAGGTTGGCAGCAGGTCCGGCAAGAAGGATCGCAGTAAACAGATGCAGCGGCAGCAGCACTGTTCCTGCCGCTTCAAGCCGCATTCCTGCCGCAGAGATACGCAGATATACGGGCTTTTTCCCGATCATTGCAATCATCAGCAGATGCGCACATTCGTGCAGCAGGCAGGCAGCCAGCGTCCGGCAAAGTGCCGCAGGCGGCAGGTACATCGAGAGCAATGCAGCCAGCACAGGCGCTGTGAAATCAAGCGATATGTGCAGTCCTGAAAATCTGAAGCAGATCATTCGCTCAGCATTGGTTTTTCGGCACAAATTTGCCGATATCTGTTCAAAGCCGCAAAAATCCCCTGTGCGTCGAAAACATCGCACAGGGGATCTATTTTCCGAGATCTCAGCCGCTTCACACGCATCCCCTCCGCAGGAAATATATGCAAAGCATACGCCGCATTATGTGTAAAAATCAGGCGGATTTTTCGAGCGTCTGCTCAGCATCCCGCTTTCGTTTTCTTCGCAGAAACGACGGCAGGCGTATCCGGTATTTGTCGAATGCGCCCTCCTCAGATTTCTTTCGGAGATAGCAATTCAGCTCCGCGCCGACAAACCAGAAATACACGCAGGTATAAAGCCAGATCAGGATCATCACCACGCCGGCAAGCGAACCGTAAACATACGAATAGCGTGCAAGTGATTTTCTGAGAAATACGCCGTATAATTCCGCTGCGCCGCGCCAGATGACCGCAGTCAGGAATGCTCCCGGCAGTTCATAGCGTGCTTTCGTTTTACGGCTCGGCAGGATCACATAGGAAAGCCAGAACACAAACATCAGCAGTGCAGGTGTCGCAAGATTTCGTATCAGCCTGAGGATCAGTTCCAGCAGACCGAAATCCGGCAAATGCTTCAGCAAAAACGCGATCAGTTTCGTACCGAGCGCATACATGACGATCAATGCAACAAACATAAGGCAGAGCGCCATTGTATACAGACAGCCGATCAGCCGCAAAAGCGTCTGATTCCGGCTTTCCCGAATGCCGCAGGCTGTATTAAAGCCGTTCATGAGCGCCTGTATCAGGCGTGATGCCGTCCAGATCAAAAACAGGATCAGGACAAATTTTGCCGCTTCGATATTCTCGTTATAATAGCCGTCGATCAGGTCAGTGCCGAGTGCGCGGTAGCTTTCCGGAACAAGCAGACGAATCAGTTTCAGCAGCGTTTCCTCATTCAGAAACGGCAGCAGGCGGCTTGCCATGCAGACCAGCATCGTAAACGGAAAAACAGCAAGCATCAGATAGAATGTTGCCTGCGCAGCATAAGCGGAAAGATGATCGGCAGCGAACTTTTTTCCGGCAGCGGAAAGGAATTTTCCGGAATTACGCAGAAATTGTCCGATCCTCACACCATTCCCCCTTTCGGCAGACCATGCCTTCCTGCCGGAGCAGGATAGTTATTCAAATTCGTATTTGTCGCCAAACTCCTTGCGGAACTGCTCGAAGATCCGGTTATTCAGGTCATCGTCCACAACGGCATCATAATGTTCGGATTCGAGTCCGAGATCAACGACCTCAACGATGACAACGCCGCCTTCGTCATCGTCATCATCCAGCGGAAGCAGAACCGCGTAGGGCGTTTCGCCGACCGTGACAAGCTCCAGAAAGCGGAATGTCACTGCGTTTCCTTCCTCGTCTTCAAGAATGACAATATCATCATCCAGTTCATCCTGTGCATCCGGATTCATTTTTTCATTTTCCATATCGAACATATCTCCTTCCAAAGATTTTATATATTATAGCATGATTCCGGCGCTGTGTCAAGGCGTTTCCGATTTCAGAAGACGTATGATAAGCAGCCGGAAGCAGAAACTAATTCTTGCGGACGAGTGTTCAATTATTGCGAAAAGCAAAAATTGCGATTATCGGTTCAAAAATTGCGGACACTTTTTGCGTCTGTACGGCAAAAATCGCCTATTTTATAACTATATTGCTCTACAAATTAACACCTGGTAATGATGAGCTGTATAACAACACCGAAATATTACAATCCGTATTATTTTTCATGCGAATTTACATATAATTTGCCTATGCCCCTATCAGAAAAAACCTATTTGCATTTTATATGGAAATATGCTATGATGATATCAGAGAAATTCAACAATATGTTGAAACTCTGTGAAATGAACGCTTACGTCCCAAACCGGATCCATCCGGCAGTGCGGACTTCTTATTCTGCCGGTGCCCGTCAAACGGTCACCGCGCAGCTTCCATCGTTCCCCCTAAGTGGCAGCGTCGGCGCACGGTGCCGGTTTCGACAACCAACCGGCGCTCCACTCTTTTTTTTAAAGTTCTGCGGCACTTCAGCCGCATTCTATATGCATTCCGAGATATAGCTGCAATCAGACAGCGATACAATAAAACAAAGGGGTCGAAATCCGACAGCAGGCGGACATTAAATAGTATAGACGGAAGCACATGAATTTTTAGTTTAATGTAAAGGGGTAGCGCAATGAATTTCAAACAAACAATCGCAAGACTCGTCAGTGTCAGTGTTACATTGATGACGCTGACCGCAACAAGCTTTCCTGCAAGCGCAGGACAGACCTTTTTGAATGCCGGCTTTGAAGATGGCTTCGACGGCTTCGGCCCGAGACAGAACGAAAGCATCGAGCGTGTCAGCACAAACGCATACGAAGGCTCTTATAGTCTGCTCGTAAGCAACCGCGGTGATGCATGGAACGGTGCAGCAGCATCTCTGGGCAGCGAGTTTTCTGCCGGTCAGTCCTACAGCTTCTCCTGCGCGGTCTATCAGGAAACCGGAAGTGCAGTCGATATGAAGCTCTCCCTTCAGTATGAGGGCGCAAGCGGAACAGACTGGCTCCAGATCGCAACCGCAAGTGTTCCGAGCGGCGAATGGACGGTTCTTTCCAATACGGAATATCAGCTTCCTGCCGGCGGAACCGATATGCTGATCTATGTTGAAACCGATACTGACCTCTGCGATTTCTATGTCGATGCAATCGCAGCCGGTGAAGCAGGTTCAACACCCGGCACGACCACACCGCCTGCCCCGAAATACCGCATGGGCGATGTCAACCACGATGATCAGATCAATCAGTCTGATATGAACGAACTGCTGAATTATCTTCTTACCAAAGATGCCGGAAGCACCGTGCATCTGGATACTGCCGATATGAATAATGATGGTGTACTTTCCGCAGCGGACCTCACAATGGTCAGACAGCTCTTTATCTATCCGGAGCTGACTCGTACCACCACAACAACGACAACGACCACAACTACAACCACGACTACAACAGCTGCAACCACCAAATCGCAGCGTGTTCCCGGTCAGTGGACAAATGTTGCTGATGCACAGTGGATCAAAGATGCCGGCTATAAGAAAGTCGTTGCACTGAGCTTCGATGACGGTCCGTTCACCGGCGGTGACGGTCAGAATGCTCAGAAGATCCACAGCGCTCTGAAGCAGAACGGTTTCCATGCAACCTTCTTCTATTGGGGCCAGCATATTGCAAGCAACACCAATGAGATCAAGCAGGCTGAATCATACGGCTTCGAGGTTGCAAACCACACATGGTCGCATCCGCATATGTCCGGCTACAGCGTTCAGCAGGTTCAGCAGGAATATTCCCAGTGCAAGCAGTCCCTCGATCAGGTCGTCGGTGAAGACCGCGAATATCTCGTTCGTCTGCCGTATCTGGAGTCCAGCCCGAACGTCACACAGGCTCTTGCAGTTCCGATGCCGAACTGCGGTCTGGATTCTCAGGACTGGAACGGTGCTTCTGCACAAGCTATCGTTTCCGCAGTCCAGAACAAGGCAAACATGGGACAGCTCGACGGATGTGTCGTTCTGATGCACGAGAATTACGCTTCCACAGCATCCGCTGTTGAGCAGCTCTGCCCGTGGCTGAAGCAGCAGGGTTATGCAGTCTGCACCGTTTCCGAAATGTTCAAGTTCCACAACAAGGAAGCACAGACTCACAAGATTTACAACACTGTCTGGGATTGATCGGTATTCACGCCTGACATTTTGGCGATTTCATTTCACACCTTATTCAGAAAGCGCGCTCATGAACAATGGGCGCGCTTTTTCCGTTATCTGCACAAAATACAAAATCCTGTGAAAAATCGCAGGGATATTCTGCGGCGGAATTGTTGACAATCCGGCTCCGCTTGTGTTATAATATAAGATACCGTAAATATATATAACCGGTGCAGACCTGCAAAGTCTGCAAGATCGTAAAGAGGTAGCCTTATGTCAAACATAAAACAAAGGAACTGCACCTGCGGCGGCACATACAACAGTCAGGGTATCTGCTCTGACTGCGGAAAAAAACGTCCGCGCTCCGCAGGATACCGTATTCTGCATACAGTGCTGTGCATCATCGGCATTCTGATCCTTTGGTTCTGCTTCGGCAATACAGCGGCGCTCCGCAGCTACAGTGCATCCTCTGCGCTGACCGATGCGATGCGCAGTGCAAGGATCTCCGATACCGATTTGCCGTTTACCGGCAAAAATCTGGCTGAATACATCCGCAGTCATTATGTTTCCGATGAAAATGTCCTGCCGGAAGATATCGCAGAAGCTGCCGACGGCATGAATATCCCGACATTTCTCGCAGATAAACTTGATGCGCATTTTGCACTGCTCCGCGGTGAATCCGATACACCTGTCCGGATCGAAGCTGACGAGATCACAGGCCTGCTTGATCCGATCACCGAATCTCTGCGCGAATCCTGCAAGCTCGTCATTGAAGACAGTGACCGTCAGCAGATTCAGGATGCCGCCGAACCGGTACTGGGTACGCTCAACGCATTCAGCGATGCATTCGGTTCAAATGTGGCAGGCAGAGCCGTTCAGCGTTTCTGCATCAGCATTTGGAATTATATTCCGATCGTTGTGCTGCTCGGACTTCTGATCTGGCGCTGGTGCATCATCCGCAAAAACAGCGGAAAGGATATCGCAGGCGCATTCAAAGGTGTCGGCATCACGATCATAATTCCCGCAGAACTTTCGCTCCTGTTCGTCCTGATCGGCGGCATCAAAACATTGTTCGTCCGCGATGATGTGATCGGAATGTTCGGTGTCACGAAGGTACTGCGCAGCCCGTTCTGGTTTATCGCCGTGACCGGTGTCACCTTCGCACTGTTTATGATCGAGCTGGGCGCATTTCTCCGCGCACGAAAGCTCTATATGGAATCTGCCGCCGCAAAGCAGGCTGCTGCCGCAAAACAACGGCAGGCAAATGATACGCCCGTTGTTCCGGTATACAGAGTTCCCTGCGTGAAATGCGGAAAAGAACTGGATTCCGGTGCAAAATTCTGCCAATACTGCGGCGCAAAGCAGACAGTCAGCGAGACTGCATCAGATACTGCCGCAAACGCTCCGGCTGATATTCCCGAATCGCCGGACGATCACGAACCCAAGTGGGACTAAATAAAGAGAGAAACACAATCAAAGGAGATAACATGGCACAGCAAACAAAAAAGAAAAAGAACGGCGGCAAAACTGCTGCCGGCATTATCATAATTCCGCTGATGATCGCAGTTCTGGGCGGCGGCATATATCTTGCCGCAAAAGATGTCCGGGATAACCGCGAAGAAAAGCCGCAGACATCCGGCAATACTGCCGATGCGCAGATCACGGACGGAACTGCACTTCCCGAAACAACAGTCACAACGGAAACAACCACTGAAACACTTCCTGCATTTCCGGATAAAGCCGAGCGTTCAGACACAACCATCACCATGACCGATACAACGAAGGTTCTTGCGCGTAATTCCCTGCTTATCGAATGCAGCGGAAACGGCGGCACGATCCTTGCAGAGCATGATGCTGATGCGGAGATCTATCCGGCTTCTATGACAAAAGTCATGACGCTGCTGACATTTTCACATCTTTGTGATACGGAAGCAATGGATGACGTGATCCTCATGGATGCCGATGTCCTGCGCGAGCAGGAAGAACAAATGGCTTATGTCGCAGGTTTCAAAGCCGAAGAAGCCTGCCGAATCCGGGATCTGGTCTATGCAATGATGCTCCCGTCCGGTGCGGATGCCGCAGTTATGCTTGCAACCTATGCAGCCGGAAGTGAAGCGGATTTCGTTGCAGAAATGAACAATCTCGCAGCAGAAATGGGGCTTGAGCATTCGCATTTTGAGAATGTCACCGGTCTGCACGAGGACAGCCATATCAGCAGTCTGAACGATCTCTCAAGAATTCTCATGGCAGCGATCCGTGATCCGTTCTGCGCGGAAGCAATGTCTACACTGCAATATACAACTGCCGCAACAGTCGAGCATCCGAAGGGCATTGATCTCGTATCCACAACGCTTTCCCGTATGGTCGGTGATGAACTGAAAAATCTGCCCGATCCGCTTCATGTGGTCGGCGGCAAAACAGGCTTTACGAATCCGGCAGGACAGTGCCTTGCAACATGGGCGCAGTCCGATTCCGGCAAAACATATATCTGCATCGTAGCAGGAAGCACAACATTCCAGCCGCTGGATGCAGCCGCAGATACCCTGACGCTCTATCAGCTCACCGGACTTCCTCTCGGTGATATTCAGCGCATTGAACTGGATGAAGCTAATCTTCCGCTTTATGAACACTATTAAACGCCGTTTCATCGGCATCTCTTTCTGCGGTTTGCTTCTGACCGGATGCGGCGGCTATCATGCCGGAAAAATGCAGGATACGGTCTACAAGAACCGTTCCGCTTCATTCCGCTTAGAAACACCGGACGAATTTCAGATCACCGAAAACAGCAGTTACGAGCAGCTCAGAGCCTATCGGGAATTAAAAGAGCAGGCAGATGAACGAGGTGCATCCGATACATTCGTCTGTGAATATGCAGCAGCGGCATCCGACTGTGAAGCCGTGATCTTCAGCGAGCCGAACACGGAAAATGATACAAGCAATGCATTTCTGGCAAGATTATGCAATCATATCCGCAATCCGGAAACCGAATTTGAAGTGCGCAAACTGGAAAAATGCGAGCTTGCCGGATCAGAATGGCTCACAGCACTGATCGCCGCGCACGCGCAGGGCGTACATGATGAACATGAGCACGCCGGCAAAGATGCAAATACGGAAACCGATGACGTTGACAGAACACAGCTGCTCCTTTATGTAAAGGCGGCAGACGACAGTTTTGTTTATATGCTGCTTTGCTATCCGGCAGGAGAAGCCGGCGAAGCGCAAAAGCAAATGCTGCTCGACAGCATACACTAAAAGGAGGGCGATGCAATGCGTGCAGAAATCAAGACAGCCGAATCTGCCGGATTTTGCTTTGGTGTAGACCGTGCCGTAAAGCTGGTCTATCAGGCACTCGCAGAAGGCAGACACGTTGCTACGCTCGGCCCGATCGTGCATAATGAAGCCGTTGTCGGCGACCTGAGCGAAAAAGGTGCGCGTATCGTCAGCAGTCCGGATGAACTCGAACCGGACGAAACACTGATCATCCGTGCGCACGGTGTTGCACGCGCCGTCTACGAACAGCTCGAAGCGCAGGGAAATCCTGTGATAGACGCGACCTGCCCGTTCGTGGCACGCATCCATAAAATTGTCGCCGAGCAGACAGCTGCCGGCAGACACGTTTTTATTGCCGGCGATCCCCAGCACCCGGAAGTACAGGGAATTGTCGGGCATTGTCTGGGAAATTGTACAGTTTTTCGCGACAAAGCAGAGCTGAAATGCCTAATTGATAGAAGTTTGCCTAAAAGGCTTGCAATCGTCGCGCAAACAACGTATAATAAATTATTATGGGGGGACTGTATAGACCTTTTGCCTTCTGATCACCCCGATCTACAGGTATTTGACACCATTTGCAGTGCAACTGCCACCCGTCAGTCTGACGCGGATCAGCTTTCCCGCTGCTCCGATCTGATGATGATCGTCGGCGGCAGACACAGTTCCAATACCGTCAAACTCTTTGATGTTTGCAGCCGGAATTGTCCGGCGTGGCTCATTGAAACAGCGGAGGAACTGCTTGTACGGGCAGATGAGATCCGGCAGAAAGCTGCGGAGATCGCAGCATCGACCGGCTGCCAGAACCTGAAAATCGGAATCACGGCAGGAGCGAGTACACCAGCCCACATTATTAAGGAGGTTCAAACCAATATGTCTGGAATTTTTGACACCGATACCACAATCCCGGAAAACGAGGACTTCGCAGCAGCGTTCGAGGAGGAACTGGATAAGACCTTCACGAAAAAAATCAGAAAGGGTGACCGGGTGGTCGGCATCGTCGCTTCCATCAGCGGAAACAACGAGGTCATGGTTGACGTAGGTGCCAAGCAGACCGGCTATATTACCCTCTCCGAACTGACCAGTGATACCTCTAAAAAGCCCTCTGACCTCGTAAAGGTCGGAGATGAGCTGGAGCTTGTCGTTATTCAGGTGAACGATGCGGAAGGTACTGTTCAGCTCTCGAAGCGCAAGGTCGATGAAATGGTCGGCTTCGAGAACATCCGCAAAGCCCATGAGTCGGGCGAGGTGCTTGAGGGTACCGTTCTGAATGTTGTCAAGGGCGGCCTTGTCGCTGACAGCAACGGCGTTCACGTCTTCATTCCGGCTTCTCAGTCCGGTCTTGGCAGAGGCGCAGATCTCAATGTGCTTCTGAAGCAGCCGATCCGCTTCGTAATCATTGATGTCAACGAGCAGCGCCACAGAGCAGTCGGCTCGATCCGTCAGGTACAGAAGACAGAGCGCGATGCAGCAAAGGCTAAGTTCTGGGATACCGCTAAGGTCGGCGATGTTTACACCGGCGAAGTTAAGTCCCTGACCAACTACGGCGCATTTGTTGATCTGGGCGGCATCGACGGCATGGTTCACGTTTCCGAGCTGTCATGGGCAAGAATCCATCAGCCGAGCGATGTTGTCGAAGTCGGCGATACGCTTGAAGTCTACATCAAGGCACTCAATCCCGAAACCGGCAGAATCTCTCTCGGTCACAGAAGACCGGAGGATAATCCGTGGGTGAAGTTCACCAATGAGTATGCAGTCGGCGATATTGTTGATGCAACTGTCGTTTCTGTTACTTCCTTCGGTGCATTCGCACGCATCACGGACGGCATCGACGGTCTGATCCACATTTCTCAGCTCTCCGCAGAGCGCGTGACCAATGTGAAGGACGTTGTCAATGTCGGCGATTCCGTGACCGTCAAGATCACTGCGATCGACTCCGAGAAGAAGCGCATCAGCCTTTCGATGCGTGCTGTCAACGAGGAGGATGCTGCTGACGAAGAGGAAGCAGCAGACGAGGTCGTCTATTCTGACGAGGCTCCCGCTGAGGATGCAGCAGAGTAATTTCTGAAAAACGAATGGTCTGAGTTCAACTCAGATTGGAAAAGGAGGACGGAGGAGATTCGTCCTCCTTTTCGTTTTTGACCGAAATCCGGTTTTCCTGACCGTTTTTCAGACTTGACACCTGATATCGCCGCATGGTATGATAGTACCAGATAGAATCCCCCATAAAGGAGGCTGAGAACTTGATGAACAAGACTAAAATCATCTTGCTGGCGCTGACCGTCGCTGAAGTCGTGTTTGCAATTTGTCTGTTTAATATAATGGATATCTACTCTCTCGGTTTGCGCTTGGTCATACTCGCCTTGTTTTTTGCAATCGCGATCGCTGCGGACTTTTTGATTCTCCGCAGTACCAGCGCATCTGCGGTCAGCGATGC
>JAZQOZ010000219.1:0-12728 GCA_045628085.1 Oscillospiraceae bacterium | reverse complement strand
TCGCAGGGCCCCCCTCTCTGAAAAACGATCCACCGGATCGTTTTATCAGATTCACCCTCTCGGAGCTCCTAAAGTATGGGGAGTTTCGTTGTCTGCGGACAACGACCAAAGGCTCTGCCTTTGGAAACTGCCAAAGGGATTTATCCCTTTGGAATCCCGTTTTGGCGCTCCATTTGCGCTTCTTGGGAATCCCATGCCTTGCGGCATCCTGATATTCAATGTTTTGAGGTGATAATCATGTATCTGCGTAAGTTTTCCGTGTATCTCCTCGCGGCGGCGCTCTGCCTGCCGCTGCTCTCATGCGGCTCTGAACCGCCGCCGAAGCTGACCGCAGAATCCTATTCGGAATTGATGACCATTCAAAAACTGCCGCCTGCATACGTCCCCGGCGGCAGCTGGACAGAAGCGGATATCCCCGGCGCTCTCTGGCTCGGCGCAAGCCGTTTCTCATTTCCGGCAACCTATTCAACACTGAGCAGTAAATTCTCCGTCGATCCCGAAGCATCGGATACCATCATCAATCCGGACAAAACAATCAGCGCATCGCTCTATTATGACGGATGCGCCTGCGGTACGATCACGCTGTATGATTGTTCGTCCGAATCCGAGATCACTTCCGGAAAAATACGCAAAATCAAGATTTTCGATATGGGACGAACCGACCTGCCTGCACCGGCACTGTTCCCCGTCACATTCAACGGCATCACGATCGGCAGTACGGCAGAACAGTTCAAAGATAATCTCGGCATCGAGCTGACCGCTTCCGGCGCGGAGATCAGCACCTCACAGCACACCATACAGTTCAGCGGCTCACCGGCAGAGGGCGTGACCGCGATCACCCTCATCAGTAAACTTTGAATATAGATTTTCTGCGCAGAAAGGTGGTTTTTCGTATGACAATGATTTTGAACCGATTCGAGGGCGAATATGCCGTTCTTGAAATTCGTGAGGAAACCGGCGAAATTCTCTATAAAAATCTTCCGGCAGTCTGGCTGCCCGATGATGCCGCAGAGGGCGATGTCCTTGTCAAGACCGCAGAGGGCTACGCGATCGACACCCTCGCTACCGAACAGCTTCGTGCTGCCTCTGCCGAAAAACTCCGCGCAGCAGAGGAGTAAACCGTTCTATGCAAACAGACAGCAATATTATTATAGTCGGCGGCGGCGCATCCGGTATGTTCGCCGCTGTCACGGCGGCACGGCGCGGAAAATCCGTCCTATTGCTCGATGCAAACGACCGTCTCGGCCATAAGCTCTCCATTACCGGAAAAGGACGCTGCAACGTCACAAATCAATGCGATACCGATACGCTCATGCAGAATATCCCGCGGAATCCGCGCTTCCTGTATTCGGCATTTTCGCGCTGTTCACCGGAAGATGTTATGGCGTTTTTCGAGGATGCAGGCGTTCCGCTGAAAACCGAACGCGGCAGACGGGTGTTTCCGAAGAGTGACAGTGCCGCCGATATCGTGCAGGCGCTCCGGCATGAAATGCAGAATGAAAATGTACGTATCTGCATGGATTCTCGTGTGAAGAAGCTGCTGATCTCCGATGAGCGCTGTATCGGTGTCCGTCTGGAAAACGGCACGGAATATACCGCAGATGCCGTTCTGCTCGCAACCGGCGGCATGAGTTATCCGCGGACAGGTTCACGCGGTGACGGCTATCAGCTCGCCAGGCAGGCAGGTCACACGGTCACAGCGCCGCAGCCGTCACTGATCCCGCTGGAAACCGCCGAAAACGATCCGCAGGAGATGCAGGGGCTTTCCCTGAAGAACGTCACGCTGACCGTAAAATCCGGCAAGAAAGTTATATTTTCGGAGCTTGGTGAGATGCTGTTCACGCATTTCGGCGTATCCGGCCCGATGGTGCTTTCCGCGAGCTGTCTGCTCGATCAGGCGAAGATTGCCTCGTATCTGCTGACGATCGACATGAAGCCGGCGCTTTCGCCGGAACAGCTTGATCTGCGGATGCAGCGCGATTTTTCCGAGCGTATCAACAAAGATATCGCCAACGCCATGCGCGGACTGCTTCCGGCATCCATGATCCCCGTCGTTCTGCGGCGTGCAGGCATATCACCGGATAAAAAGGTGCATGATATAACAAAAGCAGAGCGAAACGCACTCTGCACGGCGATCAAGGGCTTTACTTTGCATCCGACTGCCATGCGTCCGATTGCAGAAGCGATCATCACACGCGGCGGCGTGTCGGTCAGAGAAGTCGATCCGAATACAATGGAATCC
This sequence comes from Oscillospiraceae bacterium, assembly GCA_045628085.1. GTDB lineage: Bacteria > Bacillota > Clostridia > Oscillospirales > Ruminococcaceae > Firm-04. The sequence continues at coordinate 10,486 of JAZQOZ010000219.1, read as the reverse complement.
AAGAAACTGCGCGGTTTATATTTCTCCGGCGAACTGCTTGACGTTGACGCATTTACAGGCGGCTACAATCTGCAAATCGCATTTGCGACCGGATATGCGGCAGGTTCGTCCATGCTGACATGAATCGTCTGCATTCAGTAATTGTTATGACAGAAAGGGAATGTTCCAATGGAAAGTATTCATGATTTACCGTTTGTGCTTTCATTTATCATTGTGCTTCTGGCGGTGACCCTGCTTTTTTCGCTCGTGTTTGGGCTGATTGCCGCCGGTATCGCATCCTTCCGCGAGCGCAAGCGTCTGCTGACAGCGAAGGCGAAAACCGCCGCAAGCTACGCGGCTGACGGCATCATAATGGATGCGCAGCTCATACAGGAGCCGCCGACCGTGACAAATCCGCTGCATTACAAGTATTCGATCCGGTATCAGGACACTGCCGGCACACTGCACCGCGCTCTCATCGGTATCAGCAGCAATCATCCGCTGAATTATTGTGCAGGTGAGGCGATCCGGCTGCATTTATTTCAGCAGTCGGTGATCGTACCGGATGCTTATGCGTTCAATCCGAATCGCAGTTCATCGGGCATCATTGACTGTCTGATCTCATTCCGGAAATGGCTGGACAAGCCGATTGATGAAACCGGAACGGTCATGCTGGAAAAGGATTATCTGGAATTATCGGCAGAACTGGAGCAGAAGATCGCATCCCGTCAGAGAATGGGCTGGATCTGGATGATTTGCGGCGGATTGGTATTTATCGCGTCGATTATCATTACGCTTGATTTGACCTTGCTGTAACGCCGCGCAGGGCACAAATGGCGAACAAGAATGGGATTCCAAAGGCTGTCAGGGCGCAAATGGAGCGCCAAAATAGAAGTTTCGGTCAAGCCTTTTCAAAGGCTTGCGGTTTCCAAAGGCAGAGCCTTTGGTCGTTGTCCGCAGACAACGAAACTCCCCATACTTTAGGAGCTCCGAGAGGGTGAATCTGATAAAACGATCCGGTGGATCGTTTTTCAGAGAGGGGGGCCCTGCGATAGAGGGCACCCCTAGGTGAATCGCAGGGCGATTCACCGTGAAGAACGAATGATTAAAAATGGGGCATCCTGTGACTTTTATTTTGGCGCTCAATTATTCTGCTTGCTGGCAAGACTGAGCTTCCATTCCGTCAGTTCCTGCGGTGTCATGATGACCTTTCGCGGCTTCGCACCCTCAGGAGGCGCAATGATGCCGCGCTGTTCCATCTCATCCATGATCCGTGCCGCCTTTGCGTATCCAAGCCGCAGACGGCGCTGTAATGCAGTTGTCGAAAGCTGTCCGGCATCAACCGCAAGCTCTGCCGCTTTGAGTACCAGTGCTTCATCGCCGGTCAGTTCGCCGAATTCATCATCAGCGGATTTGTCGCCCTTCCCTGCCGGCATCGCCTGCTCGATCGCCTGCGCGATCTCAGAATCATATTCACTCAGGCAGTTCGATTTCAGGAATGTTGCAATCGCCTCAACCTCACCGTCCGATACAAAGCATCCCTGCACACGCTTCGGCTCACGCCAGCCGTTCGGATAAAACAGCAGGTCACCGTTTCCGAGCAGTGTCTCCGCACCTGTCGTATCGAGAATGGTACGCGAATCCACCGCCGATTTGACGCTCATACCGATGCGGCTCGGCACATTCGACTTGATGAGTCCCGTAATGACATCAACGGTCGGGCGCTGTGTCGCAATGATCAGATGAATGCCTGCCGCACGCGCCTTCTGTGCAATGCGGATGACCGAGGATTCGACTTCCTTGCCGCAGGTCATCATCAGGTCTGCAAATTCGTCAATAATAATAACGATCTGCGGGAGCTTCTTCATCTCCGGATGCTTTTCCGCAACGGCGTTATAGCCTTTGAGGTCACGCACGCCGAATTCCGCGCAGAGCATATAGCGGCGCTCCATTTCGAGAACAGCCCAGTTCAGCGCACCTGCCGCTTTCTGCGGCTGTGTAATAACATGATCGAGCAGATTCGGGATGCCGTCATAGGGCTGAAATTCGACCACCTTCGGGTCGATCAGGATCAGGCGCACTTCCTTCGGTGTCGAGTGAAAGAGAATGCTCATGATAATGGAATTTGTGCAGACGGATTTACCGGAGCCTGTTGTGCCGGCGATAATCATGTGCGGCATTTTGGAGATATCGCCGAGGATCACGTTGCCGTCGATATCCCTGCCGACCGCAAAGGTCAGCTTGCTCTGGGATTCACGAAATTCCGATGTTTCGAGGATCTCACGCAGGGAAACAGTATCCTTGTGATTATTCGGCACTTCCACGCCGACTGCCGGTTTCCCGGGGATCGGTGCTTCGATACGGACGGATTTTCCGCCGAGATTCAGACCGATATCGTCAGCAAGTGCAGTGATCTTGGAGATCTTGACACCGGCGGCAGGCTGGATCTCATAGCGTGTAACGGTCGGGCCGCGCCGGATGCCCGTGATGCGCACCTGAACGCCGAAGCTCGCGAGCGTTTCGACAAGGAGCTTGCCTTTTTCGCGCAGTTCCAGTGATTTATCGGCATCATTCGCAGAATTATCCACATGACTGAGCAGGGAGATCGGCGGTGCGATATAGGGAATTTCGGGTTCTTCCTGATAAACGCCCTCATCATCGGGGGTATCGTCTGCCTGTTCATCCGCATTGACGATCCACGGCAGGATATTGGTCTGCGCATCGGATTCCTGCGCCGCTTTCTCGACCATTGCCTCAAACTGTGCATCTTCATCGAGATCGGATTTGATGCTTTCGACACCGCTTTGATGTTCGGGTGTCAGCCGGTTCATTTCCGTTTCGGGAACAGGGATATCATTTTGATCGAAAATCGGCACATCTACGTCAATATTGCGCAGATCTTCACGATTCGGCGCGGCATACCGTGCCTGTGATTCGCTTTCGCCGAGAATGAACGCGACTTCTTTCATCTGTTCTTCATCCTCGCGTCTGCGGCGGCGCGGTGTTTTCGGCATATCAGATTCATCATCTTCGGGCAAAGCCGGCAGACCGCGTCTGCTTCCGCGGATATATTTCTTCGCTTCTTCGATGATATCGGGGGCTTCTTCCTCATCATCGTCATCGAAATCATCGTCATCATCGTCATAGAAATCATCGACAAATCCGTCGTAGCCGCGTGTTGCCGCATTGACGATCCAGTTCCAGACCGTGACGAACGGTTTTGCAATGACTTCGAGCATTTCGACGATGCCGCGGTTTGTCAGGAGCATAATGAGGACAACGACGATCAGCGCAACAACGATCCTTGCGCCGATGATATCGAACACGCCGACAAGCGGCACAACGATGATACCGGAGATCAGACCGCCGCCGCGGAACGCCTTGCCGTTCTCATAGAGCAGGCGGACGGAATCGGAAAAGCCCATTTCCGCACCGGTGACGGGATCGGCAGTGAGCAGCGGATCGCCGAAAAACACCTGCACGAACGAGCTGACAAAGAGCGTCAGCAGGATGCCCCAGATGGCTCTGCCGGATGCGAGGCGGCTTCTGTCCTGACCGATGAGATAGCCGGTATAGATCAGGATCGCCGGAACGAAGATGATGCCGATGCCGAACGTACCGAGCAGGAGTTCATGGAACGTGAACCAGAGCTTGCCGCCGGGTACGACAGCGATCGCACCGATCAGGATACCGCAGGCAAAGAGCAGAACAGACCGCAGCTGATTATTGGGGGCTTTTGGTGCAGGTGCGGCAGATTTGCTGTCTGATTTCGCAGGTGTTTTGGTCGTGATGCGGCGGGTGGCGGTAGATTTGGCAGGGGTAGATTTCGGAGCAGATTTCGCAGGCGATTTGGATGCGGATTTCTGGGGTGATTTTTTTGCGCCGGTCTTTCCGGCTGCTTTTTTTTCTGCCATAGTAACTCCTTTCTTTCTGTCTGAGGGCTTGAAGCCGGAGAATCGAAACGCAAACTATACTGCCGGCACATTGCATAAACGCTTATGCTCTCTGCCTATGTGAAACGCTCAGAAATCTTATCTCCGTGCGCTCATAGAACCGGGAAGCGATTTCGGCTGTCGGCCCTGCCGACCTTATGCTCTTGAAAGAATGCAGTATGCAAATGTTCCGATGCTCACAAGCAGCGTATAGATCGAAAATACGATGAAATTGTCCGAGCGGATCAGCCAGCGGACAAGATTGATCGCCAGTATGCCGACAACTGCCGCGACGATAAATCCAATGACCGCCGCCGGAATGTTTACCGTGATCGTGCCTTCCAGTACATCCTTCAGCTCAACCAGACAGCCGCCCAGTATCGCCGGAATGCCAAGTACAAAAGAGTAGCGAACCGCTGTCTCTTTCTCCAGTCCCGAAAACAGTCCGCCGGAAATGGTCGAGCCGGAACGCGATACACCCGGAAACAGCGCGATGCACTGGAATAATCCGATCACAACTGCATCCTTCACCGTGATGTCACCGGCAGTTTTCTTTCCGCTGCGAATGCGGCTTGCAAAGAACAGCTCAATGGATGTAAAAAGGAAGCATACGCCCAGAATCGGCAGGGAAATGTTCTCAAATACGTCCTTTATGAGATAGAACGGTACGAGCAGAACCAGCGAAATGAACAGCATGATGAGCATTCTGCGGTCGGGGTTCATATCCTTCCATTTGAATTTTCCCGTGAAAATATCCTTGATGAGCGCGAAAAATTCTTTGAGCAGCGCCCAGATCGTATCACGGAAAGCAATGCAGACGGCAACAAGCGTGCCGAGATGCAGGATCACAAGCAGGAATGTTCCTTCCTCGACCGTCTGACCGGTGATCGCCTGATAAAGTTTGAGATGACCGGAACTGGATACGGGCAGGAACTCGGTCAAGCCCTGAATAATTGCCTGAAAGATCGCGTCAAAAATACTCATGAAAAATCCTCCTGAAAATGAAATTTTGGCATAGATATACTCTTATATCATACCACATTTTCCATTGACTGTCAAGGCGTATGCGGCATCATAAAACAGCAGAAAACAGAAAAAGACTGCGCAGCCGGAAAAGCCGCGCAGTCCTTGTTCAGACCTGAAATATTACGGTTCAAGATCGGAATACGAAACCATGTGTGCGATATAGCGCAGGATCAGGATCGTATCATCACTGGAAATGCTGTCGTCATGTGTGACATCTGCATTGATCATGCCTTCATCGCTCACTGTTGCATCTGCATCTTCTGCGATCAGGCGTGCAAGCAGAACTGCATCCGAAACGTCAACATCATTATCGCAGTTGACATCGCCCCATGCCGCATTCACCGGTGCTTTTTTGGTGGTTGTGGTGGTTGTGGTGGTGGTAGTCGTCGTCGTGGTCGTGGTGATCGTGGTAGTTGTAGTGACTTCCGGTGCTTCCTCATAGAGTGCCTTGACGCTGTTGAGGGTAATGGAGCTGACTTCCTTATCCTTGTCATCTGCACCGTAGTAGTAGCCGAAGCCGATGCTGCCGTAGAGGACATCTGCATCAACGCTGTCCGGGATCGGAATAGCGATCGTAGTGGACTTGCCTGCTTCCAGTACGCAGTACTGAAGCTGTGTATACTGCTTGGAAGATGCTTTATCGGAGATCGTCACGCCGAAAACGAGCTTTTTGATCGTGGTCGGGCAGGTAAGGTCAAAGATCACAGCATGGACCTTGTCGCCTTCTTCAAAGCCGAATTCCTTGAAGTCAACGCTTGCGGTATTGGCATCATCATCGCCCTGCTTGAGGGATTCGCCGACCTTTACGGTTTCTTCGCCGGAATACGGGAAAGTCGTTTCAACGGTATAGGTGCAGGTTGCGGATCTGAGGGTGACTTCTTTGAGCTGGGTGTAGCCGTCCTCTTTGTTATCGCCGTACCAGAACTGGAAGGAGATCGCGTCAGCCGATGCAGTCGTGACGTATTCGCTGATATCCTTCGGAACTTCCCATGTGACCTCAGCCCATCCGCCGCAGTCCTCAAGGGTTGTACCGGTGCCGACTTCGACATCCACAAGATCGGTGTCAATGGTCGGGTTGCCGTCCTCATCTTCACCATGCTCATTATACCAGTAGCCCTTCTTGGTATCGGGATCATCTTCGATATTGAGCCAGTATTCGATATCGGCAGGCGATTTGTATTCGACATTCAGACCGCATCCGAACATGAACGTATCCATTGCTGTTTCGGATTCAACGGCAAATGTGAACGACTGCGGTGTCACGATGGTCGTATCGCTGCTCTTCGGCAGACCGAATTCGCCGTAGGTGATCTTGCGGCTGTTGATCGGATCGCCTTCTTCCCATGTGGAAGAACCGTTCTTCTCATAGGTTTCCTCGTCATAGCCTGCGGTCAGCAGTGCGTCGATCTCATCGACTGAGCCGGTCAGCGTGGTTTTGAGGGTAGCCGTACCGTCCTTGTTATCGGTAAAGGTGTAGCTGTCGCCCTTCGGGGTACTCGGATCGGTTTTGCCCGAACTGCTGTTTCCGGTATCATTCGGAACGATCTTGTCGATCGTCAGCGTACCTTCGCAGTAGTAGTTGCGGAATTCGTATTCGCCGGCATACTGTCCGGTTTCGTACTTGACGTTCAGAGCAGAAACGTCGATCTTGATCGGAGTGGATTCATTTGCAGGGATCGTGACGGAAGTACCGGTATCATCCGGATCCTTCGGTGTCTGGGTGAATTTGCCGTGATCCATTTCGATCCACCACGGATCTTTTGCAAGACCGATGCCGAAGCCGTAGGAAAGTGCGACTTCCGTTTTGCCGGCCGCCTCAGCAGTGACATAAATGGAGATGGTTTTCAGACCGGATGTTGCAAGGTCGGCAGTTTCGGCGCGGTAAGCGTTCGAGCCTTCCTTCGTTGTGAGTGTTTTGCCGACGGTCACGGTCGCGGCGGATGCCGGTGCGGCAAGCGGTACAAGCAGCACAGCGGTCATGACGACGCTTGCTGCGGCGGAGAAGATTCTCCGGCAGGTATGAGAAATGTGCATAGAGATTACCCCTTTCTTCCGGACGCTCCGTTTCGGTACAGCCGGAGCATTGTCCGCATATTATAACAATTATAGTATAGTGTAGTAATGTGATAGATTTGTGATAATAAGAAAAGTTTTCCTCTAAATGTGAATATTTTGGAAGATTCAACAAAGGCTCAGACAGAGAATGATCCGTGATGCGCAGAAAATTTCAAAATGCTCTTTACTTTTACAGACTAATGTGTTAAAATAGAAGCAGTCGGAAACCGATCCGATCCACCGATCAGACAAGGAGGCATGACCTATGTTCAAGCCAATGGATGAGGCACATATCAAAGACCTTTATGAGGCATTCGCCGTGCTGGAAACGCCGGAAGAAATCGCCATGTTTATGCAGGATCTCTGCACACCGCAGGAGCTTGTAGCGATCGCACAGCGTTATCAGATCGCCAAGCTGCTTTCCGAGGACTGCCGTTATGCCGAGATCGTTCAGAAAACCGGAACAAGCACCGCAACGATCAGCCGTGTCAACCGTTCACTCAGCATGGTCAGTTCAGGCGGCTATGCGATCGTCTTTGACCGGCTCAAAAAGCAGAATGAGGGCACAGAGGAATGAGCGCCGCCTACGGTGTTTTTGCGCAGTATTATGATGCCCTGACGAAAAATGTCTGCTATGCAGAACGTGCCGGAAAAATGGATGCCCTGCTGAAAAAATGGGCTGCGCCCGATCTGCCGGACAATATCCTGCTTGATCTTGCCTGCGGAACAGGTTCACTCTCCGAGGAATTTGCAAAGCGCGGCTGGGATGTGATCGGCATAGACGGCTCGGAGGAGATGCTCAGTGAAGCGCTGGACAAGAAATATGACAGCGGTCTGCCGATCCAGTATCTGAAGCAGGATATGCGCAGTCTGGATCTGTACGGGAGCATCAGCGCGGCTGTCTGCGCACTGGACAGTCTGAATCATCTGCCGAAAGAGGAGGATGTGCGCAGGGTATTTGCGCGTATCAATCTATTTTCCGATGCAGGTGCGCTGTTTTTGTTTGATGTCAATACGGAGTACAAGCATCGGCATATCCTTGCCGATGAATGCTTTGTCTATGAACTGCCGGATGCCGTGTGCGTCTGGCAGAATCATTTGGAAGACACAGCGCCGGATTATCCGGTGACAATACGGCTTGATTTCTTTGAACAGACCGAGGGCAGGCACTATATCCGGTCAACAGAGGAATTCACGGAGCATATCTGGCAGCCGGCACTTCTGGAGCAGATGCTTGCAGAAACCGGTTTTACGCTGCTGGAAGTCCTTGACGGTGATACGTATGATGTCCCGACGGAGACAACACAGCGTTTATTGTATATAGTACGTGCATCGGGCGGTCAGGTCGGCAGTGGTCGGCAGGGCCGACAGCCGAAATCGCTTCCCGGTTCTATGAGCGTGCAGGCTTAAAATTTCTGAGCGTTTCAACCGCGCAAAGTCACAGGATACTCCCCTGTCTATGTGAAACGCTTAGATTTTTTCCTGAACGCGCATAGAATCCGGACGCGATACGGTCACATTCCGCTGATAGCGCGGCTCAGAAAGAAAACTCTGATACAATCGCTGATAGACCGCACAGATCACATCAGGCGTATGCGCACCGCTGAACGGCAGTTCCAGTACGCGGTATCCCACACCGAATACACACGCGGTCACACCCGTATCCAGACAGCCGGAACGCAGATAAAACTGCATCCGCCGCTGCTGTACCGCAAGCGCATCGGCATCTGCCGCCAAATCGGGATTCTCCGATTCGATCAAAAATGCTTCCGCATCCGGATATTGCTGCCGGAGCATCTGTAAAATGCTGCTGCCGAATCCCTTTTCGCGCAGATCAGACCGGACTGCAAAATAATCAAGCAGATATTCATTGCCGAGCTGCACAATATAGGCATATCCGCAGAAATCATCGCCGCTATAGCAGCCGAGGCATTCGTATTCGCCGCGTGCATCCGCTTTTCGGATCATCGAAAAAGGTTTCAGTTCCTCGCGCGGAAAATCCTGCACCATATATTGCTTATAAATCTGCTCTGCCTGTTCCATATTCAGGCGGCGCATTGTCAGCTTATTCATGTTCGGACACATCCTTTCGGTATCATTTTACCACAAATACGCAGAAAATGCAAATGACCGGAAAATGTGCGGACAGTTTCTCATATATCGTACACAAAGGAGTTCATAACCATGAAAGGTAAGCTAAAGCGTTATTTATCCGAGGACGGTGCAGTCGTCTGCTCGGTTCTGGACGGTACGGAAATGTGCCGCGAAATGGAGCGCATCCATAAGCCCTCTGCGGTCTGTACGGCGGCACTCGGCAGACTTTCGATGGCAGCATCCCTGATCGGCTATACGCTGAAAAACGCCGGCGATACCGTCACGGTACGGCTTGACGGCGGCGGACCGGCAGGCATCCTGCTTGCAGTCGCGGATGATCTCGGCAATGTCAAAAGCTATGCCGAGCAGCCGATCGTTGAACTGCCGCTGAATGCAAAAGGCAAACTCGATGTCGCAGGCGCGGTCGGTACGGACGGCACGATTTTTGTTATCAAGGATATCGGCTTGAAAGAGCCGTATTCCGGTCAGACCGCACTCGTTTCCGGTGAGATCGCAGAAGATGTTACGCAGTATTTTGCCGACAGCGAGCAGGTTCCGTCTGCCTGCGGACTGGGTGTTCTGGTCAATCCCGATCTGACGGTCGCCTGTGCCGGCGGCTACCTGATCCAGCTGCTCCCCTTTGCGCCGGAATCCGATATCGCACAGCTTGAGGAAAATCTCAAGGACGTTACAAGCGTGACCGACCTGATGCAAAGCGGCATGACCGCCGATGATATCGCACAAAAGCTCATGGCAGGACTGTCTGCGGAACTGCTTGACGAATCCGAACCGGAATATGCCTGCGACTGTTCGCGTGAGCGTACCGCAAGAATGCTCTGTTCACTGGATATCCCGACATTGCAGGAAATGGCAGATGAGATGCCGGAGATCGAGGTATGCTGTCACTTCTGCAACGAAAAGTACGTATTCACGCCGGATGAGCTGCGTGAGATGATAAAGAAAAAGGAAGAATCAGCGCAAGATAATGGTTAAATGAAAAATATTTATATTTTTTTGAAAAACGGCTTGACAAATCATTGCATCTGTGCTATAATAATAAGGCGCTGAACGATCAGCGTAAAAAATGGAAGCTTAGCTCAGCTGGGAGAGCATCTGCCTTACAAGCAGAGGGTCACAGGTTCGAGCCCTGTAGTTTCCATATGGCCTGGTAGTTCAGTTGGTTAGAACGCCGCCCTGTCACGGCGGAGGTCGTGGGTTCGAGTCCCATCCAGGTCGTTTTCATGCGGATTTAGCTCATCTGGTAGAGCGCCACCTTGCCAAGGTGGAGGTAGCGGGTTCGAGCCCCGTAATCCGCTTCTTTTTTATGGCGCGATAGCCAAGTGGTAAGGCAATGGTCTGCAACACCGTGATCACCAGTTCAAATCTGGTTCGCGCCTCTC
>JAZQOZ010000218.1:0-7934 GCA_045628085.1 Oscillospiraceae bacterium | reverse complement strand
CTGTCCCTGCATGGTCAGCCACACGCCGAGAAACAGAACGGCATTATTTGCAAGGGTGGAAACGAACTGCGGGATCATACCGAGATACTGATCCAACTTCAGAAATTTCACCTGCTGCGTATTGACGCTGGCCTGATAACCCGACCACTTTTTGAAATAGCCGTTTTCTGCACCGGAAGATTTGATCGTTTCGATCATTTCAATGCCGGCGACTGTGGCGGCGCCGAGCTTTGCACTGTCCCGCATGGACACACGGGTCACATTGATGCGTCTTTTAGATATGTATCTTGAAACAAAAGCGTTGATACTCAGCGAAGAAAGTCCGATGACGGTGAGGATCACACTATAACGAAGCATGACTACGAAATAAAACACCATCATGACTGCGTTGAGCAGAAGCGGCGCAAATGTACCGATCAGCGTATTTGCGATAGATGCGTTGGAGCTCTGCCGTCCCTGAATATCGCCCGCCATACGTTGAGAGAAAAACCGCATCGGCATTTTCAGAACCTTCCACATATAGGAGGCATTGCCGACCGCTGCCATTTTTCCGCCTATGCGGAGCGAATAGACTGCCTGCAGAGCGGACATGATGATCTGTATCAGGTTGAACACGCCGAGAAACAGAAGGAATCCTGTTGTCCACGCAAGGTCTTTACCGGAGAGAAGATGGTCGAGAAGCACGCGGGAGAATGCAGGCTGAACAAGGCCCATCAAAGCCGCTACAATACCGGTAAGCACAGTGAACGCCATCGCTGCGCCGGTTCCTTTCAACCGTTTTGCAGCAAAGGCAAGCATGCTTTTCGGCTTTCCGGACGGAGTAAATGCGTCGGTGGGTTCAAATTGCAGGCAGATGCCGGTAAAAGAATCGTCAAAAGTGTCCATAGGAACGCTGTAAGTACCTTTTGCCGGGTCATTCAAATAGGCTTTGCCGCCTTTGAAGCCATCCAGTACCACGAAATGATTGAAATTCCAGTGAATAATGCAGGGAAACTTTCCCTGCGTCTTCAGCGTTTCCGGCTCGTAGCGATAGCCCTTTGCCTCCAAGCCGTAAAAGCGTGCTGCCTTCAACACGTTGCGGGCATTGGAGCCGTCACGTGATACACCGCAGTCCTCGCGCACCTGCTCCAGCGGTATCCATTTATTGTAATAGGCCAGGATCATACAAAGGCTTGCCGCACCGCACTCCAACGCTTCCAGCTGCATGACCACGGGAACCTTGGCAACGCCCTTTGTGATCGGCTTTTTTATTCTCTCTGCCATGTTGGATTCCTCAATTCAAAACGAAAGATAAAGGTTTGACACTTTTGATGACTATTTTTCCTTCGTAAAATCCGTCGGGGATCGTCCCGCTTGATTGAAGTGTGCAAATATATCCCATTTCTTCCTTTTTGCCGATTTCGGTGATGACTGCTTCAAATCCGTCAAACCGAACAGTCATTCCTTCATGTACCGAGGAGATATCTTTATCCGCGACGAAACAGGTAACCGTCCCGTCTTCAATGTGAACGGTCGTGGATGCCGTACTGTCAATATGACCGAAGATACCCCAAACACAAGCCCCCGCCAAGAGAATGATGATGCTGATCAGCAGCAGCCACACACCCGGATTGGATACGTGGATATAATCATCGAGATTTTCGGGGGATTTAACCTTATCCAAACTTTTCTTTCTGAATATTTCATCGCTCATTTTGTCGGTCTCCTTGATCATTTTTTTGTCATGCGCGTTGCTACATTTATGTACGAACACCCATAACCTTATACTTTTCCGTTTCTAAGGTGTTGAGTAATGTGATTTGGGATTTTTCACGCTACATTATCTAGTAAGTGATGTTCCCAAAACGGACTTACTCTTCATCAGGAACAAAATCCATAATATCTTCCACGCGGACGTCAAGTGCTTTACAGACAGCGCCGAGCACGTCGGTGGTAACATCCTTATCTCTTGCAAGCTTGTACATCTGATAGTGCGTGATTCCGGCCATTTCTTCGAGGTCCTTTTTCATCAAGTTACGGTCGATCAAAAGATGCCAAAGCTTTTTGTATGTAACTGCCATTTGATGAATTCTCCTTATAAAACTGTTTTCAAAAGGCATAATAGTCTTGTTAATACGATTGCATTTTACATTATATCACATCCTTCTCAAAATTTCAACATAAGTAGAAAATATCAGAATTTCGTAAAGAAATATTTTTCATATTTCTATTGGCTCAAGCTACCGTAAGGTGAATTGGAAAAGTAAGTTCCGGTTTGCAAGGATAAGTTCCGCTGGAAGGCTCATTACGGCAGAAAATAAACGCTCGGGCAAGCAAAAACGGAAGTTAAATATGCAGAACGGAAATTAGAAAGGTGCATTATTACAAACTTGCCCCGCTCGGAATCAAGATTTTGTCTTGGCTCCGGGCGGGGCTATTTGCGTTTTATGGGCTATATCAATCTCACTCTGCATATTCCGCTTTTTTGCAGAGAACGTTCTATGATTGTGTTTGGAATCCGGCTGAGCCATTTGCGGCTGAAATATGTGTTCCCGTAATAGGCATCGAAGTTGCCGACGGGCAGCACGACCCAGTCCGAATCTTCCCGTCTGTTTGCAAGGCAGAAGCAAATCAAATCGGATACCACCTCAAAAGGGACATCGTTCAGGTCGGTCTGTTTCATACGCTCGGTGATATCATCCGGCAAAGGATAATCTTCCGTCCGAAGCGGTCCGGCTTCAAGAGCATCGGCGAGAACATCATCAAAGCGCAGCGTCCACGCTCCTTTTGTGTTAAGTGCAAAAATCGGCACCTGATATTTCCGTACCTGTTTTTGCCACTCACGGGTAAAGCTGCGGGATATCTTATCGCAAGCTTTTTGTGCGTTTGCACTTGTAAGCTCCGGGTGCTTCCGTACAAAGCGAATGACGTTCTTCACGTGCCGCCAGTACCAGCCTTCGCCGTTTTCATTTACAAGCTCAGGGAAATCTTTTGAAAGAAAGCCGAAATCCACAGCGGGATCGGATTCTTTCTCTTTGTCCGGCACACTGCACCAAGCACAAAGGGCATTCCGGGCATATTCAACACGGGCATACGGATCACCGTCCCGCAGACTGCCGTCAGCGTTATGGAATAGATATCCCCGCGCGAGGATCGTCAGGATGCGAGCCACCCCAACATACTCAGTAATCGTCTCAAAGGTCATTCTGCCGAGATAGGAGGTGTCCCGCTTGCCGGTTGCCGTATAGGATACCGGTTCCGTATATGCCTTGAATTCTTTCCATTCGTTTGTCATTTGCGGGGCTTCCTCCTTTTCTTCGGCGTCTTCTCTGTGGGCAGCTCAAATACGTGGCTTTACTCGGACGTCCATTACCATCTCGCCAGTTCTCATTGTGGTTCAATTCATCACGAACAAAATTCATAAGCTTCACATGATCCGCTCTAGTACGACCATTCCGCTTATTACGCGGAATTTCGATGGCAGATGTTTTTCTATATCTGAAAAGAAAAACAAGAGCTATCCGCTTGGATAGCTCTGTTTGCTTTATGATGATGCTTTGATCAATCGCAACTTATATATATCACCATTAAGATGTCTTGTGTACGGTTCTCCGACAGCATCTTCATAAAAAGTATGGAATTTATGGTACGAAGCCGCTTGACAATAATCTGTGTTTATGATATAATATATTATGGGTATTTATATATTTTTGTGAAAGGGGATAATTCCAATGTACTCTTATACTACTACAGCTTAATGTAATTGTTATAAGTCGTTATGATGAAAGAGGTGGATTATGAGCACGAAAAAATCTAATAGGCTGTATGCTATTGCAATGTCTGTTCTCATGTTACAGATGATTCCTATGAATTTCACGTTCCATGCATCTGCCAATGAAGAAATCATACAGCCTGAATACACGGGACTCGATATGATCAGCGATGCGGGTGAAGCGGTCAGCGATGACACCTACGGGTTGGCACTTGATATGCCGGCATTCACGATGAAAGCCGGAGAAGTGCGCCAGATTTGCCCGGTTGCGGATGCAAATTACTTCTGTCCCAATGTGGTAATTCAGTCCGAAGATAATGACATTGCGCTGGTCTTTGTTGACGGACATCTCTTTGCACAGAATGCAGGCACAGCGACACTTTATATCCGTGCGCAGCTTGATTCAGAAAAGGTCAATCTGTTACCGGACGATGACGGCATCCGAAAAATCACAACAACCGTCACGGTCATTGACAATACAGAACTGACAGAAACACAAAAAGCCGCACTCGTTCCGCTGGAAGAAAAGGAAACTGCCGTAGCAGCACGAATCCCGCGTAAAAAAGCTGTTTTGAAAGGCTTTTTGGATGCAGATACGCCGCGGATCACATTGGATGAGGTTAATCAGATCATCGAAGAATCGTATTCATTTGAAGAAATTTTCCGGAAGCTAACCGATGCACAGCCATATCCCGATTATTGGGGCGGAAGCGGATTTACATCCGTTGTATATTTTCTTAATGACAAAGGCACAGAGCGAATTCGGGTGGATCTCGCATGCAGCGGAACGTCACCGCATGATATCGTATATGAGCGTCTGAATCAGAACGGTATTTTAGAAGAAGCACGGTATCTTTATCCTGCATCACGGGTAGATGAACACATCAATGCAGACCCGAACCCGCCATTAAAGGATTGGCTCTACTGCTTCATGAATGATGTTCCTACCGGTATTTTAAGCGGTGATACAAACAATGACGGCAAGGTGGATGCTACTGATGCCGTATATTTTCAGAAATGGCTGCTGTGCAGACAGGATACGCAAGATATCAACGAAAAAACAGCAGATATCAATCAGGACGGCAAGCTCAATGCAATCGACTTCACACTCTTAAAACGGCAACTGATTCAGAACACTGCTGAATAACTCTAAACGAAATAAAACAACAGCATCGTCGATGTCTTAAAAAAGGAGTTACTATGAAAAAGTTTATTTCTATCCTTATAGGAATAGTTTTATCCATACAATGGGTATCCGCTGTTCCACTCTATACATATGCGGAAAGCGATACCCCCTCCCCAAAAATCTTCACCGTCTCACCTTCGGAATTGACAATGATTGAAGGAGAAACGGTCAAGCTGACCATAACAGTTGATCCTGAATTTGCAGATGAGGCTTCTGTATATCTGTATTCATCGCATTTCAAAACGCTTGTCTCGAATGACGGGATTGTGACTGCATACAGCTGCGGGGAAGAAAGCATTGCAGTGTGTGTTTCGGTTCCGGATGACAGTTCCGATATTGGAATGCGTACATATAATCAGTCGGTAAAGATTCAGGTGCAACCGGATGAAACACTCCCTGCGGAAACCCGTTCCGAATTAGACAGACTGCAAGCACAGTCACCGTTTGGTGATTTTCAGCGCAGAACACTGGAACTGCTCGGTATTCTGGATGAAAACGCCCCGCGCATTACGGCGGAACAAGTCGATGAAATTCTGCAAAACACCTCAACACCTGAAGAAATGATCGCAAAAATTAACGAGATACACGGATATCCGGATTATATCTGGCGAGGTGATCCTGGCGACTGTGCATACTGGCTGGATGAAAAAGGCAGCGATAAAATCACTATCGTCGGTAGAGCAATGTTTTTCAGTTCAAAAGTTTATGATGACGGAACCGGAAAAGAAGTAAAATCGCTGTATCCGCCCCAAATTGATTTCGGGACAATTACCGGACCTTTAGATACCACGGACCAATCATACATAATATATAATCAGATTCCGTATGATAATATCAATCCGGTGAAAGGCGATGCAAACCATGACGGCGTATTTAATATGGCTGATATTGTCGCACTGCAAAAATGGCTGATGAATGTTCCGGAAACAATGATGATCAACTGGGAAATGGCAGATTTCAATCAAGACGGAAAACTGAATGTGATTGATCTAACTCTAATGAAGCGCAAATTGCTCTATAAATAGTCTTTCGTTCATGAAAAAACGCCGATGTCTTGGACAGCGGCGTTTTTATCTTAGAATGTGCCACAATAATTATAGTACATATCACTTATGCTGATTCCGGTTCATGATGTAATCAATCGCCTTTAAGAATCAATCTAGTGATCAAAAAATTTTTCTTTACGAAGTGTAGCGTTTTTCTATAAATCTTGTTCTTATGTATGAAGGCGAACACGAAGGGCGGTGGCAGCCATGATCGATCAGGCAATCATAGCATTATTTGAACAGCGCGATGAGCAGGCGATATCCGAAAGCGAAAAGCAATACGGAGCGCTCTGCCGGTCTGTTGCGCGAAATATTACCGGCAGCGATGAAGATGCCGAAGAATGTCTGAATGATGCAATGCTTGCTGCATGGAATGCAATTCCGCCCACGAAACCACAGAACTATTGCGCTTATCTGTTGCGTTTAGTTCGTAATGCTGCATATAACCGTTACTGCGCTGCCCACACATTAAAGCGTAATGCAGCCAACACTGCAAGTTCTATTGATGAGCTTGCAGAGATCATTCCGGACAGAGGTGATGTGGTCGATGAAATTGAACGCCGTGAAATAATCGGCGCAATCAATCGTTTTTTACAGGAATTACCAATAAAGCAGCGAGATTTATTCGTTCGGCGTTACTGGTATCTTACTGATATTGCAGCACTTGCTAAAATGTTCCACATGACAGAAAGCCATGTCAGAACAACGCTTACCCGTTTACGACAACGGCTGCAAAAGTATCTGGCAAAGGAGGGACTGCTGTGAATCCAAAATCATTTTTAGGAATGATGAGCGATATTTCGGATGAATATATCGTATCTGCCGCAAATCCGCACAGCAAATCTATCCACTGGTATCAGGTTTCTGCGATTGCTGCCTGCATCGTCTTACTGATTTCGGCTGCGATTTACCCGAAACTGCGGATTCAGACACCGGAGATCACAGAGCCGCCTGCTGCGATCGTCACAACGGAAACAACTGCACAGACTGCCGCTGAAACGACTACTATGACTGTGTATGCAACGTATACAACTGCGGTCAGACAGGATGCGACACATCAGACAACAGCAGCAACTGTCAGTCAGACTGTCACTGAGACTGTGACAGATGCATTCACAGATCCGGTCGAAACACAGACGGATTCAGTATCCGAATTACAACCGCAGACTGAGCCAACAATGATTTCGACCGCTATAACCGAAACTGTGCAGCAGCAGCCGGAAACAATGACAGTACCGCTTTGGAAAGGTTCTGTCAGTTCACCTTCAGAACTAATAATAGATGAAGAACCGAATTTTAGCTGTTTATTTCGGAGCTTTCCATTTGAGCAGCCTGACCCGTTCTTTGAAATTCCCAGTCAATATGATCGTCTGCGTGAGGAATTTTCGATTCCGCAGGATTTTGATCTGACACAAGAGCCGCTTCTCGACATTACCATTATAACAGGATACAAAGACACCGCTGTCACAGGCTGCCGTTACACACAAAACGGTCTGAATCTAACCGTTTCCTACCTGAAAACAAATGAAATATCTGAGTATACGGTACGGTATGCAATCCCGCTGCCAGAAAATCTGAAAGTTGAACCGGAAAATTGTACCGTAGAATATGTTGCCCTGACAGATGAATCCGAATATCAGGCACTTTTGACAGACAGCCTGAGTTTTGAACTTGATCACTAGAAAGGTGGGATTATCATGAAAAAGACGATGAGAATTGCGGCAATGCTTGCAGCCGCAGGTATGATTTGCGCTGCGATACCTGTTCAACCGGCATCTGCGCAAATCTGGACACTGGTCGGATCTGAAACTGAAACCGCATTTCAGGATATGATACCGCTGGATGATAAGGGGATGCTCAATTTCAGCGGTTCGGATGCATCATATCAGGTGTATATGCAATACGTAACGGATTATCATGACAAAGAAGTGACTGATCCGGAAACCGGTGA
>JAZQOZ010000217.1:0-6911 GCA_045628085.1 Oscillospiraceae bacterium | reverse complement strand
TTCAAGTCAGGTGTGACGGTCAGTGTGGAAAAGTGAATATAATAATATGATCCCCCTCATCAGGTAGGAAGTTGAGATAATTCTTGCCTGATGAGGGGAATTTTTGTTTTATGTATTCAGCGTGTTTTCTATACCGCCATTAAACGTGCAGATACGTGGAAACGCAGCATTATTCGAAGATATTTTACGATTGTGATGCTGCATCTCTAAAAATGCCATACATTGGATTGTTCAAGTCAAATACAATCAGATACACTGCAATAAAAATCAGTGAACAGATTAACAACACTAAGATAACTGTAAAAATCCATGACGGCACTTTCTTTTGTCCGGCCTTGATTTCGCTGCGATAGTGTTCAATGGCAGTATGCGCTTCATTCAGGCGTGTATCTTTCTCCGCAATCTTTTCTTCGAGAGCTTCTATTCTTTGCTCTTTGAGCCTCAATTCTGCTTTGACCTCTTGAAGCTGACGCACAAAATCCAGTTCTTCTTCAGTAGAAAACTGTTGTTCGATGCCGAATACAGCGTCAATTGAAATATTTAAAACGGAACAGATGTAACCTGTGGTGTAAATTGTTGTTGCCTTTGATCGTTCTGAAAAGAAATTGTTAACTGTATTAACAGAGAAATCTTCGATATGGAAACGTTCTGAAATCAAATTGGAAATATCCTGATTTGTTAAATTAAGTCGATTACGTGCTGCTTTGCACATATCCTTGATGCGAGTGTGAATGCTGACGGAGCCGCCTTCTTCTAATAATACTGTCTGCGACATACTGTATTATTCCTTTCTGATTGGATTGGAAGTTCTTCCAATTTGAATACAAAATCATCGAAATTTGGGGATATATGCGAATTATACAAGCAAATTGGAAATTATGGTATTGCAATCGGAGACCGTTTTCCGTTATGATAATTCCAGCGCAAACGAGCCGTGACAGCATTGCGCAATTCAATACAAACGGAGGGGAATCCAATGGGTTAAAAGCTATCATCATTATATCACAGACGGTCAAAAATGTCAAAAGGAAATATTTGTTAACTCAAAAATATTATTGGAGGCTATGAATTATGAATATGAAAAAACAATCCGTAAGATACTTTCTATTCGGAATAGGAGCCGGCTCTGCTGCTGTACTTGGCTGCATTCTTACCTGCTGTATATTCAGAAAGTGCCGCTGCGAAAAGTGCAGCACAGATGATCAAACCATCCTGATCCGTGATAACGAATCGGACAAAGATACCGAAAATCTTTGATTGAGCAATGGCATCAGAAAGAAGGGCTCAATTTGAATGTATCAAAATGGAAAAATACTGTTGCTTTCCTTGTGATGATTGCAGTTAATACACTTGCAAATCTGCTGTCGCTGGGCGGGAATACAACAGGTGAAGTATCGGCGGCATACCCCAATCTGTTTACTCCTGCGCCGATCACTTTTGCAGTCTGGGGCATCATCTATCTGCTCATGGGCGCATTTGTATTCTATCAATGGGGCATTCTGGATGACAATCAAAACAGTCAGAATGCACGCGAAGCAATCGGGAACTGGTTTCTGATCAGCTGTGTCTTTAACATCGCATGGATCTTTGCATGGCATTTCGGTGCAATCGGCATCTCTGTATTGATGATGTTCGGGCTGCTGTTTTCGCTTGGAATGATTCTGAAACGCCTGCGCTTTCCGATACAGGATCGCACATTCCGCATCTTTGCCAAAACCGGATTTGAAATCTATTTTGGCTGGATCGTAGCTGCCTCAATAGCCAATATCAGCGTATATCTGACGAAAACGAACTGGAACGGTTTCGGCTTATCAGATGTGTTCTGGACCATTGCAGCTCTGCTTATCGGTACAGCAGCCGGTACGGTATTTTCACTTCGTAAAAATCATCATTTTGCTGCAACACTGACCATTATCTGGGCGTATATCGGTATTCTGATCAAACACTTTTCAGCTTCGGGATATAACGGGCAATACTATGCAGTCATCATTACTGCACTGATCGGCATTGCTGTGATGAGCAGTTCGATATTTCTGCATTCGCCTCGGTATCCGGTAACAGTATTTATGAAACGGAGGACTTTGTATGAAAATCATGGAAAACGATAATTTGGCGGTCACGGCGCTTGTAAAGAAAGGTCTGGCAGAATCCGGTGGATATTGCCCGTGCCAAGTACAAAAATCGAATGACACATTATGTATGTGCAAAGAATTTCGTGAGCAGATCGCTGATCCTTCCTTTGAAGGATTCTGCCGCTGCGCACTTTTCAGAGTTGTTCGATAAGAAGGGAGTATAAAGATGGATATGAAATTCTACCGCTGTAATGTTTGCGGCAAAATCGTGGCAAATGTCAAAGAATCCGACTCATCGCTTATCTGTTGCGGCGAGGAAATGAAGCCGCTGATCCCGCAGACAATGGAAACCGGAACCGAAAAGCATCAGCCTGTCTGGGAAATGGTCGGCAATAAGGTCTATGTGACAGTAGGTTCCATGCCGCATCCGATGACTGAGGAACATCTTATAGAATGGATCGTCGTGCTGACGAAACAAGGAAATCAGAGAAAAAAGCTGGAAATCAGTGTAGAACCGAGAGCGTGTTTTTCACTCTGTCCCGGAGATGAAGTTGAATCGGTTTACGCATTTTGTAATAAACATATGCTTTGGAAGACGGAGAGAAGGTGAGAAAAGATGATCTATATTTGTAAGATCTGTGGCTGGACATATGATGAAGCAACCGGTGCAGAGGAATGTGGGATCCCCGCAGGAACGCCATTTGATGCATTGGGCGAAGAATTCGTCTGTCCGCAGTGTGCAGCGGAAAAGCAGCACATTGAATCAATAGATTCAAAGGAGGTGATTTCATGAATCCGGTCTATGACGGTACAAAAACTGCTCAAAATCTGCAGCTCGCTTTTGCCGCAGAATCAGAAGCCCGCAGCCGATATACTTTTTTCGCTTCAGCCGCCAAAAAGGAAGGCTTTGAACAAATTGCCGCACTGTTTCAGTGTACAGCAGATAACGAAAAAGAACACGCTAAAATTTGGTTTAAGGAATTGAACGTTATCAGAAGCACTGCTGAAAACCTTAAAACAGCAGCCAAAGGAGAAATGTATGAATGGTCAAAGCTATATAAGACCTTTGCAAGGACAGCAGAGGAAGAAGGATTTGCAGAACTTGCGGAAAAATTCCGAGCAGTCGCAGCGATTGAAAAACAGCACGAAAAACGATTCCGCAGATTTCTGTATAATACCGAAACGTCATCTGTGTTTGCCAAAGGCGAGGCGGTAATTTGGCAGTGCCGCAACTGCGGACAAATTATCATCGGCACAGCTGCTCCTGACATTTGTCCCGTTTGCAGCCATCCGCAATCTTATTTTGAACTGCACGCTGATAATTACTAACAGATATCAAAGAATTATCTGATCCAACGACACAGCATAGGCAGAAAAAGGCTGTCTATGCTGTCACCATAAGGAGATATTTTGCATATTTCAAAAAACATTCAATACGCAGGAGTCAACGATCATCATATCGATCTTTTTGAAGGACAGTATGTCGTTCCAAACGGAATGTCCTATAACTCCTATGTCATTCTTGACAAAAAAACAGCTGTGATGGATACAGTAGACAGAATGTTCACACACGAATGGCTCGACAATCTCGCCGCAATTCTTGATAACAGAACGCCGGATTTTTTAATTATTCAGCACATGGAACCTGACCACTCAGCAAATATTGTGAAATTTATGAATACCTATCCGAATGCTGTCATTGTATCTTCTGCAAAAGCATTCATGATGATGAAAAACTATTTTGGCACAGACTATGAGAATCGCAGAATGATTGTGGATGAAGGCGATAGGCTTTCTCTGGGATCACACAACCTGACATTTATCACTGCACCTATGGTTCATTGGCCGGAAGTGATCGTAACTTATGACAACGCAGACAAGGTACTGTTCTCCGCTGACGGATTCGGAAAATTCGGTGCTTTGGATGTTGAAGAAGAATGGGCTTGCGAAGCACGGCGGTACTATTTCGGAATTGTCGGAAAATACGGCGCACAAGTACAGGCACTTTTGAAAAAAATATCAAATCTGGATATTCAGACAATCTGCCCGCTGCACGGTCCCGTTCTGACCGAAAATCTCGGATATTATCTGAATCTGTATAACATCTGGTCATCGTACGGCGTAGAAAGTGACGGCATTGTAATTGCCTACACATCAGTATACGGCAACACAAAAAATGCTGTCGATCTGCTCGCCGAAAAACTGAAAGCCAATGGCTGTCCAAAAATCGTAGTCAACGACCTGGCTCGTGTGGATATGGCAGAAGCAGTGGAAGATGCTTTCCGTTACGAGAAAATCGTGTTGGCAACAACCACCTACAACGCCGATATTTTCCCATTTATGAAGGAATTTATCCATCGTCTGACTGAACGAGGATTCAAAAACAAAACGATTGGTCTGATTGAAAACGGTTCGTGGGCACCGCAGGCTGCCAAAACAATGAAGACAATGCTCGAAAGCTGCAAGAACATCACCTATACAGATACAACCGTCAAGATACTTTCCGCTTTGAACGAGGACAGCACAGCACAACTCGATGCCCTTGCAAAGGAGCTGTCGCAGGAGTATCTCGCACAGAACGATGAAATTGCCAATAAAAATGATTTGTCTGCATTGTTCAACATTGGTTACGGACTCTATGTTGTAACCTCAAAAGACGGCAATAAAGACAACGGTCTGATTGTCAATACAGTATCACAGGTTACAAATAATCCCAATCAGATTGCGGTCTGTATTAACAAGCAGAACTACTCCCATCACATCATTAAACAAACCGGCGTAATGAACGTAAACTGTCTGGCAACCGATGCACCGTTCTCTGTCTTTGAATCATTCGGATTCCGCAGTGGGCGTTCCGTCGATAAGTTTGAAAACTGTGCGATACTGCGCTCGGAAAACGGGCTTATTTTCCTGCCAAAGTACATTAATTCCTTTATGTCCCTAAAAGTTGAGAAATATGTTGATCTTGATACACACGGAATGTTTATCTGCTCCGTGACAGAAGCCCGTGTCATCTCCGATAAGGAAACGATGACCTACACGTATTATCAGAATCATGTCAAGCCGCAGCCAGATACCGAAGGAAAAAAAGGCTGGGTTTGTAAGGTATGCGGATATGTGCATGAAGGCAGCGAATTGCCGGATGATTTTGTTTGCCCCCTGTGCAAACATGGTGCTTCTGATTTTGAGCCGATCCAATGATCCAATCCAACGCAGATTGTCAGCAAGATTATCGGAAGGAGCAGGTTGAACATCGACCATATACGGCACTGCGAAATCGGAACATAAAGCATTTGATGAAACTGCTTGAACAAGTGACTGTGTATGATGACTATCTGGAATTTCGGTTCAAGTCGGGTGTGACGGTTAGTGTGGGAAAGTGAATATATAATAAGGGGCTGCTGGTATCGCGTGATATTGTTCACACGGTATCAGCAGCCTTTTTTGTTGGATTCAATGATCGTAATACGATATCTCCGGATACTTGCCTTTCAGGCATTTGTATTCCTGATGGAAGAATCTTTCAAAAATAGCTTTTGGTGCGTTCAGATCGATCTGCTTCTCTGACGACGGTTTTTCATACTCAAACTCAATTTCAAGCGTACCGTCCGCATTGATCGTATAATACATCTCATGCCATACCTTTTCTTCTCCGAAGCGTTCAAGATATGCATTATGCAGCACTCTTGCCAATTCATTCACCTTGACCTCTGCAGCCATTCTTCCATACGGATAGCTTTCATAGCGCCGCCAGAAAGAATTATATGCACATATTGCATCAGTTTCCGCCTCAACGAAAGCATAACGATGCGATGATGAACCGCCCGCTTTCTTAAAGTAATAGCAGATTTTCTTCCACGAAACAGGCATCATACTGATAAGAAACCTGCCGAGTTCCGCCTGCGCGGCTTCAATTTTTTCCATGTTTTCAAGTTTTTCCATTTCATTTCCTCCTTGATTGTTTTCGTTGATCAATACAATCGGTGAACCGTCTTTGCCTGCAAGCCTTTATTCTCTGCCGATTGCTTCAAGTTCTTCGAGCGTGGGCTGTCTGTGTTTTCCTGTATTCTCCAGAAAACCGTTTGCCTTTGCTTTTGCAAGCAGTTCACGGTATTCCTGCTTGGTGATTGAATAGAAAATTCTAAGGAATCCAGGATTCATAATTCCGCCGGGAACAACGACTTCTATCAGATAGCTCAAGCTACCGTCCTCCAGCTTTACAACGCTCGTAAACTTGTCACCGTTACAACAGCCCTCACCGGGTCTCTGTCTAAAATCCTCCACATCAAACAATGGGCAGATCGAATGCGTTCTCGGATCATTTCGATTTAATTGAGTCATTTTCATCATCCTTTCTCAGCGTATCTATTTTTGTTCATTATTATTCAGAATCATTTAGGTGAGCGTTATCATTTCCACGCACTCAACCCTATTTTGCAATCACTCAAATCACAATATTTGATTCTTGTGTTTGCTGTCTGCCCGCAACACTGTTTTATTCAGTGGTGCAGGGATTTTTTATGATATGTATATCGACAAGCCCTGCGGCTGAATATGCTCGCCCCACCACCCACGTTTCTCGAAAATCTCCGGATCCATTTCGGGAACAGCATACTTCGCAAACAGATTCAGATCAGGTAATTCAATCTGAAAGTGCTTCATAATGTCAAGTGTTTTCTGCAATGGCGGCAATGCGTTTGGAACGTGCGGCGGTGCTGATGTATATATATATGACATTGCAATATAATAGACATTATTCATTAATTCGTCAAGTGTTGTATCGTCCCTGTATTTATCAAATAATTGCAGAAACAAATGATATTCTTCTTCGGTTATGTA
>JAZQOZ010000216.1:0-1827 GCA_045628085.1 Oscillospiraceae bacterium | reverse complement strand
CTGAAAGAGGATGAACTTCCCGACATCATTTCAAGCTGGCGCGATGCAAATCCGGATATCGTGAAATTCTGGTATGCTGTGGAAAAAGCAGTGATTGAAACAGTCAAAGATCATGCGGACAGAACGGTCGGCAGGATCGGTTTTCAGTTCTCAGCCAATACACTCTGGATCGTACTGCCGTCCGGACGCAGGCTTGCATATATCAAGCCGAAATTGCAGCCGAACCGCTTCGGACGTATGGCACTTACATTTGAAGGACTCGGCGCAAACAACAAATGGGTTCGTGGTGAGACTTATTCCGGAAAGCTGACTGAAAACATTACACAGGCAACCGCCCGTGACCTGCTCGCCGAGGCAATGTGCCGCATGGAACTTGCAGGGCTCGGCATTGTCGGCCATGTACATGATGAAGTCATTCTGGAAGTACCAAAAGAAAAATATACGGTCGATGATGTGTGCAGCATCATGAATCAGAATCCGGCATGGGCGGACGGTCTTCCGCTGGCATCCGCAGGATATACAGGCAATTATTATTTCAAAGACTAGGAGGACATTTTTATGAAACAGGGACGAGCATTACCGGAGGTGCTGACAGAGCTTCAGCGTCAGAATGCGGCAAAGCAGGACTATATCGGTGCAGCTGAGGCATTTCGTCTGGACAATGACGGCAGTACCTTCCGCATCGGTGACGATCACAGCTTTGGTACAACTCAGCTTTTTCACCGTCAGGTGGCATCGGCTCTTGGTATTCCCGCAAAATACTACGACATGATGCAGAAACAGAAGCCGGAGCTTCTTGCAGATAACGTGAATGCGTGGTTCAGTGATAAAAATAACAGCTACATGGTGCGTACCCTTGATTATGGCAGCGGTCAGGTCGCAAGAGCTTTATTATCCGACCGTTACCGCCGCATCGACAATCTGGAAATTGCATCGGCGGTACTGCCGCTGTTCGCAGGACAGGACGGCATGGAGGTGATGAGCTGCGAGGTCACCGAGAACAAGCTGTACTTGAAAATTGTCAATCACCGCCTTGAAATGGCGTGTGTCGGTGACAGAGTGCAGGCAGGTGTCATCATTTCAAATTCGGAGGTTGGTCTTGGAGCAGTTTCCGTACAGCCTTTGGTATATACGCTTGCCTGCACAAACGGCATGGTGGTCAACAGTATGGGTGAACGCCGTACCCATGTGGGCAGAGCGGCAAAGGCGCTTGAGGACAGCTTCAGCATCTACACAGATGAAACGCTCGAAGCAGAAGATCACGCTTTTATGCTGAAACTCCGTGATACTACGCTTGCCGCAATCGAAGAAGCGAGATTTACGCAGATCGTAGGAGTCTTGGAGCAGAGTCACGGAGCGAAGATCACGGGGCGTGTGCAGGATGTCATCGAACTGACCGGCAAGGCGTATGACCTGAATCAGCCGGAACAGGACAGCATCCTGGGTTACCTGATTCAGGGCGGTGACCTCTCTCTCTATGGTCTGAGCAATGCCATCACGCGGGCTTCGCAGGATGTAGATTCCTACGACAGAGCCACTGCGCTCGAAGGCATCGGATGGCAGGTTGCGACCATGCCGAAAACACAGTGGAAGGAGATCAACGCATGAGCAGAACATGGAAAGACAGAAAAGGATACAAAACACGAAAGAAACATCGTGCTTATACTGTGCCGAAAATTGATGACTGCATCCGCGGCGGCTATGACGACTATGATCACAGCGACCAGGAGTTATATGTAGATGACCAGTGCTGCGAAAACTGCCGCTTCTGCGGAAGCTGCTATCATAAGCCGTTCTCGTCCAATTGGTGCGAATACTGGAAGGACG
>JAZQOZ010000215.1:0-4501 GCA_045628085.1 Oscillospiraceae bacterium | reverse complement strand
AGTATTTCTGCTATCGCTTGTTTTTGAACCGGAAAGAATAAAGCTGCCGTTCGTAAATACAGCCTTTCCGTCGTTTTTCCCGCTTTTGATGATAAGACTCTTATCCGTTTCTACACGCATCAAAGAATTGAAAATATTGCCCGACGGCGTGAAGTCAATATCACCGACATACAGAGTATCTCCGTCTTTTGCCGCGCGGATCGCCGTTTTCAGGTCGGTAAATGAGGTAATCATATCCTTGTTTTCTCCGGCAAATGCCATGCAGGGCATGGCAGAGATCAACAGCACAACGATGAAAATCAGCGATATAACTCTTGCAAACGCTTTTTTATTCCGTGCTTTGTCAATCATCTCATACCACCTCCTCAAAATTTATTTCGCCTGCCAGTTCAGGAAAACCCCTTGAAAGACAGCCAGAATTTACGGCGGGATTGGATTCCTTTTTGTCGGGCAAACTGCACCGCGCGCGAAGGGCATTCCGGGCATATTCAACATTCATAATCTTTATTACGATTTTTCTTGCTTCGTATAACACTTCCGGCGTACTTGTTTTATAGTCGGTTCGCTTCTCGTCGTTCATACTTCTATTATATCATTTCCTTTCTCGTTTGTAAATAGAATATGTTGATATTTTATTGAATTAATAATAACGCCACATAATAGAGCGTGTTACATTGTACCTCCCTCCGCTGTTACAAAAATACTGTCTGACCTCGGAGAAGCATCATACCTCATACTCTACTGTTGTGTTTACCGTATCAAGTGCTGTCTGTGCTCTTGCAAGCTCATCGGCTGCCTTTTCGTAATCAGCCTCTGCCTGTTCAATATCATAATTGCTGTAATTGTACTCCACAAAATTAGAGGAGAACGATGTGATGCGCTCCTTCGGAAGGTTCGACCGCATATGGTCGAGCTTTTTCTTGCGTGCAGTTGCTATCGAGCTGGGGATCGCTCCGATGTACGAAAAGGAGTATCAGAAGCCGCTGTCGGCGGAGTGCCGCGAGGCCTGCCGCAAACTGGACCACTACCCCGATGAGGTAACGCTGGTCTGCCGGGAGCATCTGGATACCCCGCAGGATCCCCACTAAATTATTTCGTAAAGCCGACCTGAAATCTCAAATCAAAAATATCAACGTGGATATATAATTTATAATTGTTGTGCTATTTTATCAAGCCGTTTTTTCGGCGTTTTCTTCCTCTTTTCGCTGCTTTTACTTCATTGTTTCCCTTTTTTAGTGGCAAAGTCGGGTATGAACTCTGTTTTCGACATATAGCAAGTGTAAGATATGACAAAGAACCGCAAAATAACAGTTGCTTTTTCGGAATGATTATGGTATAATAAAAACAGAAAAGGTTCAAAGATTATCGTGACAATAAGCATTGCAAAAGGAGATGATTGTATGTCTGATGCTATCTTAACGCTCAGCGATATTCAGCAGATTGTGAAACCGCTTGCTGAAAAATACCACATCAGCGAGGTCTATATTTTTGGCTCATACGCAAGGAACGAAGCCACCTCCGCCAGTGATATTGATTTTCTTGTTTTTGGCGGAAAGGATTTTAAGCTGACTTCCATTTTTGCGTTTGCCGAGGAACTTCGTATGTTGATTCGCAAGGAAATCGACGTTTTTGAGATCAACGAAGTAAACAGCGACAGCGTATTCTATCATACAATCATGAAAGAAAGGGTTAAGGTCGCATGAAGTATTCCGATGAACAGAGATTGCAAAAAATCCTTGATAATTCCGAAAAACTGCTGAAATATATTGAAGATCATCATGTGACAAAAGCCGATTTGCTGAATGATTATTCTCTGCAATGGCTTGTCACAACTCCGTTGTATAATATAGGCGAACACGTTTATTATCTTTCTGCCGAATACAAAGACGCACATAGTGATATTCCATGGCTTGTAATTGCCGGACTCAGACACAGACTTGTGCATGATTATGACGGCACGAATTGGAACATCATTGCAGAGGTGCTGTTCGATGATTTACCTGAACTGGCTAAAAAAATCAAGGAACTTGTTTAATTCATACTGAAAATATAAAAGGTGCAGAATGTTTTGTTCTGTACCTTTTCTTTGTATCAGTCTGTTCACAATTTCCTGCATGGACTTTTCAATTATTCAGGTGTTTCGACCTCTTTCACCAGCTCCGCATACGGAATCTGCTGTCCGTTATGAATCACATACACGCCTTCGGCATCACCGGTGTCCTCAACGTAGCGTCGGAGAATGATGGAGGCGTATTTTTCGTCAAGCTCCATCATATAGCAGATGCGGTTCATCTGTTCACACGCCATAAGCGTCGAGCCGCTTCCGCCGAAGGTGTCGATGACCACGGCGTTCTCCTGCGTGGAGTTGCCGATCGGGTAACCGAGCAGGTCGAGGGGCTTGGAGGTCGGGTGGTTCGCATTGCGCTTCGGCTTGTCGAAATTCCAGATGGTCGTCTGCTTGCGGTCGGAATACCACTTGTGCTTGCCGTTCTGCATGAAGCCGTACAGCACAGGCTCATGCTGCCACTGATAATCCGAGCGTCCCAGCACAAGGCTGTCCTTCACCCAGATGCAGCAGCCTGCAAGGTGGAATCCCGTATCGATGAACGCACGGCGGAAATTCAGACCTTCGGTGTCTGCGTGGAACACATAAGCCGCACCGCCTTTTTCGAGGTGCGCCGCCATACACTTGAACGCCGACAGCAGGAATGTGTAAAACTCCTCGTTCTTCATGCTGTCGTTCTGAATGGTCAGACCGCTGGAGCTTTTGAAAGATACACCGTAGGGCGGATCGGTCAGAATGAGGTTTGCTTTTGTATCGCCCATAAGTGTATTAACATCTTCGGGACTGGTCGCGTCACCGCACATGAGGCGATGCCTGCCGACCGTCCACACGTCGCCGCGCTCCACAAAGGAAGCCTTCTCCAGCGCAGCAGTCAGGTCGAAATCGTCATCCTTTGCATCGGAGTCCGTGCCGTCAGAGAACAGGTCAGCCAGCTCCTTTTCATCAAAGCCAGTCATGGCGAGGTCGTAGCCGAGGTCTTGCAGTTCCTGCATCTCTACGGCGAGCAGTTCCTCGTCCCAGCCTGCATCCAGCGCCATACGGTTATCCGCGAGGATGTAGGCTTTCTTCTGTGCATCAGTCAGGTGGTCAACATAGACACACGGCACCTCCGTGATGCCTTCATCCTTCGCCGCCATGAGGCGACCATGACCTGCTATGACATTATACTCCCGGTCGATGATGACGGGATTAACAAATCCAAACTCACGCAGCGAGGAACGGAGCTTCTTGATCTGCTCCGGAGAATGCGTCCGGGCGTTATTTACATAAGGGATGAGCTTGTCGGTGCTGACAAGCTGAAAATCTGTCGTCGTTTTCATTTCACATTCCTCCGCATCAAAATTCGCTGTAAGCCTTTGCGGGCATCTGCAACATTGCCCTTGACCGCCTGACCTTTGATCGTGCGGTACTGCTGCTTTGTCATATTCGGTCGGCTGGCTTTCAGATCACGCCAGAAAGCCGCATCTGTGTTTGCTTTCATGTGTACCTCACTTCCTACTGCGGAGTAGCTGCTCCATCAGGTCGTCCTGCGGAGAGCCGTCAAACTTGGTCGTGCAGTTCTGCTTCACGATATCGAAAATCTCATACCAGAGCAGATTTGCCTGTTTCTGATAGGACTGACTGAGCGATGCGAACGGAGAAGCGACTACACCGCCGGTCGTCGGATGCTTGCCGAGCAGACCGTAGGTCGAGAGCGCGTCCTCGCACTGGATAAAACGAGCGAACGCCAGCGAGTAGCTTTCGAGCAGTCGCTTGTTCACCAGCTTTTCGCAGCCGCGATTCTTCAGCCAGATCCATGTTTCCTTGTAAATTTCATCAGCGCCGAGGGGCTTGCCGTCCTTCTGCCGTGCCGAGAGGTATTCACTCGGCGAGGGCATTTCCTCACCGACAAGGTCAGCGGCATCATCAAGGTCAGCACCTTCCAGCGCGGTCGGGGTGAATTCGATGATGTCGGCATCCTCTCCTGCGGCAATTTTCTCGGCGAGGGGCTTCGGCTTGTCGCCTGCACGGACTCTGCGTCCGCCACGGTTTGTACCGTCCTTTGCCATATCATCACCTGCCAATAAAAAATGCCGGAATCACGGGGATTTCGGCTCTAAAAAATATCCGAGGGGTTAATCGGGTGTTTGAACTGCACTTTTTGTGCGTGAGAGGGGGCGCCGGTCTTGTGATCGCTGCTCCGTAGAGATTCGATACCCCCACCGGGCAGCCCCCCATCCCTCCCCATTGCGATTACACGAGATTTGTGCTATAATAATACAAATAAATGCGGAGGTACTTTTATGATGAAAAAGATTCGTCTTTTACTTGAATACGGAACCTATCCGGTATGGTTATACGCTGAAGACGGCGGGATAATAGATACACGCCTTCCGGACGAACTGCGCAATGATACTGAATTAGATGCACGATTCAGTGATCTTCAGAGACGCTATC
>JAZQOZ010000214.1:0-13868 GCA_045628085.1 Oscillospiraceae bacterium | reverse complement strand
TGAATTTGAACGTGCGATTTTACTGGAACGGCAGCGTGAGGGTATTGCGATCGCCAAAGCAAACCAGAAATACAAAGGACGGCAGCCGGTGAAGCTGCCG
The DNA here is from genome assembly GCA_045628085.1 of Oscillospiraceae bacterium. Classification (GTDB taxonomy): domain Bacteria; phylum Bacillota; class Clostridia; order Oscillospirales; family Ruminococcaceae; genus Firm-04. The sequence continues at coordinate 13,768 of JAZQOZ010000214.1, read as the reverse complement.
CCCGATTTTCAGGAACAGTATCAGTTGTATCTCAACCGCAGGCTAAAGAAAACGGATTGGGCGAAACGCTTGGGCGTGTCCCGTCCTACGCTTGATAGAATGATCGCGTTTCACGAAAGAAGATCCGACTCCTGATCTGAAATTGTGCTACTATATAAATAGCTGTCAGTCAATAGGATTTACACAATTTAAGCAGAAGGTTAAAGGTATACAAGAAACAGCCACTATCTGACAATATTTCTTGAGATCTATTGATTTTAAACTTTTTTTGTGATAAAATGTAAATACAGGATTTGATCCTGAAAGGAATTTGAAGGAGTAGAAATGCTTTTCATAAAAGAATAGTTTATATTAGAAAGGATGGTAAATATGAAACCATTACGAGGACTAACACTTTTTCTTGCGTTGTTCTTTATTTCAACTATATCACCCAATATAATATCTCCACAATTATCTGTTCTTGCAGCAGATAATCTATCGCAAGATAACGGACTCGTAATTGAAGACGGGGTACTGATGGATGGAAAAGGATGCAAGGGAAATGTCACTGTTCCGGACAACGTAACAAGAATAGACTACAATGCTTTTGAAGGTTGCACTAGCTTAACAAGTATCACCATTCCAGACAGCGTAACAAGAATAGGCTACGCTGCTTTTAGAGGTTGCACTAGCTTAACAAACATCACAATCCCTGACAGCGTAACAAGCATCGGAGAATCAGCATTTTATGGATGCATCGGCTTAACAAACGTCACAATCCCTGACAGCGTAACAGACATTGGGGGGAACGCTTTTGCAGATTGCACTAGCTTAACAAGCATCACGATCCCGGACAACGTAACATACATTGATTGTGGTACGTTTGCACGTTGCACCAACTTAACAAGCATCACCATTCCAGACGGCGTAACAGATATAGGCTACGATGTTTTTAAAGGTTGCTCTAGCTTAACCAGCGTCACAATCCCTGATAGCGTAACAAGCATCGGAGAAACAGCATTTACAGACACACCTTGGTTTCAAAACAAACTACTCGAATCTCCACTCGTTATAGCCGGTAATACTTTGATAACGGGGACTAAATGTTCAGGAAATATTATTATTCCTGAACATGTGAAAAGCATTATTAACTCCGCTTTTAGAGGTTGCACCAACTTAACAAGCATCACAATCCCTGACAGCGTAACATACATTGGGGAGAACGCTTTTGCAGATTGCGCTAGCTTAACAAGCATCACAATCCCTGACAGCGTAACATACATTGGGTGGAGTGCTTTTGCAGATTGCGCTAGCTTAACCAGCGTTGAATTCTTAAATATTGTACCGCATATTGGTCAGAACGCATTTGCAGACACACCTTGGTTTCAAAACAAATTACTCGAATCTCCACTCGTTATAGCCGGCAATACTTTGATAACGGGAACTACATGTTCAGGAAATATTATTATTCCTGAACATGTGAAATGCATTAACGATTCCGCTTTTATTAACTGCACCGGCTTAACCAGCGTCACAATCCCTGACGGCGTAACAAGTATAGGCTACGATACTTTTAGTGGTTGCACCGGCTTAACAAGCATCATAATCCCTGACAGCGTAACAAGTATAGGCTACGATGCTTTTAGAGGTTGCACCAACTTAACAAACATCACAATCCCTGACAGCGTAACAAACATCGGATCATGTGCATTTTATGGATGCATCGGCTTAACGACCATTACAATTCCAGACAGCGTTACAAGTATCAGTTCACATGCATTCTACCACTGCGCAAATTTAGAAAGTGTCAAATTGTCAGATAATATTAAGAGTATTGAACAATCTGCGTTTGAAGGCTGTCGAATCTTAGCCAAAATAAACATTCCAAAAAGCTGCGAAACAATTGAACAATATGCATTTCGTTCTTGTTACTGCTTGTCAGAAATCACTCTCCCTGAAAAATGCTGTAAAATTGGAAAACAAGCGTTTGCAAGTGCTTTCCCGTTTAAAGAAGATATTGTCTATTCTAGCGAAAACGATCGCTGCACTATATCATATCCAGAGGCTGCTACATTTTTAAAGAAAATCACATTTCTGAATCCGGAATGCGAAATTTATAATGATGATGGATCATTTTCAACGATTAGTTCGTCAATGGACAGTTGTTACTTTTTGGGAGTTGGAATTGGTGGCGGAGATTTGTATTGGTCTGCAAGTGAAGACAAGTCAGTTTTTAATTATGACGGTATTATCTGTGGGTATGATAATTCTACTGCTCAACAATATGCTGTTTTTCTATCGGGTGACTTCGAGTCGCTCGGTGAAGCAACTGTTCCAACAATTATGATCGGAGATGTAAACGCTGACGATGAAGTCGGCGCAGAAGATGCGCAGCTTGCACTTGTCGCCTATGTAAGCAGCATGTCCGGAAAGGATCACGGTCTGACCGATGAACAGTTCCTTGCAGCGGATGTCAATAAAAACGGCGAACTGTCCGTCGATGATGCGCAGAACATCCTGATCTACTATGTTACAACCAAGGTATCAGGCAAGAACATCACATGGGATGAACTGCTCGATAAGAACGCCCCGTCAAAAACGGTGTGGATACAGAGCAGTATCTGACAGAGCTGTTCTCACATCCGGCAGGAACAATTCTCCTTCCATTCACTATATGATATTCAGACAGGCTCACCGAGGTGAGCCTGTTTCTTTGATACTATGTATCGGCGGTTTACGCTTACAAAACAACGATATATAGCGTAATTTGTGCTTTCGTCATTTTCACCGAGGAAAAGAAAAATCACGCTGAAAAATTTCAGCGTGATTTGCAGATGATTTCAGGTTAATTAAAAGCAGTCTGTATATCAATATTACTGATATATTCAGACTTTACAGCAGGAACATAGAATTCGCCATATTCATCCAGATTGTCAGGAATATCCGAATTATTGTGATTCAGCTTAATAAGATAGCTGTAATATGGAATCCAGTATTGATAATCGCTTGTACGCTTGTACTGCACTCCGCAGAAAGTAACATCTTCCTCCGTAAATCCATCAGGAATATATTCCTCCTCCCATACAGAAATAACATAGTCTCCGTTCATAAGATTTTCAAAAGCAGTTTTCTCGTCAATAATCGGGTACATTCCGATAACATTATCAGTCGGAATTGCATTATTTATTCCGATATTCACATTTCCGTCTAAAGTATAAAGCTGAACCTTATTAAAGCTGTAATTCAGCAGTGCAGTCAAATTGTCAGCAGAATTGTCATAGATGCAACATGAAGTATGTGCATCACCATAATAAGAATAATCACGAAATATTGACGGAAGAGGATTCTCCAGTCTCAAAAGGTCATAGTATTTCTCGGAAAAATTCTTCATATGCTGTTCTGCTTCGCTGTAAGTAATTTTCTTATCATCAGGATTGGCAGGACGGCAGTTTTCAGGTACATTCTTTGTATCTGTTTTTATTTCAATTTGTCCGTTACTGTTAATCTTCACATTGAGATTTCCCATCTTTGCTGTAACCTCACTCGGAGTGTAAAAATCTTCTATATGAAATTCTTCTCCTGCAGCTTCAAGTTTTTCTTTAATGGCATCAATTTCCGGCTGCGGAATGTCCTGTCCGTCATGCTCATCTAAAATTTTCAAATCTGTTCCGTAATTTTCAGCAATCTCAGAAAGAGTGTTTTTAATTTCATCAAATGAATATTCTGATGTTTCATAAGTACCATTAAACACAGGAAGTTCTGATAATCCCCATTCTTCTTTCCAAGGGTTATTGCCTTTGATTTCTTCAATATTATCTGTTATTATTCCTTCAAAGCCCATTGCGCCAAAATCAATATCACAGCTTATTTTCTGAAGTTCATCATGGCTTTCGGGAATGATGAAAACATTTTTGTACTTATCATGATTAATAACAGAGTTTTCGGAATGATTGTTATTCCATATACCAACACCAATGGTTAATACAAGTACAGCAGCTATACCACTAAGAATATATGTAATTTTGCGGATACTTTTTCTTGTGCAAGTCTCAGCTTCATGGATATACTTTTCATCTACATTACCTAATTCATCAAAAAGTCTTTCTTCATGTTTCATAGCATAATACCCTCACTTTCAAGAAATGCTTTCAGTTTACCTCTTGTTCTGCTCAAAGACATTTTTACTGCTCCGACGCTCATTGACATATCTCTGGCTACTTCTTCAACTGAATACACATACCAGTATCGTTTCATAAAAATCACCCTATGCTTCTGATTTAGAGATCCAAGAAACATATTAAGCGCATCTCTGATCTCTACACTGTCTGAGATATGATCCTGCTTTGTATCTGCAATACATTCTGACAGTTCATCAATACACAAGTCTGTTTCATTTCCTTTTCGTTTTTCAGCAAGTCTCTTTCTAAGACAGGAAAGAGAAAGATTTCTCGTGATTTTAGCAAAAAAGGCTCCAAGATATTCAGGTTTTTGAGGAGGAATTCTGTTCCACGCTGTCAGCCATGTATCGTTGACACATTCTTCTGAATCCTGAAAATCATTCAGGACATTATCCGCAACCTTACGGCAGATTTTTCCGTATTTCTTTTCAGATTCGGCAACAGCATTTTCAGAACGTTTAAAATATAATTCTATAATTGTGCTGTCCTCCATTTTCATCACTCCCTTCTATTATATAAGTCGTATTCTAATAGTGAAAGGTAACATAATATTTGAAACTTATTTTGAAAATTTCTGATGAAGATACAGTCATAATTATTGACTTTATTATACCATTTATATAATAATATTTCAAATGAAATATTATTATAGTGAAAAGCATTTCGCACAGCTCAGAATTCTTCTCAGGAGAGAAGAAACAATTGTCCCGACGAACAAACTGAAACAGCCTGTAAGGGCTGTTTCACAATCCCAGCAAGCTCGGTACTTCATCCGGTGATTTTTTCAAAATCCCCAAATTGAAAGTGGAGCAAGTATAATTAAAACAGAACTGGGCAGAGAAAACGCATATTATATTGATGAAATTTCTCTTTCTCTTGCTGAGTTAAAAATCCTCATTGATGCTGTACAGGCTGCTAATTTTATCACTAAAGAAAAGACGATGGAATTAACAGAAAAACTGCTTGCATTTTCAGGTGTAAGACGCTCCGAAATAGTAAAAAATGATATAATATGTTACAACAATCACAAGCATTCAAATGAAGAAATTTTTGAAAACATTGAGCAGATTGAACTTGCAATCAAGCAGAAAAAACAGGTCAGCTTTTATTATTTTGATTTAGATGAAAAACGCAATCGAATATATAGAAAAGAAAAGATACATTACCGATCCTGTTGCACTTGTATATAGTGAAGATAATTATTATCTTGTTTCTTACAGTCAGAAATATCAAGGGACAACCAATTACAGAATAGATCGTATGGATACTGTCGAAGTTGAAGAAACTGATGTTTGTGAAGAAGCAATTATAAAAAAGAAACGTACTGAAAGTTACACCGAACAGGTATTCAAAATGTACAATGGAAAAGCTGAAACTGTTACTATTGAATTGGAACCTGATCTTCTTGGGGTTATGTACGATAAGTTCGGTGAAAATCTTGAAATCCGGCACACTGATGGAGGCAGATTACTGATAAAGGTAATTATTCAATTAAGTCCTCCGTTCTGGGGATGGATAATGCAGTTTGGAGGACGTATGAAAATAGTTTCTCCTCAAGGATTAAAACCAGATTTTGATTTAAAGGAGTTTTTACAATGAACGAACTTAAAATAGATGCAATGTGGGATGATACACCTGTTGACGTATCTACAGAAGTAAATTTTATATGGGGCATTGCAAATAAACTGAGAGGCACATATCAGAGTGATAAGTACAAGGATGTTATTATTCCGATGGTTATTATACGCAGATTTGAATGTGCTTTGGAGGATACTAAAAACGCTGTCGTTGAGCAGTACAAGAAAAATCCTGCATATCCTGCAAAAGCTATGTGCAGAATTTCAAAATATCAGTTTTTCAATACAAGTGAATACAGTCTTGCAGAACTCGTAAACGATCCTGACCATCTTGCAGCTAATTTCAGAAATTATATCGAAGGATTTTCTGCAAATATTCAGGATATTATCAAGAGCCTTGACTTTGACAAGCAGATTGATAAAATGGACAAAAACAATCGTCTTTTGTCCGTTGTAAAGGCTTTTTCCGAACTGAATCTTGATCCAAAGACAATTGACAATATCAAGATGGGATATATTTTCGAGGAGTTAATCAGAAAATTCTCAGAAAATGCCGAGGCTGGTGACCATTACACAGGTCGTGATATCATCAAGCTTATGGTTAATATTCTTCTTGCTGAAGGTTGCGACGATATTTTTGATGATGGAAAGGTTATCACAGTATTGGATCAGGCGTGTGGTACTGGTGGTATGCTCTCCACAAGCTACAATTTCATTAAGCGTTATAACCCTACTGCCGATGTTCGTCTGTTCGGACAGGAAATTAACCCTGAATCTTATGCGATCTGCCTTGCTGAAATGCTGATTAAGGGACAGAACGCTGAAAACATCTGCTATCAGGACACAATGAAAGCTGACAGATTTAAGGATACAAAAATGCGATTTGTCATAGAAAATCCACCTTTATCACTACTTCATGATGTGTGTAAACATAATTATGCTAGAATCATAACAGGAGCTTCCGAGCATTACACAGTACATGAATGCGAATGGTTCTCATTTTTATTATTTGACTTGAACCGCCTCATAGCGTTTTTATGTATCCGTCAAATATTGTCACCACATAATTAGAACCAGTCTTGTCGGTAACTAAATTGGCAGACTGGTTCTATTTTTCAATATTATTTGACGGATACGAACGTAACCGTCTTATATTTGACGGTTACATCTGATACCGCAGACGGCTATTTTTTTGCCCGAATAATTGTGCTACCAGTAGCACAATTTGATTTTTGTCATACAACCATATCAATTCGATAGTTGTCATCACGCAAAGGAATGATCTCATTATTCAGTACATCAAGCAATGCTTTTTTCATTTCCTGATGATACTTAAACTTTGTAATGCCTGTGTGTGTTTCCGAATAGCGAACAAAATCAGCAGTTTTCTTCAAATTGTTCAATGCCGGAATTTCGGTATCTCCTTTTTCATAATGGGCAGCAGCAAATGATACCGCTTCTGTTGAAACGCACCATTCAGCCGCAAAAGCAGTCAGAATATTGTCCATTGCTTCTTTTCGCATGGATTCAAGGATATGCGAAACTTTCTTCCCCTTGAAATCATCCGGATTTTGCTTGATTCTCTCCCACAATGTTTTTAGCAATGCGCCAAGTTTGGGATTCGTTTCAAGCAATTCATCAATGTATTTTTCGATCTCGGCAATCAAATTCTGATAGTGCTGCTCGTTACGTTCATCATCAGTAGCAGAAACAACAGCCTGAATCAGACTGACAATGTAATCATAGTCGATGCGTTCTTTGCTGTATGCTTTCAGCTCATACTCTATGTCTATCGGAATTGTCGGTTGATCGGGTGTAGGTCTGGGCGGCAAGCTGTCAATGATATTCCGATAGTGCGCAGCATAATCATAGTATTCCTGTTCGGTAATACCATAGTATTCCGGTGGATTATCCGCATACCGGATAAAGGATTTCAGACTTGAATAAACTTTGTCGAATTCCTGAAACGCTTTTGCGAAACGCATTTTGCCCTCATGAGAAAGAGTCGGAACTACATCCGGAGTTTCAGCAGTCAGGCGCAGATATTTCAGAGCTTTTTGGAATTCTTCAAACACCGTGTCCCAATCCGGAGCAAGGACAGAAGCCTGACCACCGGCAGAATACAAGATCAGAGCATCGTCAACCGCCTTTTTGAATTTATGCGGTGACTGGAACGTAACGATCTGCCCTGCGGTTTTCGGCTTGTCAAATAGACGGTTTGTTCTGGAAAATGCCTGAATAATGTCATGCGGATGCATCGGCTGTCTGTCCATGAATACAGTAGACAAGCATGGAGCATCAAATCCGGTCAGCAGACGGTTGACAACGATCACAATATCGAGCTGTTCATCACGGCTTTTGAACTTTGACTTTTTTCGTGCCAATCGGTCATTCAGATTCGCATTATAGCCCTTGATCTCACCGATACCATAGGAAGTGCCGAACATAGCATTGTAATCGTCAAGAGATTCTTTCATCTTCGGTACATTCAGATCGGCACTTTCAGAATTATCATCGCTTGAAACAGAGTAGGTAATTGCAAACTTCGGGAAATCCGGCAGAACTTTTCTTGTTTCTTCGCTGATCGTAAGCGTTGTTTCGCCGTTCTTCACGCGCTTTAACAGATCATAATATGCCTGTGCCTTTTGAATGGATTTAACGGTCAGGATTGCTTCATACGTCTTTCCTCTGCCGTTTTTGAAACCAAGTTTTTCCTGTGACTTATTAATAATGGTATTGAGAACTTCAATCATGTGTGCTTCGGTTTCATAAACATTCAAGTCCTCATTCTCATCGTTTTCGCCCAAATGCTTCATGCCTAGATGTTCCGTCTGAAAACCGAGTACAGCTTCATCGCGGATTGCTTCTTTGACCGTGTATTTATGCAAGCAAGCACCGTAAAGCATTTCTGTTGTGCGCGGCAGATCGCCCTCTGCCGGATACGGATTTACGTCAAAGCGCGGTGTGCCGGTGAATCCGTACCATAAAGAGTTGCGGAAGAACTGATACAGAAGCCGCTGCATCTTCGGTGTAACAGCTCTGTGGCATTCATCAACAATGAACGCAACACGCAGATTCTTGATGCGGTTATAGGCAGAAGAATCCTCTTGCAGCCTTTTCTTGATCGCAATGGACAGCTTTTGAATCGTGGTAACAATCACTTGCTGATTCTGATTTTTCAGCTTGTTTATCAGATCGCTGACGTTATCCGTTTCATCTACATCAACCACATCATTATTGGCATAAGACTGGAATGCCTGTGTAGTCTGATTGTCAAGGTCTTTCCGGTCGATCAGGAAGATCGTCTTTTCAATACTGGGAATATCCATCAGCAGATTTCTGGCGGCTTTATAACTGGTCATTGTTTTTCCTGAACCGGTGGTGTGCCAAACAAAGCCGGATTTTCCCTGACGGGATGCAGCGCGGATTGCTTCAATGGCATGAACCTGATACGGACGCAGCAGCAATATCCGTCTGTCCTCCTGATCGAGAACCGCATACTTCATAACCATTTGATGTGCTTCGGGAATGCGCAGCACTTCTGCGGCAAACTGCAAATAATTCGCAATCGGATTATTCTCGGAATCTGCCCAACCGGAAAGGAATTTTTCATTGAGCTGATCTTCTCCTGCCGCTGCAAAATACTTGGTATCAACTGCATTCGATACAACAAACATCTGCACGGCAGAGAAAATGCCTGTGAATTTTCCCTCACGAATATATTTCTTGATCTGGCGAAAACCGTCCAGATAGGAATGCTGCCGGTTCTTCAATTCAATATGAATCAGCGGAATGCCGTTGATGAGCAGCGAAACATCAAAGCGGCGGTTCTGATCGTGAAGATCGCAGTCCTCATCGCGTGTTGCCTGATACTGGTTGATTACTTCATAAACGCTTGTGCCGCCTGCGATATCGTCACGTTTCAAGGCGGTGAGCTGCAAGGTTTTATTCTCCCTCTGGACGGCAACATGGGCAATGCCGTTTTCTCCGGCAATCCATTTTGCAGCATCATAGAATGTGGCAAATGAGAGCTGATTCTTCACTTGTTCAAACTCACGGTCAGAGAGAGGTGTGCCGTCAAGCACGGCTTTGTTGCCGTTTTCAAGGATGTGCCGGAGATTCGCCCAGAGTGCCGCTTCGTCTTTGAGATCGGGGCGATATGTCCATTGACTGTCGCCGGTTGTGAGCTGTTCAATAAGTTTTTCTTCTATGGTCTTTTCAAGTTCTGCCAAAGAGAACACCGCCTTTATACAAACATTTTTTGCAGCATAGCTTTTTTCAGTTTTTGTAAGGTGTCTAACTTACGCTGATGAAGGGTGATGAGGGTGTCGAGCTTTAAAAAATAGTCCGCAATTTTTCTTTGTTCCTCTATTTTAGGAAAAGAAATGGGTAAGATTTGAATCAATTCAGCATTATAACTTTGCTGCTTTGTTCCTTGTGTGTAATTGATTCCGTACTCCTCGCCAACTTTGCGATACCACTGAAATAGGAATGTCGTATCAAGTATCTTATCATTGGGAAACAGAGCCATACAAGACTGATTAAGTGCAGTATCAATCGCCAAAATCCCGCAGTTTCCTCTTGTTCCTGCGGCTTCTAATCCTGTAATAGCCATTACAAAAGTTCCTTTAGGAACAATCCTCAATCGTGTATCTTTCAATCCTTTATTAGTGATTTTTTCGGTTGTATGAGTAACTATACCTCTATTCAAATCTCCACTTGCTAACCAGTTTAAATCGCCATTCCAATATTCATCATTCGCTCTTGAAGGAGTTTGTCCATTATATGATTCTTTAATTACTTCGCCTAACTTACGCTGTTCCCAATCGTCAGTAAATCCGGCAAATCTGATTTCAGGGACGGATGCTCCCTCTTTCGGAAACATCTTTTGAAGCATGGCTTTTTTCAGAGCTTTCAGCGTGTCACACTTACGCTGATGAAGGGTGATGAGGGTGTCGAGGTTGCGAAAGTATGCACCTATTTGCTGTTGTTCCTCTAATTTTGGAAGCACCAGTTCTATATTCATCATTACATCAGCATTAAGTTTTGCTCTTCCGCCACCAACTAATACAGATTCAATATTTGCTTGACTCATTGCATAGCTTAAGAATCTATTGTTAGCAACGTTTTCTTTTCCTTGTAGTACATGAGCATGATTATTAACCCAAATACGCCCATTTACATAGTTGACAGGATAATTTTTTAAGTCATTTGCTCCATCTTCCGCTACTAAAATAAATTCACCTTCATGCGTAAAACCATCTACATAATCTTGAATGCCGTTTGCTCCATAGTATGGAGTTGTTCCTTTTACTCTTAAATTTGCAGCGACCGGAACACGAAGATTATCATATCTATCCGCAATTTCCCAAACCTTACGCTGTTCCCAAGCATCAGTAAATCCGGCAAATCTGATCTGTGGTGTATTACTCATGTTCATAATACACCCTCCAGAATTTTCATCAGATCAGCAAGCTGATTCTTCGTCTGATCGTCCGCAGCAGTCAGTTCGCCCATTTGCGTGATGAAATCGGTCGCTGCCGTATCCATATCCTCGGAAATATTCAAAAGTTCAACTGCTAAATCGCTTAGGCTGATTTCTTCTTCTTTCTCGAATGTGTCCACATAGCGCGGTATATTCAGATTGTAGTCATTCGCCTTGATTTCCTCATAGCTTGCCAGATGCGCTTCTTTTTCCACATCCGTGCGCTGCACATACAGTTCGATGATATGGTCGATATTCGCCTGTGTCAGCTTGTTCTGGTTCTTGCCCTTTTCAAATTGGCTCGATGCATCAATGAACAGAATATCACGTCCGGCACGATTCTTTTTCAGCGCGATAATCGTTGTCGGAATAGACGTATTATAGAACAGATTTGCCGGCAAGCCAATGACAGCATAGATCGAACCGTTGTCAACAAGTTTCTCGCGGATTTTGCCCTCTGCCGCGCCACGGAACAATACACCGTGCGGCAGAATGATCGCCATAGTGCCGGTATTCTTCAAATGATAGAATCCGTGCAGCAAAAAGGCATAGTCAGCTTTCGATTTCGGCGCAAGGACACCATAATCCGAAAAGCGTGAATCGGTCAGGAATCCCTGTGCCGCCGACCACTTTGCAGAATAGGGGGGATTCATCAGCACCATATCAAAATCTGTTTCTTCATCGGTAGGCCAGTCAGCGTCAAGCGTATCGGCATTACGAAGCGTTTGATTCTCCGGATCAACGCCGTGAAGAAACATATTCATTCTTGCAAGGTTATATGTGGTTGTGGAAAGCTCCTGACCGAAGTAGCGGATGTAGTCCGGCTTGTGCGAATACTTCTTTGCATTCAGAAGCAGAGAACCTGAACCCATTGCTGCATCGTATACAAGAAGTCCCTGCTTGTCCTCCTGTCCCTGAATTGCAACACGGGTAAGAATCTGCGATACTGCTTGCGGAGTATAGAATTCTCCTGCTTTCTTTCCGGTTTCACTTGCAAACTGTCCGATCAGGTATTCATAAGCATCACCAAGCACATCTCCCTCATGATTCAGAAGATTTGCATTATTGATCGTTTTCACAAGTTCTGCAATGGTACTGGATTGCTTCTGCTCCCCTGCACCAAGTCTGGTGGAATAGAGATCAACGTCAGCAAACAAGTTCGCAAAGATCTCGTCAGCCTGTTCCACATGATTGAAAGCCTTTTGCAGCGTTTCACGCTGAAATTCATTGTTATTGGCTGCCTGTGCGATTTTGGTATAGGTCAGCTCCGGCTCAATGACATAGTGATAACTCTCCTGAATATCTGCAAGCAGATCTTCGGCATCTTCTGTCGCATACACTTCTTCATAAGCAGCCTGTGCAGCAGCCATGCTCTCCGGTTCTTCATTATACAGAAGATCATAAACGTGCATCAGAAATGTATCGGAAAGATACTTGTAAAACACAATGCCAAGCAGATAGTTCTTATACTCATTTGCATCCATTTTTCCGCGCAGAATGTCAGCTCCTGCCCAAAGAACGCTCAAAAGGTCTTGACTGTTTTCATTCGTTGACATAGAAGATTCCTCGCTTTCAGATTTATTGATATTCTCATTATAGCATATAAAACGGTGAAAATCATGAACATTATTATTTTTTCCTGATATAGAATTGTGCTACCAGTAGCACAATCAGACAAACCAAAACCGGCAGCGCGATTGTGCTACCAGTAGCACAACTTGAAAAAATATTTTGTGCTACCAGTAGCACAATCAAGTATAAAAAATGCAGGAAAGTAAATTAAACACAGTTGTTAGCTTATTTATGCTGTAAACGGAGCTATAAATCCAAACAATGTTTGTGCAGTATAACGAATTTTGGAAAATTCGTCTGTTACTGCTTTACAAATCACCTGAAAAATGGTAAAATAAGAGTGTACTAAAAAAGCACCCCCACGGAGCATATCAGGATGGCAGTCCCGATATGCCCCCAAATCAAACAGATGCTCGCAACATCTGAATGACTGTGAGAATGCTATTTTCGTGCTATTATTATAGCACTTTAGATAGAATTTGTCAAGCCTTTCAGTCTGTTCGCGCATCTGGATGGCTTGACTTTTTTTGTACCGACTTACACCCAGTACATTGAAAACAGAATAACATTGAGAGATAGTTTTCTTTAGCAGTTCACGCTGCTGTCATAGGGGTGTCCACTAGGAACGTACCTATGAGGCAGCAATCCGCGATGATCTTGCACGATAAGCGAATGAGCGATGCTGCAAAAAGAAACAAAGACTGCGAAAACCATTGATACTGAGTCTAGCAATGAATGGCTATCTGACAATGTAAAGGAAAATATATCGCGTAGGGCAGCGGCATTTCCCCTGCTGCTCTGCGCCAATATATGACAATGCGCACAGTGCAGATTACTCTGTCCTGTGCGGATTACCATATACTTTGGAAAGGTGGGTAGAGGGATTCGAACCCTCGGTCTTCGGGACCACAATCCGACGCTTTAACCAACTAAGCTATACCCACCATATTCAATTTATCAACAGGAGAAAAGCTCTC
>JAZQOZ010000213.1:0-39343 GCA_045628085.1 Oscillospiraceae bacterium | reverse complement strand
ACAGTCTCCGGCTGTCAAACCGGAGACTGTCTGCGTATGCAGAGAGGGATATTATTGGAGATTCGGGAGCAGCTTGACGACATATTTGAGAATCATAATAACATCTTCGCTGTCCGGTGCGCCGTTTTTGTTGACATCTGCATTCAGCAGACCTTCTGCGGAAACCTTAGCGTTTGCATCTTCCGCGACCAGTCTTGCAAGCAGAACGGCATCTGAAATATCGACATTGCCGCTTTCATTGACATCGCCGGCAAAGATATCCTTCGGCGCTGTGGTCGTTTCTGATTTTCCGGTGCTTGTCATGAAAGTGGTGGTCGTTGTGGTGGTTGTTGTCGAAGAAACGGTGGCGGAAACAGTCGTTGAAACGGTTGTGGATGTGGTTGCAGTAGTAGTGACAGATACAGATGTAGTTGTCTGCGGCTTTTCACCGGTGAAAACGGAGCAGGGCTTTGCGGTTTCCTTCCAGCCGTTCTTGCCGTTGATGATCACATTGCCCCAATCAGCGGACAGCTTGCCGCCTGCATTGGCGCTGCTCATATCAAGATATTCCACAGGACTGCCGTTGCCGTACCAGCTCCATGCCATCCAGCCGATATTCTTCTGCTGTGCATAATCCATGATGAAGCCCTCGTCAACGTCGCCGTCGGAATGCTTGTAGCCGAATTCACCGATCACGAGGCAAAGCTGACGGGTGAGCATACTGTCCATGATATTCTTGATCATGCTCTGTGAACCGCCGGCATAGCCGTACATATGGACGGAGAACATTGTGTTCTTTTCCGGATCGGCAGCAAGCACTGCTGCACCGCCGTTGATGACAGTGGATGCACTCTGTCCCCAGCCGCCTGCATCGCACATAATGCAGTGCTTCAGACCGGCATCGCGGATGACCTTGACAGCCTGAATATATGCGGATTGCCATGCGGTATCGCCGGCGCTGCCCTGCCACTCATTTGCGATATTGATGATGACGGTGTCCTCATGCCCCTTGAGTGCCGAAGCGATATCCTTTGCAAAATAGTTTGCGGCATTGAGAAGCGGCTGTGTTTCATCTTTTCCGGTCGCATCGTGAACTTCAAATACAGCGACGAGCTTGTTCTTTTCGCAGAGCTGGATCAGATTGGCGATCTCACCGGCTGTATTTTTTGTGAACTGGTCGCCGTCACCGAGAACGATACGAACAACATTTGCGCCGTAGCCTGCAATTTCTTTGAGTGCCGCTTCGGTCAGACCGTCCCAGCTGTACCATGTATATGCGTAATTTGTGCCGCGCATAATAAAGGGATTCTGATTCGCATCCCGCAGAACGCTGCCGTCAACATAGAAACCGTCTTTCGGCTCGACACTTGCGGATGAACTGCCGCTGAGTGCAAGGTCGGAAACCGTGACCGAGCCGGATACGGCAGATGCGCCGGATGCAGGCATTACCATCATGTTGATGCGGTGGACGGCAAAGAGGTCGGCAGGCAGAGAAGGATCTTCCGTGCCGTTGAATGCCCATTCCTCAGCATTCAGATAATAGGTGAGCTGAAGCGATTTTCCGGCTTCTACGGTCGAATTTGCAGCAGCCTGATACCAGCTCCATTCTGCGCCCGTGCCGAGTGCCAGTGAAAAACTGATATCGCTTGCGCTGTCATTCGTGAGCGTGAATGACAGCTGTGTGTAATCAGACCAGTCCCAGCCTGCGCCGTTCTGTGTGCAGAAGCCTGCGATATTGTCACCATTGTCTGCATCTGTAAATTTGACGGTGGTCTGATCGTTTTCGTCTGTAACGGAGTCCGTGCCTTCCTGATAGCCGCTTGTTTTTTCCCAGACGAATCCGCCTGCACCGCCTGCGGCGGCATGGATACCGGCTGCAGCCGAAAGTGAAAAGGCTGCTGTCGTGAGTGCCAGCAAAGTGGCAGTGAGCTTTTTCTTCATCATATTTTCCCCCTGAGACTGAAATGATCGCAGCAGACCGTCTGCTGTACTGTCTATATCATAAACAAAAATGTGACCGATGTCAAACATTTTTTGATAAATTTGGAGAAAAGACCGGAATGCGGTGATTCAGTAAAGTAATACATAGCAGAGTGCGCAATGATAAGGTAACAAGTTTTTCTTAATATGACGATATTTGGCAATATATTTATTGCAAAAGGCAATTTTCTTCTGAACATTTTTATGCAGACACAGCAGACTGCACAAATCCGGATGCAATATTTCGGAATCAGAACGGTTGTGCATGAATCCGGCAAATTCCGAGCAGATTCGAGCATTATTTTGCGGGAGTTTCCGAAAATACGGCAATGCATACAGCGGACACTTGACTTTTTCCGGTATTTCGCGTATACTTATTCTGTATGGATATACCCTGAATCTAATGGCAGGATCCGGCGCGGATCCTGCGGAAAGTGAGGAATTCTGATTTGAACAGAAACACAGACCGTTCCGGTAAGGGCGGATTCCCACGCGGGAAATCGCAGCGGAACGGCATTCCGCTTGCGGCAATCGGCAGAAAGATCAGTCCGCTGGAGCTTGTCAGTGAAAAGCTCGAAAAACAGGAGCGGGCAAAAGCCGAAAAAGCAGTAAAAAATCAGGCTGGCGTTTCAAAAAAAGTCAGTGCAGAAGCCGCCGGAAAGCAAGCGAATACATCGCGGCAGGCAAGTGTGCAGCGTGCATCGCAGGTGCAGCAGAAGGAAAGACAGCCGCGTGCCAAAACACCCGTGAAAATTATTCCGCTCGGCGGTCTCGGTGAGATCGGCAAGAATATGACCGTGATCGAATGTGCCAATGATATGTTTATCATTGACTGCGGTCTTGCTTTCCCCGATGCCGAAATGCTCGGCGTTGATCTGGTCATACCGGATTTTACCTATGTGGAACGGAATGCCGACAGACTGCGCGGCATCGTGCTGACGCACGGTCATGAAGACCATATCGGCGGACTTGCGTATCTGCTGAAAAAAGTGAATACGCCGGTCTATGGCGCACGCCTGACGCTTGCGCTGTTTGAAACAAAACTGAAAGAGCATCAGCTCAGCGGCAAGGTCGAGCTGAATGTCATCGAGCCGCGGAAAATGATCCGCATGGGCTGCATGGCGGTGGAACTGATCCATGTCAACCACTCCATTCCGGATGCGGTCGGTCTTGCGATCCATACGCCGGCAGGCGTTCTCGTCCATACGGGCGATTTCAAGGTCGATTATTCCCCGATCGACGGCGGTATCATCGACCTCGGCAGATTCGGTGAACTGGGCAGCCGCGGCGTGCTTGCACTGATGGCTGATTCGACCAATGCGGAGCGTCCGGGTTATACGCCGACAGAGCGCAAGGTCGGTGTATCCTTCGATAAACTCTTTGCCGAGGCAGAGGGCAAGCGCATTATCATTGCGACATTCTCCTCGAATATTCACAGAATACAGCAGATCATCAACTGCGCAGAACGCTGCGGCAGAAAGGTCGCCGTTTTTGGCAGAAGCATGGTCAATGTCATTACGATCGCACGGGAACTGGGCTATCTCGATGTCAAAGAAAATACGATCATTGACATTGATCTGATGAACCGCTATTCTGCGGAGCAGATCGTGCTGATCACAACAGGCAGTCAGGGTGAACCGATGTCCGCACTGACGCGCATGGCAATGGGCGACCACAAAAAGGTCAATATCACGCCGCAGGATTTCATTATCATCTCTGCAACGCCGATCCCCGGCAATGAGAAGTATGTGACGCGCGTCGTCAACGAACTGATGAAATCCGGCGCACAGGTCGTCTATGAGAAAATGTATGAGGTCCATGTATCCGGCCACGCCTGTCAGGAAGAACTGAAACTCATGCTCTCACTGACAAAACCGAAGTATTTTATTCCGGTTCACGGCGAATATAAGCATCTCAAAAAGCACGCTGAGCTTGCATTGGAGCTTGGTATGGATCAGGATCATATTATCGTCGGACAGATCGGCGATGTGATCGAATCCAACGGCGTTGATATGAAAATTGTCGGGCAGGTGCCTGCCGGCAGAGTGCTTGTGGACGGACTGGGTGTCGGTGATGTCGGCTCGATCGTGCTGCGTGACAGAAAGCATCTGGCACAGGACGGTCTGATCATCATAGTGATCGGTATTGACAAGGCGGAAAATGAGATCGTATCCGGTCCGGAGCTGATCTCACGCGGATTCGTATATGTGCGTGAGGCAGAGGAACTGATGGTCGAAGCGAAGCAGCTGCTTCAGGAAACACTCGAACAGTGCGACCAGAATGATCTGCGCGACTGGACTGCGCTCAAGGGCAGACTGCGCGATGTGCTGTCCGATCATATTTTCCAGAAAACAAAGCGTTCTCCGATGATCCTTCCGATCATTATGGAAGTCTGAGATCACGGTATGTTAGAAAGACGGAAAGGCAGGTGATATCATGCAGAAGAATCAGCCGTGGAGACTGATCGCTGCCGGAGCGCTTCTGACGCTTGCAGGTCTGGCTGCGGTGATCATGGCACATTCCGCTTCGCAGAGTGTGCTGTTCTGGATGACGCTGCTGATGCTGCTTGCCGCCGCAGGATGGCTTGGATAT
Organism: Oscillospiraceae bacterium; assembly: GCA_045628085.1. Taxonomy (GTDB): domain Bacteria; phylum Bacillota; class Clostridia; order Oscillospirales; family Ruminococcaceae; genus Firm-04. The sequence goes on along the minus strand of JAZQOZ010000213.1, from coordinate 34,792 downwards.
GAGATATATCTGATACGCAAAAATACGCTGCGCTATATTGCGCGGATGAATACAACGCTTACGCGGACGATGCAGACTGCACCGGCACATATGCCCGTGCCGCTTGTGATCGTGGACAGCCGGCATGAGATCATCTGGTTCAATGACGCATTTTATGAACAGATCGCCGGCGGCGGCGATATCTTCGGAATGCCGCTTCAGGCAGTTCTGCCGTTCCGGCCGGATGCGCTGGAAGACGGCGAATCAATGGAGCTTGGGATGTATGATCGGCAGTACCGTGTTTCCCGAACCGATTATACCCGAAAAGACGGTCATGCGGAGCTGTTCTGCTTTGAGGATATCACCGGCTATGTGACGCTGCGCAGAGTCTATCTGGATACGCGGCCGTGTGTCCTGCTCATCAATATCGACAATTTCGAGGATCTGTTCAGCGGTACGCGGCAGAGTGAACGTGCTGTCGTTCTGGCGGCACTGGAATCGCTCTTTGACAAAATGCTCGACGGAACGGAAAGCATCTTCTGCCGTCTGGATGAAGACCGCTTTATGGTGCTGACAGAGGCGCGGCACTGTCTTGAAATGGAACGTGCCCATTTTCCGCTTCTGGATGCAGTCCGCAAGATCACGGTCCGCGGCAGAAATATGGTGACGCTTTCGATCGGTGTCGGCAGATGCGGCGATACGCTTCAGGAAAATGAAAAAAATGCACAGCAGTCGCTTGAAATGGCACTGGGCAGAGGCGGCGATCAGGTCGCTGTCAAGACCGAAAACGGTTTTTCGTTCTACGGCGGCGTTTCGCAGGGCATTGAGCATAAAAACAAGGCGAAAAACCGTGCGATCGCAAAAGACCTTCTGCGTCTGATGTCACACAGTTCCCATGTGTATATCATGGGACACCGCGCAAGTGATCTGGATGCAGTCGGTGCGGCAGTCGGCGTTGGTTTTATAGCGGAGCAGACCGGGATCCCGTATAATATTGTTATTCGTACCGAATCAACGCTTGCCGATCTGCTGACAAAGCAGATCGAAACCGAGATGCCGGGCTGTCTGATCGCGCCGGAAACTGCAAGGCAGCAGATGCGCGATTCGGATCTGCTTGTTATTGTAGATACGTTCAGCAAGGATATCGTTGAGGATGTCGATCTGTACCGTCAGGCGCGTCATGTGGTCGTGATTGATCATCACAGACAGATGGTGAATTATCTGGATAATACAACGCTGAAACTGCACGATCCGCACGCATCTTCGGCGGCAGAGCTTGTCACCGGTATGATACAGTATTTTGACTGGCGTGAGGAAATGCCGAAATTCTGCGCATCTGCGCTGCTTGCGGGCATCATGCTCGATACAAAGAATTTTGTCATGCAGACCGGCGTACATACCTTTGAGGTCGCGGCATTTCTGCGTGAGCGCGGTGCTGATCCGATCGCGGTCAAGACGCTGTTTGCGGAGTCGCTCGATGCCTGTCAGAAGCGTTCCAAACTGGTCACGGAAGCAAAGATGCATGGAAAATATGCGATCTCTGCGGCAGCAGAGGAGTTTCCGGATATTCGCGTGATCGCCTCACAGGCAGCGGATGAACTGCTCGGCGTATCGGGCGTTGAGGCATCGTTTGTATTGTTTCAGAGCGGCGCACAGGCTTGTATTTCTGCACGTTCGCTCGGTATGGTCAATGTGCAGGTCATTATGGAGCAGCTCGGCGGCGGCGGTCATCAGATCATGGCAGCCGCACAGCGCACGGACTGCACGCTTGCACAGCTCGGTGAAATGCTCATCGAGGTGCTGAATCAGGCTGATATAAAACCGGAAACAGACAGCAATGTTTCCGAATTGAAAGGATGATATAAGAATGAAAGTTATTTTATTGCAGGATGTTAAGGGAACAGGCAAGCAGGGCGAGATCAAGAATGTTTCGGACGGATATGCCCGTAATTTTCTGCTCGGCAAGGGGCTTGCAGTTGAGGCAACGAATGAGAATCTGAATAAGCTCGCAGGACAGAAAGCGTCCGCACAGCACAAGATCGACGTTGCAATGCAGGAAGCAAAGGAACAGGCGGCAAAGCTGGAAGGCAAGACCGTGACTGTCCGCGCAAAGGGCGGTCAGGGCGGAAAGCTGTTCGGTGCAGTGACGCTCGGCAATGTTGCAGATGCGCTGAAGGCACAGTTCGGCTTTGATGTTGACAAGCGCAAGCTGTCTGTCAGCAGTGAGATGAAGAATACAGGTGATTACAGCGCGGAAGCAAAGCTCTACGGAGGCATTTCCGCGAAGTTCACCGTTTCCGTGGTGGCAGAAAATGGCTGATCCTGCCGGATATTCGGATTTTTCCGATGCATTTTCCGAACAGTCGCTCCCATACAGCGATGAAGCGGAGCAGGCGGTGCTTGGCGCGATCCTTGTCAATCCGGATATGATCTCCGTTGCACTGGAGCATATACGGCCGGAATATTTCCATCTGGAGCAGCACAAGGCGCTTTTTCATGTGATGCTTTCGATTTTCCAAAGCGGCGGCGCAGAGCAGCAGCTTGATCCGGTCGTTGTTGTGCATGAAGCTGTCCGTGAGGGCATCTTTGAGAATGAGAGCGAGGGCAGAAACTATCTGCGCGGCCTCATGGAAGACGTACCGTCTGCGGAGAATATCGTCAGCTATTGTAAGATCGTTGCAGAGCGCTATTGTGCGCGTTCGCTTGCGACCGTTGCACGGGATCTTCTGCGTGAGATCGCAGTCGGTTCGGAATCGGCGCAGACCTTGCTGGATTCCGCAGAACAGCGGATCTATGATATCCGGCAGGGCAGGGATATCCGCGGACTTGTTCCGATCAGGGATGTTGTTGTTTCAACATTTGACTATCTGCGAAAGATCACCGGACCGGAGCGCGAACAGTATATCGGTGCAAAGACCGGTTATCCGGAGCTGGATGCCGTGACCGGCGGTATGAACAATTCCGACCTCGTGATCCTTGCAGCCCGTCCGGGTATGGGTAAAACCTCGTTTGCGCTGAATCTTGCCTCAAATGTTGCAAGGCGTACCGGAAGAAATGTTGCGATCTATTCTCTTGAAATGGGCTTGGAGCAGCTTGCTTCCCGTATGATCTCGACCGAAGCGCTTGTCAATGCGCATAAGCTGCGTACCGGCAGAATGGAACCTGCTGAATGGAACAGGATCGCAAGCAGTGCGGATGTCCTCAGCCGGATGAATGTATTTCTTTCCGAAGCGACCGGTATCACAGTCCCTGCCATGAAGGCGGAGCTGCGCAGGATCAAGAATCTCGGCATGGTCGTGATCGACTATTTGCAGCTCATGGATGCACCTTTGAAATCAGAAAACCGTGTTCTGGTCATTTCCGATATCACAAGAAATCTCAAACTGATGGCAAAGGAACTGAATGTTCCCGTGCTGCTGCTGTCGCAGCTCAACCGTGGTGTTGAGAGCAGAACCGATAAGCGCCCGATGATGTCCGATCTCCGTGAATCCGGTTCGATCGAGCAGGATGCTGATATCATCATGTTCCTCTATAATGATTTCTACTATCAGAAAGAGAAAACGGATGCCGCAGTCGAGGTCGAGTGCATTGTCGCAAAGAACCGTCACGGCAGTACCGGAACGATCAAGATGATCTGGGATCCGCAGTTTACGAGATTTTCTCCGATTGAACAGGGCGAGGCACCGCCGGCATGAGTGCGCAGGAAAAGCTGCTTCAGATCGTTCGTTCGGGTGCAGGCAGACCGCATCAGGGTATCTGCACGGCTGCATTTTCGGGCGGCGCAGACAGTACGGCGCTGCTGCTCTGTCTGTATCAGCTTCGGGATGAACTTGGAATTGAACTGCGTGCAGTCCATGTGCATCACGGTATCCGCGGTGCAGAGGCGGACCGCGATGCTGCATTTTGTACGGAGATATGTAAAAAATACGATATCCCGTTTCAGATCATATATGTCGATGCGCCGGCTTATGCGAAGGAACACCGGCTTTCGATCGAGACTGCGGCGCGTATTCTGCGGTATGAAGCATTGGAGAAAGCCGCACCGGAAGGCGATATCGCAGCGGCACACCATGCCGCGGATAATGCGGAAACAGTTCTCTTTCATTTGCTGCGCGGCAGCGGTATGCGTGGCCTGCGCGGTATTCTGCCGCGTTCCGGAAGGATCATCCGGCCGCTTCTGACGGCTGAAAAATCCGATATTCTCGAATTTTTGCAGGAATGCGGTGAATCCTACGTTGAGGACAGCACCAATTTTACCGATGAGAGCAGCCGGAATCGTCTGCGTGCGGAGTTTCTGCCGCTGATGCTGCGTGAGAATCCGGCGGCATTGCAGCATATAGCCAGAACAGCGGCGATCCTTGCCGAAGATGATGCGTTTATCACCGGTGAAGCGGAACGGGCTTATGCAGCCGCGTTCGATCCGATCGGCGGCGGACTGCATGACCTGATGCAGTATGCAAGACCTGTCCGGATGCGGATCTATATGCTGCGGCTTGAACGAATGCCGAAGCCTGCACACATTGATCCCTCATACGAGATGCTTTGTGCGGTGGACGATGCGCTGATGCAGGGGAACGGCAGTGTAAATCTTTCGCGTGATGTTTACGCAAGGGTTTATCGGGGCATTCTGTATATGCAGACGCATTTCAGGATGGATGCGCCGATCCCGATGCAGTATGGTGAAAACTACATATTTCCGGAAAAGATATGCCGTGTAACAAGCTGCACATCAGACGGATTATCACGGAATGTTCACATGGCAGACACAAAAAACACTTTAGATTCTGATAAAATAAAAGGGCGGCTTTATTTTTATAAATGCAGTCCGCAGGATCACATTGTTCTTCCGGGGCGGACATTCAGTACGCCTCTGAAAAAACAGATTCAGGCGCTTGTGCCTGCGCCGGAGCGTGAAACGCTCCATATTCTCTATGACGATCTGGGCTGCGTCTGGTGCGAACGGATCGGCATTGCGGCACGCATCAAACCGGATGCAGACAGCCGATGCATCCTGATAACGGAAATCCTGCCGGCTGAGAACTGACAACATAAAAGGAGTGGATCTTAACTTGGGCAAAAATCGTGGCTTGCTGACTTATGTGTTTATTGCGCTGATTTTCATTGTTGCGATCTGGGTGCTGCTGCCAATGATTTCGAGCAATCAGCACGCAACAAAGTATTCGGAGATCCTTGCACATTTTGACGAGTACAAGGTGACGGAATATACGCTGGATCTCGGAACAGGAGAGCTGAAATATAAGCTCGATGATGATGAAAAAACGCATACCTATGAAGTTCCGAATGTCAAACTGTTTCTGGATGATATCGCAAATTACCGCACGGAATACAATAAAAAGCATCCGGATGCGGAGCTTTCGCAGGATTATTTCAAGGTAACGGATAATTCATGGATGCTGACAGTCGTTCCGACTGCGCTCCTGATGATCATGGCGATCGTGCTGTTTGTTGTGATGTTCCGTCAGGCAAACGGCGGCGGAAAGATCAATTCTTTCGGCAAAGCGAATATCAAAGCGGCAAGCGGTTCTGCAAAGAAAGCGACCTTTGCCGATGTTGCGGGCGCGGATGAGGAAAAGGCAGAAATGGCTGAGATCGTTGACTTCCTCAAGAATCCGAAGAAATATGACGATATCGGCGCTCGCATCCCGCGCGGCGTACTGCTGCTCGGTCCTCCCGGAACCGGTAAAACACTGCTTGCAAGAGCCGTAGCAGGTGAGGCAGGCGTACCGTTCTTCCCGATCTCCGGTTCGGATTTTGTTGAAATGTTTGTCGGTGTCGGTGCAAGCCGTGTGCGTGACCTGTTTGATCAGGCAAAGAAACACGCGCCGTCTATCGTTTTCATCGACGAAATCGACGCTGTCGGCAGACACAGAGGTTCCGGTCTCGGCGGCGGTCATGATGAACGTGAGCAGACGCTGAACCAGCTTCTTGTTGAAATGGACGGCTTTACCGAAAAGGAAAGCGTGATCGTCATTGCGGCAACGAACCGCCGTGATATTCTCGATCCGGCGCTGCTGCGTCCGGGCAGATTTGACCGTCAGATCACGGTGAATTATCCGGATGTAAAGGGCAGAGAGGATATCCTGAATGTCCATAAGGGCAAAAAGCCGATCGGTCCGGATGTCGATTTCCACGAAATTGCAAAGGATACGCAGGGCTTTACCGGTGCAGACCTCGAAAATCTGCTGAATGAAGCTGCAATTCTTGCAGCAAGAGCAAACCGGAAGGCAATTACCGCTTCAGATATTGACGAAGCGACCATGAAAGTCATTTCCGGTCCGGAAAAGAAGTCGCATATCCCGACTGCACGCGACAAGCGCATCACTGCATTCCATGAAGCAGGTCACGCTGTTGCGGCGTATCACCTCAAAACGCAGGATCGTGTGCAGCAGGTCAGCGTTGTGCCGCGCGGCATGGCTGCCGGTATGACATGGACACGGCCGGATACCGAAGATAACCACATGACACGCACCAAGCTGCTCGAAACCATTGTCATGATGATGGGCGGCAGAGCCGGCGAGAAAACTGCACTGGAAGATATCTGCACCGGTGCATCCAATGATATCGAACGTGCAACCAAGCTCGCAAAGAACATGGTCACGCGCTGGGGACTTTCGGATGAACTTGGACCGGTCGCATACGGTTCGGATAACGATGAGGTGTTTATCGGCAGAGATTACGGCCATGTGCGCGATTATTCCGAAGAAGTTGCGGCTCGCATTGATACAGAAGTACGCCGCATTGTTGAGGATGCTTATGAACAGGCACTGGCAATTCTGCGTGAGCATCGTGATCAGCTCGATGCACTTGCGAATTTCCTGCTCGAATTTGAAAAAGTCAATGAAAAGGAATTTCTGCAAATCATGAAGGGTGAACTGACAGTTGAAAGCCGCAAGGTTGAGGAAGCTGCCAAGAAACCGCTGACTGAGGCGAATCCGCTGATTGATGCGGATGCACAGGATCAAACAGATGCGCAGGCTGAAACGGATACCGCAGAAGATGCAGCATCCGCGGAAACTGCTGATAACGAATCCAAAACAGAATAACAAAGAGATCCGCGGAGCCGCAATGGTTTCGCGGATTTTTTGCAGCAAACGGGCATAAATACCGAAAAAACGGGCATCATTCTCCGAAAGGAGGAATGTTATGCTATTGTTTGGAATTCTTGCAGCAGTCTGCTCCGGTATCCTGATGAGCGTGCAGGGTGTCTGCAATACGGGTGTGTCCAAATCAGCAGGTATCTGGACAACCAGTGTGTTTGTGTCGCTGACAGCCGCGCTTGTCAGCTTTTTGATTCGGGTTTTCGGCGGAAATACTGAGGATTTCTCGATGCTTCGTACAGTGCATCCGCGTTATCTGCTGCTCGGCGGTCTGTTCGGCGCACTGATCACCGGAACGGTTGTGTTCAGCATCGGCAGACTCGGAACAGCACGCGCCGAACTGATCATCGTTGTATCACAGCTTGCGGCGGCATACTGCATCGCTCTGACAGGCTGGTTCGGTGCGGAGCAGGAGAACTTCTCGTGGCGCAGACTGCTCGCATTATGCCTTGCAGCGGGCGGCGTGATCCTTTATACGTTATGATTGACTTTCGCGCCGCGCTGTGATATAATAAAGTCAGAATATCAGCACTGCAAGGGGGTATTGTTATGGCAAGGCGTGTATTTTTAATTGTATTGGACAGCGTCGGCTGCGGTGAACTGCCGGATGCTGCGAAATTCGGAGACGAGGGTACACATACGCTCCGGACTTGTTATGATTCCGGCAGACTGTATGTGCCGAATCTGGAACGCATGGGATTGTATCATATTGACGGCATCGGCTGCGGTGAACCGTCCGGAACGCCCTGCGCCGCTTACGCAAAATGTGCCGAATGTTCCGCCGGAAAGGATACAACGACCGGACACTGGGAAATTGCCGGTCTGATCTCATCTGTCCCGATGAAAACCTATCCGGACGGATTTCCGCCGGAAGTCATTGAACGCCTGCGCAGCGTGACCGGACGGGATATCCTCTGCAATCTGCCGTATTCCGGCACAGAGGTCATCCGCGATTACGGCAGGGAGCATATCGAAACCGGCGCACTGATCGTCTATACCTCTGCCGACAGCGTTTTGCAGATCGCCGCGCATGAGGATGTGATCCCCGTGCCGGAACTGTATCATATCTGTGAGCAGGCGCGTGAGATCATGCAGGGCGAATACGCGGTCGGACGCATCATTGCAAGACCGTTTATCGGGGAATATCCGGATTTCAAGCGGACATCGAACCGTCACGATTATTCCGTATCGCCGTTTGCACCGACCATGCTTGACGCGATTCAGGCGGCAGGTCAGCAGGTGATCTCTGTCGGAAAGATCGCGGACATTTTCAACGGACAGGGCATTTCTGAGGGAAACCGCACCGTTTCTAATGACGACGGCATGGGGAAAACGATCCAGCTTGCTGCGCGTGATTTTGCCGGATTGTGTTTTGTCAATCTGGTGGAATTTGACAGTGCATACGGGCATCGCCGCGATATTGCAGGCTATACGGATGCACTGAATGCGTTTGATGCACAGCTCGGCGCATTGCTGCCGCAGCTCCGTGACGATGATCTGCTGATCCTGACTGCCGATCACGGCTGTGATCCTGCGGCGCACGGAACTGACCATACACGCGAATATATCCCCGTATTGATATACGGAAAGGACGTAAAACCGCAGGATCTCGGTATCCGCAGCGGCTTCTCCGATATTGGACAGACTGTCTGCAAATGGCTCGGCGTGGATGCATCCGCATTGGCAGGCAAGAGCATGATATAAGGTATGCCGGAACAAAAAGGAGCGAATCCCCAAATGGAAAAAGTATACTGGAACGGCGGCGCAATGCTCGCACCGCTTCCGCCGGTTCTCGTCACCTGCGGCACAATGGAACAGCCGAATATTCTGACCGTTGCGTGGACGGGTATTTGCTGTACGCATCCGCCGATGACTTACATATCGGTGCGTCCGACACGGCATTCCTACAATATCATCAAGGAAAGCGGCGAATTTGCGATCAATCTGCCGACCACAGCGCTTGTGAAAGCCGTTGATTTCTGCGGTGTACGGTCGGGACGCGATACGGATAAGATCGCAAAATGCGGACTGCATCTGGTGATGCCGGAGAACGGCAATGTGCCGGTTCTGGATGAAGCGCCGGTGAGTTTGTCCTGCCGCGTGACGCAGATCATACCGCTTGGAACGCATGATATGTTTCTGGCGGAGATCATCGGGACAGCCGCAGACAGCCGCTATGTGGACAGCAAGGGCAAGCTGAATTTGCAGCAAAGCGGTCTGCTCGCTTATGCGCACGGTGAGTATTTTGCACTTGGACGCAAATGTGGTGAATTTGGATTTTCCGTCCGCAAAAAGAAGAAAGCGCCGAAAGGCGGAAATGGCGGAAACAGTAAGAAAAAATAAAAGTATCGGTCAGGCGAATGAAACGGCTTGACCGATTTTTATTGTTCAGAGATGAACGCATCTTTTGATAAACAGCAAACGGCGATGCTGACTTGACAGATTGCTGCTTTCGGGGTATAATCAATTCAGAATGTTTTATGAAAAGGGAGAATGTTATGCAGAATCAATTTTCCAGAACTGCTCTGCTGTTCGGAGAAACCGCAATGGAAAAGATCCGCAGCAGCCGCGTTGCGGTATTCGGTGTCGGCGGTGTCGGCGGTTATGTTGTTGAAGCACTTGCACGCAGCGGGATCGGTACGCTCGATCTCATCGACAATGACACCGTCAGCCTGACAAATCTCAATCGTCAGATCATCGCACTGCACAGCACGGTCGGACAGTATAAAGTCGATGCAGCTGCGGCTCGTCTGCGCGACATCAATCCGGATATTCATGTCAATGCGCACCGTTGTTTCTATCTGCCGGAAACTGCCGATCAGTTTGATTTCACGCAGTATGATTATGTTGTGGATGCGATCGACACAGTCAAAGGGAAAATTGAGATCATCATGCGTGCAAAAGCAGCCGGTGTTCCGGTCATATCCAGTATGGGCGCCGGCAATAAGCTCGATCCCTCGGCACTCCGTCTGACGGACATTTATCAGACGAGCGTCTGTCCGCTTGCGCGTGTTATGCGTTCTGAAATGCGCAAACGCGGTGTCAAATCGCTGAAAGTTGTTTATTCGGAAGAATTGCCCGTTCAGACTGATCCGGTATTGACTGCTGAATGTATGGCAGAAGAAAACGGCATCAAACGCAGCATACCGGGATCGAATGCATTTGTTCCGTCTGCGGCAGGTCTGCTGATCGCATCGGCGGTCATTCGTGATCTTGCTGATACATAAGAATAAAAACAGAAGGACATGAACCTCGCGGCTCATGTCCTTCTTCATTAGACTTGAATGAAATGTACTCGTTTCGATGAATTGCTTAGAAATTGTCGATCATCTTTGCGATGTACTGAAGAATGCGGATAACGTCATCGCTTTCCACCTTGCCATTCTTGTCAGCATCTGCATTCAGCAGACCAATGTCAGAAACCTTTGCGTCGGGATCTTCAGCGATCAGTCTTGCAAGCAGAACTGCGTCTGCAACATCGACTGTACCGTTTTCGTTGACATCACCGATATTTGTCGGCTGGGTGTCAGGCTTCTTGGTAGTAGTCGTTGTAGTTGTTGTTGCAGTAGTGGTTGTAATGGTTGTAGTGGTCGTTGTTGTGGTGGTCGTTGTTGTTACTTCAGCCGGAACCTCATTTGCAAGAGCAAGGATATCGTTGTAGAAGGACTTCGGCTGGCAGTTGCCGTCGAACGGCAGCGGCTTACCGCCGTCTTCGTAGCTGTTTCTCCAGCTTGCGGAGTCACAGTGACCCCACAGTGTGAAGGAAGAAATGTTCTCATGACGCTCCATTGCTGCTCTGAAGATGTCAACAAACAGGCTTGCACCCTTTGCATCTGCGCAGTTGGTTACGTCAAGCTCGGTGATCTGAACATCCAGACCGAGGCTGTTGAACTTGTCGATAGAATCTGCATAAGAATTCCAGCCGCTCTGATTGCTCTTGTGTGCGCTGCCGGAGTTGCCGAAATCGTTGTAGTGCATATGGGACTGCATACCGATACCGTCAATGTACGGGCCTGCTTCGAGGATCTTCTTCGCCATCTTGTAGAGGTCATCGCACTTAGAGGTGAAGTACTCGTTGTAATCGTTCAGATAGAGTTTGCAGTCTGCCGGAGCATACTGTCTTGCGTATTTGAATGCGTTGATAACGAACTCGTCGCTCTTGTAAACAGTCCACCAGTTGGAATATTCGCCGCCGTCGCCGCGGAATCCGCCGCCGTCATTCTTGAACAGCTCGTTGCAGACGTCATAAGCATAGATCTTGAGGTTCGGATGGTTCTTCTTCAGCCATGCAAATGTGTTTTTGATCATGCTCTCAAGGCGCTTGTTCATACGATCCTTGGAAACATAGTTGTTGCCGTCCTTGAAGATCCAGTCCGGCGTCTGGGAATACCATACAAATGTATGACCGCGGAGTGCGATATTGTTCTGTTCGCAGAAATTGAAGATAGAGTTTGCGCCGCTGAGGTCAACGCCGATCTCATCATTTGCAAGGTTGGAAAGGTTCTGCTTGCAGATGGAATCCGGCTTCATTTCGTTTTCGCAGGTAATGGAGTTGAAGTTCTGCTTAATGAAGTTCTGAACCTGCTGGTTGCTTGCATTATAAGCATTCAGGCAGGTACCGACACGGAAGTACGGACCCATAACGTCCTTCAGACCAGTGCCGCCCTTGGTGTAGGTGTAATCGTTGTTCTGGTGGGAAGCGATGCCGCTGCCGGCAGGAACAGTTGTACCGGTGGGACCATCGGTGATCGGAGCAGTTGTGCCCGGAGTCACGGATGTGCCGTCCGGCTTTGCGCCGCTGAGGTCGATCTTGGACTTTGTGCCGGAAACTGCACCGGAAACGCTGTCAACATAGAAATCAACAGTGCTGTTCGGTGTTTCGATGTAGAGCTTCAGGTTGGAAGCGCCTTCCGGAATGGTGTAGGAAGTATTGCCGATCGTTGTCCATTTGCCGGAAGAACCGGTTGCGGTTGCGATCTCGTCATAGCTTTCAGTACCGGAAGCGTTATCGTACTGGAGAGACATTTTGAAGCTTGTGGAGCTTTCCTGATCCTGCATGACAGCAGCATTGAAGCTGTAGGTCTTGCCTGCACTGAATGCGCCTGCATTCAGGTCGATGATCGCGCCGGTATAATCTTGGGATCTGTCGGTGATCTTCAGGGAAGATTTGCCTTCGCCGTAGTAGGAAGAATTTGCTGCAACAGAAGCACCTGCTCTGCCGCTGAAATCGCCCTTGCCGCTTTCAAAGCCTTCATTGAAGTAGTAGCCGTTGGAATCCGGCTCAACAGGCTTCGGCGGTTCAGTGGTTGTATCGCCGATGTCGATGCCTTTCTTGTTCGGATCGGTGTAAACATCGAGCTGTGTAACGTCTGCGGTACCGGAGCTCTGCCAGCCTTCTGCGTTCAGAGCAACTTCGTAAAGGTTACCGATGCCCCAGCCCTGCTGTGCCCATGCCTTGAAGTGATCGGAAACAGTGATGTGACCGGAAGTTCTCTTCTGCTGACGGACACTGAAATACTGCTTGAAGGTTTCGCTGCCGTTGTTGATGGACGGGCCGGTATGGTCCATCTGGAAGATCTTGTACTGTGCGCCGTCGATGGTGACCATCTTGCCGTTGCCGTCCGGACACCAGTCAACCCAGTCCTCGATGATGTAGTACTCAACGAGAGGCGGATTGCCTGCTGCGCCCTTGTTCTGGAACCAGCCGTAAACACAAAGACGGGAGTTGCCGCTTGCACTGCCGGTCTGTTTGTAATTTGCCACGTAATCCATGCCGATGTACTCGTAATCGGATGCTTTCTTCTGAGAACCGAAATCCAGACCGCGGCGGGCAAGATAGTTGCCGCTCGGAACGGATGCGCTCCACTGTGCCGTAAAGGTTGCGCCTTTACCGAGCTTCATGGAGCCGCTGCCGCCGGTACGGTCGAGCCAAAGCTCGTAGCTGTAGCCGTCGCAGACACCTTTATGCTGTGTCTGACCGCCGCCGACCTGCAGCGTATCTCCGACACTTGCTGCCGAAGCCGTCATGATCGGCGCGACAGGCACCGCCGCGGCACACAAGGCTGCGGCTGACAATACGCCAAGTAACCTTAATTTTCTCATAATACCCCTCCTAAAGTGTTACGAATGCTTTATCGCATACTCATGGTATACGACTCTTTCGTAACTAAAGTTTATCACAAAAACATTTGCAAGTCTAGTGCGTTTTTTGCTGAAAATTAAGGAAACCACCCAAATATTGCGGCTGTTGATTTTTTTCTGAAAGTTGTCTGATTTGCTGCCGGATTTGACAGTATCAGCCATCTGTCCATATTCTGTAAATTCATTTCTGGTCAAAATGCTGTTCGATATATTACGGTTTCGCTTTTCAATATGCAAATCTTGCGAAATATCCAACGAAATAGTGCTGATGCACCCCGATTACGGAATGTGAATCGCAAACGGCGGTGTGCATAATTATGCGCATACATGATGCTGTCACTTGACAGAAACGGATTTTTCTGGTACAATAGAGATATAGAACAAATGTTCTTTTCCATTCAGGATGCAGTCCGGACAATGTGTCCGCCGAACAGGAGGAATCAATTATGAAGCAAATACAACAGGAAACGTGGGTACAGCATCAGCCGTATACTGTCATGCTGCATCAGTATCGTGATGCGGCGAACCGCCTGAAACAGCGGATCACAATGCTTTCACTTGAACTGAAGGCAATGCAGGATCGGAGCAGGGATTCTGCGGAATCAGCCGACAGACAGCGCACACTGGAACAGCGCGTGGATCTGCTGCGCACGGAATACTATGAGATCACGGATTGTATGCAGGAGATTGCGGTTTACGCAGAAAAGGAGCAGCAATGAGTCAGCATCGGGTATCCTGCGAAGTGCTGGATTTTGATCCTGCGATCGTGGGGAGACTATCCCCGGAAGCGAAAGAACGGCTGAAGCATGAGCCGGATGAGGGCAGACGGATCGTTCGGGCGATACGCAGGGCATGGAGCGCCGCACTGACACCGGTTCAGCGCAGTTATATGCAGGAATACTATGTCAACTGTAAAACGATGCGGCAGATTGCCGAAGAATACGGTGTCAATATCGGGACGGTATCACGGACGCTTTCGCGTGCAAGAAACCGTCTGCGGTACACACTGAAATTCTATCTTTGACCTGCGTTTCTTTTCAATAGAAAAATCCGCGAAACCATTGAGATTTCGCGGATTTTTTTATGCCTCTGTAATTGCGCCGTAGCAATGCGGACGGCGGTCGCGGAATAAGCCCCAGTCGAGCTTTGCCTGTGCGATCTCATCCAGATCATAGGTGTGCAGAATGACAGCTTCGGTATCGCGTGAAGCCTGTGCGGCGATCGCGCCTGTTTCGGTCGTCAGGAACGATGAACCGTAAAAGCACAGCGCGGATTCCTGCATTCCGTTTTCTGCGCAGGGCGTGACACGCTCCAGTCCGATGCGGTTCGTCGCAATGACCGGTGTGATATTCGCGGCGGCGTGTCCCTGCATGGTCGTCTGCCAATGCGGTTCGCTGTCAGTATCAAGGATCGGCTCTGAACCGATCGCGGTCGGGAAAAAGAGCAGTTCTGCACCGTTCAGAACGAGTGAACGTGCTGTTTCCGGAAACCACTGATCCCAGCAGATGCCGACACCGATCACGGCATAGCGTGTTTTCCATGTCCGGAAACCGGTATTGCCGGGCGTAAAATAGAATTTCTCCTGATAATAGTGGTCATCCGGAATATGTGTTTTGCGGTAGACACCGAGCAGAGAACCGTCCGCATCAATGATCGCCTCAGAATTGAACAGACGGCTTCCGTCGCGTTCATAGAAACTGACGGGCAGAACGACCTGCAATTCCTTTGCAAGCTCCATACAGCGGCGAACCGCCGGATTCTCCTCTGTTTTCTGTGCAAATGCGTAATAATCGTATCGGCGCTCCTGACAGAAATACTGCCGTTCAAAAAGCTCCGGCAGCAGAATGATCTGCGCACCGTCAGCGGCGGCTTTGCGGATCGCTTTTTCTGCTTTTGCAAGGCTCTCTGCCGGATCAGGGCAGCACTGCATCTGAACAGCAGCAGCGGTGACAAGTCTGCTCATTGGGACACGCTCCTTTTATTGTAATAATAAGAAAAAAGTGCGCAGCGGCGAGCATCCCGTCGATCGCGCACTTTTTATTTGTCATGCAGGTTACTTTGTTGCCTTGATGATCTTCATGCGTGTAAATTCCTCGCGCTCCTTATCTTCCAGTGCATCGGAGATCGTCCGGATAATTTCCGTATAACGGGGAATCAGCACATTTTTCAGCGCATTGGCGCGGCGCTGTGTTGCCTGAATTGCTGTTGCGAGCCGGAATACACCGCTGTCAACTTCAGCGAGAACGAGCGTCATATTCCGCACCTTGCAGAATGCGGCATAAGCTTCATCAAGCTGCACATTCGTATCAAGGAATCCATAGGGAATATTTGCATTCAGTTCATCGGTATGCGTGAGCTTCGGGATCTCGACGCCCATGACGCTTCGTGTTTCGATTTGAATGCTGTTGTCGATCGGAACAGTATTTGCAAACCGTTCGACGACACCGAGTGTGATATTGGCTTCCTGCAATTCGGCATACGCGGATTCATAGGTTTTCTCGATGCTGCCGCGCAGTTCCTTGGCGCGGTCTACAAGCTGCATCAGCTCACGGATCAGCACGTTTCGTTTTCTGTCCATGAGGTCATAGCCGAGCTTTGCGAGTACCAGAGAGCGTTTGGCAGCCATCAGATTACCTTTTGTCGGGAATACCTGATTTGCCACGTTACGCCTCCAACTTCCGGATCAGTTCTTCTGCGGCATCCGGATCGTAATGCGCATTAAGCACCTGATCGTCAACACGGTCGAGCGCGGATTTCGGCAGCAGCGAAAGCAGCGTCCAGCCGAGATCCAGCGTTTCTTCCATTGAACGGTTTTCATCGAAGCCCTGCGAGAGGAAACATTTTTCAAAGTATTTGCCGAAAGAGAGATATTGCTTATCCAGTGCGGAAAGCTCCTCCTCACCGATAACGGATGCCAGTGAACGGGCATCCTGCACCTGTGCATAGGATGCGAACAGCTGGTTTGCAACGGCAGAATGGTCTGCTCTGGTATAGCCCTCACCGATACCGTCCTTCATCAGACGGGACAGCGACGGCAGAACCGAGATCGGCGGATAGACACCGCCCTGTTCCAGACCTCTGTCCAGAACGATCTGACCTTCCGTGATATAGCCTGTCAGGTCAGGGACAGGGTGTGTGATATCGTCATTCGGCATAGTCAGGATCGGGAGCTGCGTCACGCTGCCTTCGATTCCCTCAATGATGCCTGCACGCTCATAGAGCGAAGCAAGGTCGGAGTACAGATAGCCCGGAAAGCCTTTTCTGCCCGGGATCTCACCCTTTGAGGACGAAAATTCACGCAATGCTTCGGCATACGCAGTCATATCCGTCATGACAACGAGGATATGCATATGCTTTTCGTATGCGAGATATTCTGCGGCAGTCAGTGCGCATCGCGGCGTAATGATACGCTCAACGATCGGATCGTTTGCAAGATTCAGGAACATCACGACATTTTGCAGAACACCGCTTTCCGCAAAGCTGCGGCGGAAATAATCTGCAACGTCATTCTGGATGCCCATTGCCGCAAAGACAACGGCAAATTCTGCGCCGGAATCCTTTGCGATCTTTGCCTGCTGAACGATCTGAACAGCGAGTTTGTTATGCGACAGACCTGTTCCGGAGAAGATCGGCAGCTTCTGACCGCGGATCAGCGTCATCAGGCAGTCGATCGAGGAAATACCTGTCTGGATATAGTTTCTCGGATACTGGCGCGATACCGGATTCAGCGGAGCGCCGTTGATATCGCCGAATTTTTCCGGCATGACTTCGCCCAGACCGTCAGCCGGTCTGCCTGCGCCGGTGAAAACTCTGCCGAGCAGGTCGCCTGAGAGCGGCATTTCCATCGGTCTGCCGGTAAACTGTGTACGTGTATTGGTCAATGAGAGTCCGTGTGTACCCTCAAAGACCTGCAAGATCGCTTTGTCGCCCTCCAGCATGGCGATTCTGCCGGTACGCTCCGTGCCGTCATCCAGAACGATGCGTGCCATTTCGTCGAATTTTGCATTTTCAACATGGTCGAGAACGACCAGTGAACCGCTGATGCTGTGAAGCCCGAAATATTGCAGACTCATGGGTTACAGCACCTCCTTTTTCTTGGAACGCAGCGCATCCAGCATACCGTCAATCTGCTGCGTGAGGGCATCGAACCGTTCAAGCTGCCGGTTCGGGATATCATATTTGACTTTGATCACAAGTTCCATGACACCGCTTGTCTTGATCGCTTCGAGGTCAGCGTGTTCGGCGATCATCTGCTTGGTGCGGTGGTAAACGTGCAGGATCAGCTCCATCATGCGGAACTGCTTATCCAGCGGAACATAGGTATCCTCTGCGTGGTAGGCATTCTGCTGTAAGAATCCGACACGGATCAGACGCGCAATTTCAATGACGAGCTTCTGGTCATCCGGCAGGACATCAGAGCCGATCAGGCGGACGATATCCATGAGGGACTGTTCCTCTTTCAGCAGTGCGCTGATCTCGGTGCGGTATTCATTGAATTTCGGATCAACTTCGGATTCGTAATAATGACCGAGATCATCGAGATATTCGCTGTAGCTCATGTTCCAGTTGATCGCCGGATAGTGACGCGCATAGGCGAGTGCCTTATCCAGTCCCCAGAAACAGCGGACAAAACGGCGTGTATTCTGCGTAACAGGCTCAGAGAAGTCGCTTCCCTGCGGAGAAACTGCACCGATAACGGTGACGCTGCCCTCTCTGCCGTTCAGTGTTTCGTAAGCACCCGTGCGCTCATAAAATTCGGAAAGACGGGACGGAAGATAGGCAGGATAGCCTTCTTCTGCCGGCATTTCTTCGAGTCGTCCGGAGATCTCACGGAGCGCTTCTGCCCAACGGGAAGTCGAGTCTGCCATGATCGCAATATGATAGCCCATATCGCGGTAATACTCTGCGAGTGTGATGCCGGTATAGATCGAGGCTTCACGCGCTGCGACCGGCATATTTGAGGTATTTGCGATCAGTACGGTGCGCTCCATGAGGGATTTGCCCGTGCGCGGATCTTTCAGTGCGGTGAATTCTTCGAGTACCTGCGTCATTTCGTTGCCGCGTTCGCCGCATCCGATATAGACGATGATATCTGCGTCACACCATTTTGCGATCTGGTGCTGTGTCATGGTCTTGCCCGTACCGAAACCGCCCGGAATTGCCGCTGTGCCGCCCTTTGCGATCGGGAACAGCGTATCGAGAACACGCTGACCGGTGATCATCGGACGGGAAGGCGGAAGACGCTTTGCGGCAGGTCTTGCGCGGCGGATCGGCCATTTCTGACAGAGCGTCAGGGAATGGACTCTGCCCGCCTGATCTTCGAGCCGGATAATTTCATCGTTGATGCGGTATTTACCGTCTTTTGCGGCAAATACGACTTTACCGGAAAGATTCGGCGGCACCATGCAGAGATGCAGGATCGCAGATGTTTCCGGACAGGAAGCGTATGCTTCACCCGGCTGCATCATCGTACCGACTTTGACTTTGACAGATACATCATATTCTTTTTCGGTATCAAGGATCGGAACGGCAAGGCCGTCACCGATGAATGCGCCCGAAGCTGCTTCGAGTGCGCGAAGCGGACGCTCGATGCCGTCAAAGATATTGGTCAGGATGCCGGGGCCGAGCGTGACCGACATCGGTGCGCCCGTCGGCTCGACCGGTTCTCCGGTTTGCAGACCGGAAGTGCTTTCATAGACCTGAATGGTCGTTTCGACATCTGTCAGACCGATGACCTCACCGATCAGACGGCGATTGCCGACGTAGACCATTTCCATCATAGAAAATACGTTTGTATTGCGGACTTTTACAACAGGGCCGTTGACGCTGTAAATCACAGGCTGCTGCATCATTCGTCACCCCCGCCGATTTTGTGATTGCGATAAAAATTGCGAAGCTGTGAAGCATAGGCTTCATCGAGCGTATGATTTTCGCACCGTCTGCCGTCAGATGAAAGGATCGAGAGACCGCCGATCAGGATCGACGGATCTGTCCGGAAACTGACCTGCTGACCGACGACCGCTTCCAGCTCGGACTGCAATCCAAGATCTGCTTCACGCAGCAGGATCTCCGCACCGGCTTCGGGCTGATGCGCAGTCAGCAGCTTTTTGAGCCACGGCAGGTATTCGTCCGAGGCGGTAAATGCCTTTAATTTTCCGCGCAGTTCATCAAAGAGCTGCATCAGCAGCGTTTGACGGCGGCCGAGGAATGCCATTTTGCCCTGATAGCCGACCTGCGACATTTGCTTCTGATATTTTGCAGTGATTCTGGATTTTGCTGCCGAGAGTGCGCGGTCGTGATCTGCCTTGCAGCGTGCTTCGGCTTCGAGCAGATACTGCTGTGCTTTCTGCTCTGCCTCACGTTCTGCACTTGCGATCTCCGCATCAGTGCTGCGGCTGACAGCATCCATAAACTGCTTGAGTTTCTGATTTGCTTCCATTTCAAAACTCCAGTCCGGTCATTTTTTATGGATTGGTTTCTGTACATATATTTGCTGCACAGGGCATTTTCGGGATGCTGTGTGCAGCGCAGGGATGTTCAGATGTGGATACCGACCGTTTCCGCGAGATAGCGTGAGATCGCGGCGGTCATATTGGATGTGCCGTGCCGGTCGGGAATGATGACGAGCAGCGGCTGCGGTGTGTTCATTTTCAGATCCTGCACTTCTGCCGCACAGAGTGCAGTGAGTTTTTCGGTGATAAGGACAACAGCGACGTCCTGCATATGCATCGCCTCACTGATCGCGGCAAGCGTATCCTCGCGTGTATGTACGACCACGCCTTCCACGCCGGCAAGACGCATTCCCATCAGGGTATCGGTATTGTCGCTGATGAGCCGGCAGCGCATCAGACCTTCGAGAGGATCATAATGGCGATGAGCAGACCGTAGATCGCAACACCTTCGCCCAGTGCAACGAAGATCAGAGCCTTAGCAAAGGACTTCGGTTCTTCTGCGATCGCACCGATCGCAGCCGGAGCAGCGTGACCGACGGCGATACCGCATCCGATCGAACCGACACCGACAGCGAGTGCTGCTGCAAGATAGCCAAGACCTGCTGCGGAGCTGCTGACAACAGCGGCAGCTTCTGTTGCTTCCTCAGCGGAAACGAATCCGCCCAGCGGAAGTGCGATCGCGCAGAGCATGACAGCGCCGAATGCGCAGAGATTTGTGATCATGGCGCGGCGCATGGATTTGCCGGATTTCTTTTTGGTGATCGCTGCATAGACAGGCAGAGCGAGCAGTGCAACGATCAGCAGCGGCAGAAAGATCAGTTCAAGAATCTCATAAACAGACATTGGATTTACCTCCTGAATATTCATTTCATCATAGATGCGGGATCAGGCATTTGCTGCCTGTTCCTGCTGTTTGAGATCGCGGATCTCATCAAACGAAACAGTGATCGGTGTGAACGGTTTGCCGTCGCCCTCGTAGCAGCGTGAGAAAATTTCGTAAAATTCCAGACGCAGAACCTGAATGCCGACGATCAGACCTTCCAGACACATAACGAACAGGTTGCCGATGATAATGGTGATCCATGACTTGTGATCCTTGCCGATCATCTCGGAGAGGAGCATGACCACGCTCATCAGACCTGCATGGGAAAAGACGAATCCGCCGATACGGATAAAGGACAGTGTGTTGGTCGCATAGCCGAGCAGAAATTCAAAGCATTCAAAGAAATTCGATGCAATGAAGTCGCCGATCGCAGGCATTTCGTAATGCTTGTGTGCGGCGAAATGACCGAGCGGCTCGCGGAAGAACATCATCAGCAGCGGCAGTACCAGCATGATGATGATGACAGGCTTGCCGACAAGCTGTTTGCCGGTCACGATGCCCAGAACAACGAGCAGCAGTCCGCAGAAAAAGATCAGACCGGCGATGCCGTTGTTGCCGAACAGGGCGTTTTCATAATCGCGGTGTTTCAGCCGGACACAGATGTTGACAAGGATCGAGATGATAACGAGTGCCGCGCCGATGCCGACCGCACCGAAGATAATGACATTCGTATTCTCCATTGCCTTCAGCGGCAGAAACGGGATGCCGAGTTTTTCATAGAACGGATCGAGCGCTTCCTCGAAACCGAATACCGAGCCGTACAGCGCACCGAATACGGCACTTGATACACCGATACGCGCCATGATCGCGCCAAGCTCAAATTTCTTTGCCTTATGCAGGAATGCGCCGATCAGCGCAAGCAGCAGACCTTGTCCGAGATCACCGAACATGATGCCGAAGATCAGCGTGTAGGTGATCGCAACGAAGGTCGTTGGGTTATAGCCGTTATAATTCGGCAGACCGTACATTTCCACGAACATTGCAAACGGCTTTGTGAACCAGCCGTTTTTCAGTCTGACCGGCGGCTGGACTTTGGAATCCACCCACGGCGCTTCATAGGTCACGCTCAGGTCAGGAACTTGGTCAATGATCTTTTTGAAATGCTCCTTTTCGGATACCGGTACATAGCCCATCAGGCTGAATTTATCCTGCGTGATGATGCATTGTCCGCGCAGCTTCCAGACTTCGCTCTGATACTTTGCAAAGCGGTACATTCGTCCGAGCAGATCAGATTCGGTCTGATAGATATCGGATTCCTGTTTTTCAAGCTCTGCGAGGGCTGCTTTTTTCTCGGTCAGCTTGATCTGCATTTCTCCGAGTGCTTCCTCCGGCGTACCGGCAATATCATCCGGCAGCTCATAGTTTTCAAAGAGCAGACCTTTCATGATCGCATCCACTGCACGGATGCGTTCCTTTGTGGCGAAATAGAAGCCCCAGACGTATTCATGTGCAGTATGATAGGCTTGGAAAATGAAACCCTCATCACTGTAAAAATCGAGCTTCTGCACATTTTCCTCCGGCATTCTGCCGAAGCGGTAGCGGATATGCCTGCATTTGGTCAGCTCACCGAGATCCAGATCAGAGCCGGTGAGATTTTTCAGATGGATCGCAGCACTTTCGTAATCTGCGATCTGCCTGCGCGTTTTCGTCAGACGTTCGCGCACGGTCTTGAGCTTGCCGGAGATACGTTTTGTTTCCGAAAGGATCGATTCCGGCGTGAATTCCGCCGGTGTCAGTTCAGCATCCTCCGCAAGCGGTACCTGCCGCAGATCAAATTCCATGAGTGCGCGGAGCGGCTCTGCATAGGGATTCTGGTCGGCGGATTTTCCGCCGGGATCCTCTGTGCTGCCGAGCAGCTTGGACGCATTTTCAATATGGAAGATTTTGCTTTGCAGGCAGGCGACAATGGCATCGTTCAGACTTGGAACCGCGCCTGCGATGCTGACGAGTTCCAGCTTTTCAATGGACAAGATAACACCTCCTGAAAGGAATGAACGGCGCGGTGAAAAGTCAGCCGCTTATTCCTCCGTGATTAAAAGGGATTGCAGATACGATACGGATTTGCCGTACCGGATACCTTCTATAATGGTAATGAGGTTATTGACCTCGATATGATAGAGAACGTGAACAGCGTAAAGGCTGACGGCGGCATGACCGGAGAAATGCAGTGCGGAACGTGCCGTCTGCCAGCGCAAAGACTGGAATGCGCGTTCGAGCTGAACGGATTCCGGTGCTTCGGAAGGATTCCAGTCCATCATTCTGCCGTAGCGTGTGGTTTTCAGCACATCAATGAAGCCGGAAATATCCGGAACGGCATAAAGCTGTTCGCAGACGCGCTGCGGCAGTCTGCCTTGAATCGGGAGCATCATGCTGCGCAGGGTTTCCGGATCTGCATGAAAGACACGTTTGAGCCGGTAGGCGTTGATGAGATTGATCAGATCGACCTGTTCGCCGATCAGCTTGTGCAGTGCATCAAGATCCGTTCCCTGAACCGTATTTTCTGCTTCCTGAAGGATACGCTCCAGATAGCAGGCACGCAGGGCGATTTCGAGTGCGGTATAATTGTTTCCGCTGCCGTATTGCGCAAGATGCTTTTTGATGACGGCGGCATAGGGTGTACCGGAAAGTGCTGCGATGACTTCGTCCATTGTTTCCGCACGCGCCAGTTTTTCCTGAGAAAAGCTGAGATACGGGTCGAGCCACGCATCCATTGCGGAGATATAGGCCTGCGGGCCGCCGGGCATGAGCTGGATCTTCTTGACAAGCTCCCGGATCTCATAATCATAAATGAAAAAACGGAAGAACGGTGTATCCTGCAAATGCTCCAGACTGCAAAAGTGCAGGCACTGCGTAAACAAATTGCGCTTCAGCAGCATTTCGAGGTGACCGCGGTGCGTATAGGCTGGTTCGAGATCGGCGAGCAGTCCGCGGTATCCGTCTGTTTCCTTCAGGAAGGAAACGACTTCCGAAACGGAATGCATATTCATCAGATCGCGGTAATCCGGCGCACGCAGTCTGTGACCGTAAGCGGTGCGGATCGCAGCCGCCGTTGCATGATATTGATTCGGCATCGGTCTTTACGCCTCCGCTTCATGCAGTGTATCGGAAAAGAGCGCTGACAGCAGAGCATCGTGCTGCTGAGAAAACTGTTCTGACATTTTCTCAGTCCGGCTGTCAAAGCCGCTGCGCAGCTTTGCGATCTGCTGTTCGCATTCTGTGCGTATCTGCTCCTCAAGCTCTGTAATGCTGTCCCGTGTCTGGTGCTGCTGTGCCTGTTTCATGGCAGCTGCCTGTCTGCGCGAGTCCTCGACCTGTTTGCGGCATTGCAGCCGGGATGCGCTGAGGCGTTCCTCGGTTGCGGCATCCAGTTCCAGAATTTTCCGGATCGTCTGATCCATTGATACCGCTCCTTTCTATATCGTGTTGGATTTTGTACAAATCGACGAATGTGCTGTAGAAAATGCACAAAAAACAAATAGCATAATGAAACTGAAAATCAGATCGTGCGGCAGTTCTCACGATGAAATCCGTAATTCTGCACAAACACGTAATTCTAAAATACAGAAACATTATACTCCAATTTATATGAAAAGTCAAGAGTAAAACAGGAACATTTCAGAGCATGGAAATGCGGCGTGCAGACCGGTGTTCATGTATAGCATTCTGCACATAGTTTCCCTTGCCTTTTGGCGGGATATGTGCTATAATAAAAGTATCGTAATGATGCCGGTTTATCCGGTTTGGCAGGGAGGAAATGCTATGCTGCATCTGATCATCGGCGGCGCAGGCTGCGGCAAATCCGAATATCTGATCGAAAAAATACGGGAAACCGCAGAAACCGGTGTGCCGGTGCGGACACTTGTACCGGAGCCGTTCAGCTATACATACGATAAGCGTCTGTATGCGGCACTCGGCGCAGTCGGCTTCAATGCACTCCGGACGGGCAGCTTCAAGATGCTGACAGAAGAAATTTTGTCGGAAATTGCTGCCGTGCCGCGCGATGCCGCAGACGGTGTGGCAAAGATCGTGCTTCTGTACGGGCTGCTGCGCAGACTGGAAAAGAACGGCGCACTGCGGTTTTACGGCGCACAGGCGAAAAAAGCGGCATTCCTGCCGGAGATGCTCGCGCAGCTTGATGAACTGATGCAGTCCGGCAGTGAACCGGAAAAGCTGTTTCAGGCGGCTGCGGATACAGAGGCAAAGAACGGTGTCCTCTCTGAAAAATTGTATGATATTGCACGTATCTATGCGGATTATCTGGCGGAACTGCAAGCACACGGGATGCGCGATGCACTGCGCGATCCGGTTCATGCGGCAGCAGCGGCAGACGGCAGTTCGTATCTGCGCGGTGCGCATATTTTTCTGGATGAATTTGAATCCTTTACCGGTGACCAGTATCTCATGCTGGATGTGATGCTGCGTGATGCGGCAGAGGTCTGGATCGCAATGCGTTCGGACAATATTGATGCACCGGATTTTACACGCTTTGATGCGGTCAATCAGACGGCGCGCAGACTCCGCAGAATGGCAAAGGAGCATAATCTGCAAACGGATACTGTCCTACTGACGGAGCAGCATCGTTTCCATTCGCCGTCGCTTGCACATCTGAGCAAATACATCTACGCGCTGCGTCAGGAACCTTTTCCGGATGTGCCTGCCGTAACGGTCTGCGAAGCGCGTGATATGACACTGGAAGCGGAATATGTTGCGGCACAGATCAGACTGCTTTTGATGCAGGGCGATCTCCGCGCACAGGATATCATGGTCGTGATGCACGATATCAGCGGTTACGGTTCTCTGCTGGAAGCGGCATTTGAACGCTATCATATCCCGTATTTCATGGATCTTCGGCGCAGTGTGCTGCATACGGCGGTCATGAAGCTGCCGGTCTGTCTGCTGACGCTGATGCACCGGACGGACACGGAGCAGATCATGCTTCTGCTGAAAACAGGTCTTGTGCCGCTTGGTTCGACAGAGGCGGCGAAACTGACGGATTTTGCCTATATCTGGGATATCGAGGGTGCGGCATGGGAAAAGCCGTTTCCGCAGGAAATGGATCCGGAGCAGGAAATGGAGCAGCTTCGGGCAAAGATCATGCAGCCGATCCGGAAAATGCATTTTGCAAGTCTGCCGCGTGACGGTCAGCCCGTGACGGGTGCGCAGCTCTGCAATGCGCTCTATGTCTGCATGGAGGAACTGGATATTCCGCGTGCGGTCGTCCGGACGGCAAAGGCACTGCACGACTGCGGCGATGTATCCGGCGGCAGAGCCATGCGCAGGCTTTGGAAGAATATGACAGATATTCTGGATGCGCTGTATCTTGCACTGGAGCATACCGAACTGACACCGCCGGAACTGCTGGATCTGCTGCTGCCGGTTTTGCGGAATAATCAGCTTCCCGTACCGCCGCAGACACTGGATGCGGTCACGGTCCAGAGTGCCGCGGCAGCGCGGTATGATGCGCCGAAGGTCGTTTTTGTCATGGGCGTGAATGAGGGGCAGTTCCCTGCCGATATTCAGGACAGCGGATTCTTTTCCGAGCAGGAGCGTGTCCTGCTGAATCAGTGCGGTGTGGAATTATCGCGTTCAGTGCGTGATCTCTGCGCCGATGAACGGCTGATCGTCTATAAGACCTTGTCTGCGGCATCCGAACGGCTTTGGCTCAGCTATTCGCTTGCAACGGAGGACGGAAAGCATCTGATCCCGTCACCGCTTCTGGAGGAAGTCCGCAGTCTGCTGCCGATGACCGCACAGCCGCCGCATTTTGTCTGTGCGGCGAAGATGGGTGCTGCGTTTTACGTTTCAACAAAAGCTGCCGCGTATTACAGCTTTGTTGAAGATTACGATATTTCGCTGACGGAACGTGCATCTGTCCGTGCGATGCTTGATGCGGCACCGGCAGAGACGGCACGTATGAAACGGCTGAAAAACAGATCGGATCTTTCCCGTCTGCGCGTACAGGATCCGGCACTGCTCAGAAAACTGACCGGAAAACGTCTGTATATGTCCGCGACACAGATCGAGAATAAGATGATGTGTCCGTTCATGAGCTTCTGTAAGGACAATCTGCGGCTGTACCGTCCGGAGAAAAAAGACCTCAGTGCGCTGAATGTCGGCAATATGGTGCATGACTGCATGGAGCGTCTGTTCCGTGAGCATCCGGATCGGGATGATTTTCTTGCCATGACACCCGATGATCTCCGTGCCCACGCAAAGCGCTGTACCGATGATTTCATGACGGAACAGCTCGGCGGCAAAGAAAACCGCCCGAAACGGTTTCTTCAGCAGTTTTCCAGAATTACGAACAGGCTGTATCATCTGCTCCGGCATACACAGGATGAGATGCGGCAGTCGCAGTTTACGACAGATGCCTGTGAACTGACGATCGGGCAGCTTGATGAAGAATCCGGCATCGCACCCTATACACTGTCGCTTTCCAACGGCATCACGCTCTATCTGCACGGCAAGATCGACCGCGTGGATATCACGGGAGATGCGCAGTCCGGTGAACAGTATCTCCGCATCGTGGACTATAAGACCGGTCTGCATAAAAAGGAATTCAAGCTGGCAAATGTTTATTATGGGCTGAATCTGCAAATGCTGCTCTATCTGTTTGCGATCGTGGATGATCCTGCGGTCTATCCGGATGCAAGGCCTGCCGGCGTGCTGTATATGCCGGCGAGTTCGCCTGCTGCGCAGAAGCGTGAAGAAATGAAGGATACCGAAACATATCTGCGCGAATATTTCTGCATGAGCGGAACAGTCCTGCATGATATGAATATCCTCACAAAAATGGAAGAAGCGCTTGCCGGCGTCTATATTCCGGCAAAGCTCGATGAAAAGGCAACAGAAGCATCCGGCACGCTGACACTGACAAAGGATTCGCAGGTCTTTACGCCGGAGCAGCTTGCACGGCTGCGGAATTATGTGGAAAATTTAGTCCGTACCTGCGCGGAGACATTTCTTGCAGGTGATGTTGAGCCGCGGCCGATGCAGGGCGGCAGTGACGGCTATTATGCAAATGCCTGTATGTACTGCAAATACCGCAGCTTATGCGAACTCACGCCGGATGATACCGACCGCATCCGGAAACCGCAGAAACAGGATACGGTCAAAAAAGAAATGCAGAGTATCCTCAATTCGGGGACAGAGCAGGAAGGGGAGACACAGTCATGAGCCAGTGGACACCCGAACAGGAAGCGGCGATCCTTGCACGCGGCGCTTCAGTCACAGTCAGTGCGGCGGCAGGCAGCGGAAAGACCTCTGTACTGGTCGAGCGCCTGATCCGTCTGCTGGAAGATCCGGCATATCCGGCAGAGAAAATGGTCGTCGTGACCTTTACAAATGATGCGGCAGGTGAGGTGCGTGCGCGTCTGAACCGTGCGCTTTCCCGTAAGATCCTTGATGATCCTGAAAATACTTGGCTGCGTCAGCAGCAGATCATGCTGCAAAGCGCGAATATTTCGACGATCCACAGCTTTTGCATCCGGCTTCTGCGCGAGCATTTTGCACAGCTTGATCTTTCGGCAAATTTTCGTGTCATAGAGCAGGGCGAAGCGGATGAACTTTGTGCGCAGGCGGCGGCAGATGTCATGGAGAATCTGAGTGCGCGGGCCGCTGCGGATGAAACTGCCGCACAGCAGCAAAAACTGCTTTTTGATGCATTCTGCGGTCAGGATGATAAACCGCTGGAAAATCTGCTGATCTCCCTCTACGCCCTGACGGAAAATGAACCGTTCGGTGAAACGCTGCTTGCAGAATCCGCAAAGAAATATGCTTCACAGGACAGCATCCGGCAGGAGGCACGGAATATGATCGGTGAAGCATTACAGGAAATACTGGAATGCTATCCGCCTGCGATCGCGCTTGCCGAAAAAATGAATGCGGAGAAACCGGCGGCGACCCTTCGCGCAGAACAGCAGAATATTCGTGAGATCGCAGATGCCGTTCCGGACGGAGACTGTGCGGAGATCGGCAGGATGCTGCAAAAAAAGCTGTTCGGCTCGCTGAATACGCTGCCGCGGAAAAAGGGCGAATTTGAGTGTGAAAAGGCGACTGTCAAAGCACTGCGGAATTATGCGAAAAATCTGTTTGATGATCTCAGAAAAACATGGGCAGTCCCGCTTCAGTTTGCAGATCAGGATATCAGCCGCCATGCGGAATTGCTGACGCTGCTTTCCGGTTTGGTGCAGGAACTGGATGAACAGTATACGGCGCGAAAGCGTGAGCGGAACGGCGTGACTTTCAATGATGCGATGCGGCTTGCACTGTCGCTTCTGGCAGAGCGTCTGCCGGACGGTACGATCCGCAGAACGCCGCTTGCAGAGCAGCTCTCTGCACAGTATGTCTGTATTATGATCGACGAATTTCAGGATGCGGATAATACGCAGGATCTGATCTTCCGGATGCTTTCGCGCGGCGGCAGCGCCGAACGGTACGGTTCAAATCTGTTCGTGGTCGGTGACAGCAAGCAATGTATCTATCGTTTCCGGAATGCGAATCCCGAAAACTTTTATCGTGCGATGCATGAGGGCGCACCGTATACCGTACCGGAACTGACGGAAAATACCTGCATCCATCTGAATAAGAATTTCCGGAGCGCAGAGGAAGTCGTGACGGTCATCAATCATGTATTTTCACAGCTGATGTCCGAACAGGTCGGTGAGATCACGTATGATGCACAGCAGGCGCTTGTGCAGGGCGCATCCTATTTTGAGCATCGCCGGACTGCCGAGATCATGCTTTTGCCGCAGTCAGGCGAGGAAACGCATACCGGACCTGCCGCAGCAGCAGAACGGATCGCGTGGCATCTGACACATCAGACACCGGTGCAGGGTGCGGACGGCGAACCGCGTCCCTGTGAACCGCGGGATTTTCTGCTCCTGATGCGCAGCAAAACGAAAATGCCCCTGTATGTGGCTGCACTGGAAGCGGCAGGCATACCGGTCTCAGGTGTGAAGCGTGAGGATTATCTGCAATCGCCGGAGATCTTACTGCTGATTGATCTGCTGCGTGCGATCGACAATCCGCTGCCGGAAGTACCGGTTGCCTCGGCAATGCTTTCGCCGCTGTTTGGATTCACGGTCGATGATCTTTTGAAGGTGCGGCTTTATGCGCCGAAGATGCAGCTTTTCCAGACGATGCTGCGTATCCGTGCAGATGCGGAAATGGCGGAGCGTGAACCGGAACTGACGGAGAAATGCCGTGCGCTGACGGAATTTCTGGATGCGATGCGGAATTTTTCGGCTATGGATACACCGGAGCAGCTCATCCGGCGCATATACCGCAGTACGGATTTTCTCGGTATGATGCAGATGTCGGCAGGCGGCGCACAGAAAAAGGCGAATCTCCGCGCTCTGACTGCCTATGCAAGAGATTTTGAGAAAAACCGCGGCGGCGGTCTTTCCGCATTCCTGCGCTATCTGGATGCGATCCTGAGCCGCGGCAGTGACCTGACGGCAGGCAATATTCCGGCAGGAACGGAAAATGTCGTGCAGATCAAGACGATCCATTCTTCAAAGGGACTGGAAGCACCGTTCGTGATCCTTGCGGATGCCAATAACAGTTTTTCCAAGCAGGATTCCGCACTGACCATGCAGTATCACGGCAAGACAGGAATCGGCTTTCAGCTGCACGATCCGGAAACGATCAGCAAAGGAAAATCACTTCCGTGGACGGTCATCAACCAGAAAAATCATAAGGAAACGATCAGCGAGGAGATGCGTCTGCTGTATGTCGCACTGACACGCGCACGGGAATATCTGATCCTGCCGCTGCCTTATACCGATAGGCATTGTAAGGATGTCATAGCCGCAGAGGCGTATTTGCAGGCGGAAAGCGGCGGTATTTCTGCACGCAGAGCCGGACGGACAGAATGCTTTTCCGATTGGCTGTTCATGGCGCTGATCCGGAATACATCCTGCGAGCAGATGCGGCGCGAACTGGAGATCGAATGCGGTGCAGACGGTCTGCCGCCGCTGCCTGCCGCAGTCTGGACGTTCGTACCCGAAGCGGATGGGGAGAATACGCAGGAATTGCAGGCGGCGGAGCAGATATTGCCTGATACGGCACTGACCGGACTGCTTGCAGAACGCTGTGCATGGGAATATGACAGCAGACTTGCCGGCCTGACCGCGAAATACGGCGTATCGGAGCTTGCAAAGCAGGAGGATTTCGATGCACCGCTTCAGAATCCGCAGTTCCGGAGCAGCGGCAGTAAAATGACAGGCTCAGAGCGCGGTACGGCGGTACATACCTTTATGCAGTATGCGGATTTTGCTGCCGCCGCAAAAGATCTCTCTGCGGAGATCGAAAGATGCCGGCAGGCAGGCAGACTGTCCGCAAGGCAGGCGGCAGCAGTCGCAGAAAGCAGGATCGCGGATTTCTTCACATCCGAGCTGTATCAGCGATTGCAGAAAGCCCTGCATATCTGGCGCGAGCAGAAATTCATGGTGCGTATCTGTGATCTGAAGCTGTCAGGGCCGCTTGCACAGATCGGTACGGATTATGCCGGAACAGACGGCATGGTCACGGGCATCATGGATCTGGTTTTTGAGGAACAGGACGGTATTGTGCTTGTGGATTACAAGACGGATACCGGAAAAAATGAAGCGGCTTTACTGGAAGCCTATACCGAACAGATCAGGCTGTATGCGGAAGCACTGAGCCTGCTGATGAAAAAGCCGGTGTGCGGCTGCTGGCTGTATGCAGTTGCACTCCGCAAATCCATTCCGGTTACGCTGTGACCGGATCGAATGAAAGGGGATATTTTCATGGAAGCAGCGATCGAACAGCTCCGGCAGGCAGTCGGACAGGCAAAGAAAATCGTATTTTTCGGCGGTGCAGGCGTATCGACCGAAAGCGGCATTCCGGATTTCCGGAGCGTAGACGGTCTGTATCATCAGAAATATGATTATCCGCCGGAGACCATTCTCAGCCATACATTTTTTGTACGGCATACGGAAGAATTTTTCCGTTTCTATCGTGACAAGATGCTTTGTCTGGATGCAAAGCCGAATGCGGCACATAAAAAGCTGGCGGAATGGGAACAGCAGGGGAAACTCAATGCCGTTGTGACGCAGAATATTGACGGGCTGCATCAGGCGGCAGGCAGCAAAAAGGTTCTGGAACTGCACGGCAGCGTCCTGCGGAATACCTGCATGAAATGCGGAAAAAAGTATGGTGTCAGCGCGATCACGGAGAGCAGCGGCGTACCCTGCTGTGCGGACTGCGGCGGACGCATCAAGCCGGATGTCGTGCTGTATGAAGAAGCACTCGATAACGATGTCATGGATGAAGCCGTGCGCTGCATCCGCGAAGCAGATATGATGATCATCGGCGGAACATCGCTTGCGGTCTATCCGGCAGCCGGTCTTGTTCATTATTTCAAGGGCAGCGTGCTTGCACTTGTCAACCGCGATGCAACGCCGCTGGACGGGCAGGCTGATCTTGTTCTGCATGAAAAGATCGGTGCGGTTTTTTCACAGCTCTGATGGCTTTTTGCATGAATGTTATCAATCTGATACCGGAATGTCACAAGAATTTCACTTGACTTTTCGGGCGAAATTGTGTATAATTAGGTAAGAACGTGTAGAAACACGGGAATTTTTGAGAGGAAGAATTCTGATACAGAAGTTCTGAAAGGAGTCAAACATGAAGAATAAGCGCATTCTGGCAGCCCTGCTTGCGGCTGCTATGACGCTGCCGGCATTTGCCTGCGGCGAGAAAATTGAATCCGGTGACGATTCTACAGTTGCAGAGAGCAGCGATTCCGCAGCGGAAAGCAGCGAATCCGGTGCAGATGACAGCAGCAAAGCTGATGAAAGCAAGGCAGACGACAGCAAAGCAGACAGCAGCAGCGCAAATGCTGTTGAGGGTGACGGTATTGTGATCGACAAGAACGGTGCGCAGAACCATATGCTGGTTTTTGAGACACCGGAGAACCTTGATGACGAAGAACCGGCAGTTTCAACAAAGCGTGCGGAAGACGGCAATGTCTATGTTGCAAAAACGGATATCAACGGTGCAGTTGTGACCGAAGCAAACGGCAGCAATGCGACCGAGCTTTACACCGGTTCAACGAATGCTGCATCCTATGTAAAGGATTACGAACCGAGTATCAAGACCTATCAGGCATACTGGCTTGATATTTCCAAGAGAAAGGATTATGTCTTTGACGGTAATCTGCTGGAGCTTGAGGTTCAGGTCAATGAGAATACACCGGATGGTATTTATCCGGTCGAGGTTTATTTTGCAGATCTTTCCAACTACAGTGCGAATACCGATGACAATGCGGCAAAGCTGGATGCTGTCAAGTTTATTCCGGGCTATGTCTGCGTCAATTCCGAGCAGCCGGAGATCCCGGCGGTCGGTACGGATATGACACTGACACCGGAGACCGTTTCCGCAAAGCCGGGTGAAACAGTCAGAATGAATATTCGTGTGGACAATAACCCCGGTCTTGTTGCATTTGTCATTCGTACACATTATGATGAGAATGCAATGAAGATCGTGAAGGCTGGCGCAGGCAGCGACCTCGGCAAGCACGCAACACTGACCACGCATACGCTGGATGATCAGTAATATTGATGGGATAAGAAAGCACCTGAGAATCAAAAGGTTCTCAGGTGCTTTTTCATCGTCTTATACGGAAAAATGCTTCGCGGTAACGCTTTGGCGTATAGCCCGTATACTTCCGGAATACCTGTATGAAATGGCTCTCCGAGGAAAAACACAGATAATCCGCGATCGCAAGACAGGAAAAATCCGAATAGCGCAGCATATTTTCCGCCGTTTCAATGCGTTTCCGCGTGATATATTCCGAAACGGTGATCCCGACTTCCTTGCGGAACAGCTTGGATAAATACGGCACGGAAAGTCCTGCAACATTCGCAAGCTCCGCAAGCGTCAGCCGCGTATGCAGATTGTCATAAATATAGTCTACAACGACCGTGATCGCTTTCGGATAACGGTTCTGATTCCGGATAAGCTGCATCCGCTGTGCATAGTCCAATACAAGTTCACTGTGCAGCATATTGATCTCATCTTCGGATGTGCATTTGTCGATCGCACGGATATAGATATCGCTCAGGTTATAGGCTTCTTCCATTTCCATGCCGCCCTCAATGCAGGAGCGCGTGATCAGTGCAACGGTGATAATCAGATGATATTGCAGGTTTCGCAGCGGATTATCGCTGAGTCTGCCCATATTGGAAGTACCGAGCGGCGCATAAAGACGCTGCATTTCGGCAACATTTCCTTCCTGAATACTATTAAAAAATGCATTTTCCCGTTCGTATGCAAGATGAGAGATACTCAGCTCCCGATTCAGAAACGCCTGATGCGTCAGTTTTTGCTCGATATCCATAGAAATCACCCCGTTCTTATTATACATGATAAGTCAAAAAAATGCAATACTGATTTGACAAAAAAGCTGTATTTTTGATATCATCATACAGACAAATGTGCTATACTGAAAAAAAGCCGGAAAAAACGGCTGCAATGAGAGATGAGCGATAACACATAGGAGGATTCGGAATGAAAAAGAGATTTCGTATCATGGCTGCATCCAGCGCACTGCTGCTGACAGCCGGTATCCTTTCGGGAGCTGTTCTTGCAGGCATGAATACAGACCTGAACGGTGACGGTATTGCCAACCGCAGTGATGCAGCGATACTCATGGATGCGCTGCTTGGCAAATCTTCCTCACGCCTGACAAAAGACATGGATCAGAACGGTGACGGCATTATCAATGCCAAAGACCTTTCCGGTTTGAAAAATTCGATCCTGTTCCCGCAGGCATCCGGCAGCAGCATCAAGGATTACGGTACGCCGATGGATACAACGGCAACCATGATCTCCAACTTCTCCGCAGGTCAGGCAGGCGACTTCTTTGCTTCGGACGGCTGGACAAACGGCAAGCCGTTTGACTGCTGGTGGTACAAAAAGAACGCTGAGATCGTAAACGATCACCTCGAACTGCGCATTGACCAGAAATGGAACGGCGGCGACTCCAATCCGGACTGGAATCCTTCCTACTCCGGCGGCGAATTCCGCACCAACGATTTCTATTCCTACGGTTACTACGAAACATCCATGCAGGCGATCAAGAATGACGGTGTTGTATCCTCGTTCTTCACCTACACAGGCCCGTCTGATGTTGTCAACGGCAAGGAAAATCCGTGGGACGAGATCGACATTGAAATTCTCGGCAAGGATAC
>JAZQOZ010000212.1:0-27328 GCA_045628085.1 Oscillospiraceae bacterium | reverse complement strand
ATTGACATATTATACAATATTTGCAATGCGGCACAAAAAAACAGTATGTCTGTCCGTCATAGATACAGAACGTTCTGATAAGAAGGGAGGAGCGCCGAATGAAACAAGCGGAGCTTCAGGAAATCCTACAGCGTATCCGTTCGGGGGATGCAGATGCCTTTGCCGCGCTTTATGATGCGCTCGGAAAGCCGGTCTATGCGATCGCCTTCCGCATCACGCAGAGCAAGGAGCAGGCGGAGGATATCACGCAGGAGGTTTTCCTGCGGATATGGCGAAAGCCGCCCGAAGAATCGGTCAAAAAGCCGCGTGCATGGATATTTCGCATGACGCAGAATCTTGCGATCGACGCAGTCCGGCGGCAGAAACCGGAACCGCTGACGGATTCCGTTCCGGCAGAATCGGCTGATCTGCTGCTGCAAGCCGCGATCCGGCAGGCGCTCGATACGCTGACGGACAAGGAACGCGCCGCTGTTCTGTTACGGACGGACGCAGAGCTGTCCTTTGCGGAGATCTCCGCCGCGATGCAATGCTCACTCCCTGCCGTATACCGATGCTGGCGGCGTGCGCTGAAAAAGCTGCGTGCCGCGCTGGAGGAAGGAGATCAGATATGAAAGGTTCGATATTATGTGCAGTCATGACCGCGCTGATGCTGTTCACGGGCAATATTCCCGTGCAGGCGGTCACGGTTTATCCGGATGCCTATGCGCTGTATCAGAGCTGGGAGGGCGATTATCCGGATGGGGTATCCGGTGTCTGGTCGGAAACAGGGGACACCGATCATCTTGTATTCGGCATTGCCGCCGGTGCAGATGCCGAACAGGTTAAGGCGATGATTCTGGAGCAGATCGAAAATCAGGAAAGCGTCAGCTTTGTCGATCAGAATTATTCAAACGATATGCTCTATGGAATTATGGATTCGATCGCAGAATCCCCTAAAGTCGAAGGAATGTATGCATGGGGGCTCGATCAGGAGCAAAACTGCGTTTCGATCGGCGTTGATCTGGAGAATCCCTCGCCGGAATTGCGGGCGTTTATGGATGAATATTCGGAAAAATACGGCGATGCTGTGCAGTTTTATGAATGTGACGGCATCCATCTGACTGCGTCCGAGCAGCCGGATGAAGCGGATACACCGCCTGAGCCGGACAGCGAATGGAGCGAATTTCGCGGCGATGCTGCCGAAGATTCCGGCGCAGATTCCGAAGCAGAACAAAGTGATCCGGATGCAGAATATGCAATTGCAGCAGTTGCAGAAGAAGATACACTCGATCTCGGCGGCGTGCAGGATGACTATATCATCGGTGCGGTCGGCGCGGCCGGTTTGGAATCAACATCGCAGAAACAGCATCCGTTCCGTTTGGTTTATCTTGCTGCCGGACTGCTCCTGCTCGGCGGCATCGGCGGAATTTTGCTCCGGCGCAGGGCACAGAGATTGGTTCAGGGCAATACCGGAAAAGTGCAAAGCGTTTCCGCTGTGCATCCGGATATTCCGGCAATGATGCGGCAGACTGCCGCAGCCCCCCCTGCCGAACTGCGGCAGAAAATTCTTGATGACATTGCCAAAAAATGAAAGAAGTCAGCGTTCACTTTGAGAAACAGTGAACGCTGACTTTTATTATACAATATTTACACGGTCATTCGGCGGATTCCTTTTTCCTGCGGATGAACCATGTCGCACCGCCGACAATTACGAGGACGCCGCCCAGTCCGACCGCCGGAATCCAAGCCTTTCCGCGCACTTTTCCGAATCCCGGACTTGCATTTTCCGGTTCTGTTACGACCGGTGCAGGTTCGGTGTTTTCTGCATCCGGAAGCGGCTCATGCGCAATTCCCTCTGCCTCTGCATATCCGCGTATCACAGCTGAATTTGCATACAGCACCATTTCATTTTTCATGCGCAGATATCCCTTTTCTTCATCATAGCCATAGCCGAACGCCTGCTCCCCGATCGTATTGACCGTATCCGGCAGATACACCTCGACCAGACTTGCACAGCCTGCAAACGCATGATCGCCGATCGTTTCGAGTGCATGGCCGAGCCGCAGATAATTCAGCGTCCGGCAATTCCGGAACGCATCTGCACCGATCACGGTCAGATCATCCCCGAATTCCACAACCTGCAAGGACGGACAATCCCGAAATGCGCCGTCACGCACTTCACGGACACTTTCCGGCAGATGTACGGTCGTGATACCGTTCTGCGCCGCAAATGCCTCTGCATTGATGATCTGAATGCCGTCCGGCACATCCGCAACGCTGTCTTTTCCGTGATAAGCAACGAGTATTTTTCCGAGAATGATATAGTCCTCTTTGCTGTTTGTCATCCATTTGGTATCTGTGAACGCATCGGCGGCGAGAAATTCGAGCGTATCCGGCGATTCGATCTCTGTAAGCGCCGTACATCCGGCAAATGCGCCCTGCTGGATCTGTGATACATTCTGCGGAATGACAATTTTGCGCAGCGATTCCGCACCGGAAAACGCTTTTGCGCCGATGATGCGTACAGTTTCCGGTACGGTATATTCCGCAGCCGTTCCGTGATAGGCATAGAGGATGCCGTTTCCGAGGATCACGGCATCACCGGTCTGCTGCGACAAAAACGGCGTATCTGCGAACGCATCCTGTCCGATTTCCTGTATGCTGTCAGACAGCGTGACGGTTTCCAGTGTAGTACAGCCGGAAAATGCCGATGTGCCGATACTGACGCAGTTTTTCGGGAGCGTCATGCTCTGCAAATATGCACAGCCCTCAAATGCACGGTCGCCGATCTTCGTAATGGTGTCAGGAAGCAGAACGGCATCCGCATAGCAGTATTTGAATGCTTCGGGTGCAATTTCCGTGACCGGTTTTCCGCCGATCTTTGCCGGAATCTCGACTGTATTTTCACAAGTCCAGCGGAAAGATGTGATCGTTACGCCGTCCGCATTTTCTTCTGATTGGATCATATCCAGCGGATCGGGCGGTGTCATTTCCGTGCGTTCGGCGGTCGTTCCGGTGGTTGTATCGGTGGTGGATTCTTCTGTTGTTGTATCTTCCGTTTCAGATGATTCTTCCGTGACAGTGGTTTCTTCTTCTATTGCCGCCGTCATATCGGTCACATCCGTAACAGCCGCCGGATCAGCTTCTGTTTCGTCCGGTTCTGCATAAACCGGAAGTGCCGCGCCGCAGTACAGCAGCATTGCCGCACCGAAACAGACAGCACCCAAACGGATGCCTTTTCCTTTGTTCATGCCTTTTCTCCTTCTCTATCTTCAAAACATAAGGGGGACTCCGCTGCCGGAATCCCCCTTTTACTGGTCAATTACAGCGGCATCTGCGGCTGCTGATAATCTGTCGGATACCCGTCTGCACGGGCAACCTGAACATTGTTATAACGTGACATACCTGTTCCGGCAGGAATCAGTTTACCGATGATAACATTTTCCTTCAAACCGAGCAGATAATCGCTCTTGCCGTTGATCGCGGCATCGGTGAGTGCTTTTGCCGTTTCCTGGAAGGATGCGGCGGACATGAAGGATTCAGAGGAAGACGATGCCTTGGTGATACCAAGCAGCGACGGTCTGGTCGTGACAAGACGCAGATCCGTTTCGCCTGCATCCATACGAGCCTGAATGCCTGCATTGATCGTTTCAACTTCACGCTTATCGACCATTGCTTCCGGAAGCAGGTAGCTGCTGCCCGGATCAGCAATCAGTACCTTGCGCATCATCTGGCGAACGATAACTTCGATGTGCTTATCGTTGATACCAACGCCCTGCTGACGGTATGCATACTGAATTTCTTCGATGATATAATTCTGAACCGCCTGTACGCCGAGAATGTCGAGCAGATCCATCGGATAAATCGAACCGGTGGTCAGTCTGCTGCCGCGCTGTACCTCAGCACCGTCCTTGATATTGGGTGCGAGGTGATAGTTATACGGAATGGTATACGGTGTGGAATCGGTATTGGTTTCCGGATCGTGAATGGTGATCGTCTTGATACCGTTTTCCTCGGTCATATTGACCGTACCGGAAGTTTTTGCAAGGATCGCACCGTTCTTCGGCCGTCTGGATTCAAACAGCTCCTCAACACGCGGCAGACCTTGTGTGATATCTTCTGCGTTTGCGATACCGCCCGTATGGAAGGTACGCATCGTGAGCTGTGTACCCGGCTCACCGATCGACTGTGCGGCGATGATACCGACAGCTTCACCGACAGAAACAAGATTGCCGTTTGCGAGGTTCAGACCGTAGCACTTTGCGCAAACGCCCTTCTTTGCCTTACAGCCCAGAACCGAACGGATCGTAACGTGGGTGATGCCGGCATCGACAATGCGCTGTGCATCGGTCATGGTCATTGCGCGTGTTTTCGGAACAAACAGCTCGGATTTCTCATCGCGGAGATCCTCAACGAGATATCTGCCGACCAGACGCTCCTGCAAGGTTTCGAGGTCACGTTCGCCGTCATTGATGCAGTAGACCTCAATACCCTCTGTCGAACCGCAGTCGATCTCACGAATGATAACATCCTGCGAAACATCGACCAGACGACGTGTCAGGTAACCGGAGTCCGCAGTACGAAGTGCGGTATCAGCCAGACCTTTACGAGCGCCTCGGCTCGAAATGAAGTATTCGGAAATGTTCAGACCTTCACGGTAATTGGAACGAACCGGAATTTCGATCGTTGCACCGGATGTGTTTGCGATCAATCCACGCATACCTGCGAGCTGACGGATCTGGTTGATAGAACCACGGGCTCCGGAATCCGCCATGATGTTGATCGGGTTGAACGGGTCGAAGTTTGCTTTGAGTGCTTCGGTGATCTGATCGGTCGCATCTGCCCAGACCTTACAAACCTTCTCATACTTGACCTCTCCGGAGATATAGCCGTACTGATACTGCTCATTGAGCGCATCCACTTCTGCATCGGCAGCCGCAAGGATATCCTTCTTCTGCGGCGGAATAACAGCGTCGATAACAGCAACGGTCAGACCGGATCTGGTCGAATATTTATAACCGAGCGCCTTGATGCGGTCGAGAACTTCTGCGGTCGCGGTCACGCCGTGAACCTTCAGGCACTGGTCAATGATCTTGGAAAGGACGCTCTTTTTGACGACCTGTGTGATCTCCAGATCGAATTCATGTTCCGGATCGCTTCTGTTGACGAAGCCGAGATTCTGCGGGATGATCTCATTGAAGATCAGTCTGCCGGCTGTGCAGTCGATGATTCTGGAAACCTTCTGACCGCCGACTTCCTTCGTCATGCGAACCTTGATCTTGGAGTGCAGGGTGATATCATGCTCATCATAAGCCATCATTGCCTCATCGACATCGCGGAACACCTTGCCCTCACCGGGTTCGCCGTCCTTGACCATCGTGAGGTAATAGGAACCGAGCAGCATATCCTGTGTCGGAACAGCAACCGGCTTACCGTCAGACGGTTTCAGCAGGTTATTTGCTGCGAGCATCAGGAATCTTGCCTCAGCCTGTGCCTCGGCGGAAAGCGGCAGGTGAACAGCCATCTGGTCGCCGTCGAAGTCGGCGTTAAATGCAGTACAAACCAGCGGATGCAGCTTAACGGCTCTGCCTTCAACGAGTACCGGCTCAAATGCCTGAATACCCAGTCTGTGCAGGGTAGGCGCACGGTTCAGGAGAACCGGATGCTCCTTGATAACGTGTTCGAGTGCATCCCAGACATCGTCATCCGGTCTGTCAACCTTTTTACGGGCGGACTTGATATTCTGGATCTTGCCCATATCGACAAGACGCTTCAGAATGAACGGCTTGAACAGTTCCAGAGCCATTTCCTTCGGCAGGCCGCACTGATACATTTTCAGTTCCGGTCCGACAACGATAACGGAACGTCCGGAATAGTCAACACGCTTACCGAGCAGGTTCTGACGGAAACGTCCCTGCTTACCTTTCAGGATATCCGAAAGGGATTTCAGCTTACGGTTATTCGGGCCGGTGACATCCTTGCCGTGTCTGCCGTTGTCGATGAGGGCGTCGACAGCTTCCTGAAGCATACGTGCTTCATTGCGGACGATGATGCTCGGCGCATTGAGCTGGAGCATACGCTCCAGACGGTTGTTTCTGTTGATCACTCTGCGGTAGAGGTCATTCAGGTCAGAAGTAGCATATCTGCCGCCGTCGAGCATGACCATCGGACGGATATCCGGCGGAATGACCGGCAGGATCGTCATGACCATCCACTCCGGACGGTTGCCGGACTGGCGGAATGCTTCGAGGATCTCAAGGCGCTTCAGCAGCTTGCCGCGCTTCTGGGATTTCTGCGATGCGCTTCTGCTGGTTGATTTTTCATCGAGCTTCTTGACCTCAGTTTTGAGCTGCTCGCACGCCATAACGAGGTTGTTCTTCCATTCCTCATCTTCTGCGGCAGAGCAGAAGGAGCATTCGCGGCAGTTTCTGCCGAGTTCGCAGTTTTTGCAGGCTTCCAGTTCATCCGGTTCGAGATTCAGCTTGCCTTCGTAAATGAGCTGATCGCGGAATTTATCATAGCGATCCTGACTGAATTCCTGAAGCAGATGGAGGATCGCGTTTGCGCCGATCTCAGCCTTGAACGCGCCGGGGTTCTTCGCATTTGCCTGCTGATATTCTTCCTCGGAGAGCGTCTGCTGCTTGACAAGACCGG
Organism: Oscillospiraceae bacterium; assembly: GCA_045628085.1. Classification (GTDB taxonomy): domain Bacteria; phylum Bacillota; class Clostridia; order Oscillospirales; family Ruminococcaceae; genus Firm-04. Next base: position 20,695 of record JAZQOZ010000212.1, on the reverse strand, counting down.
TCACATACTGACCTTCATGCACCGGATCCGGATCGCCGGGATCGGTGACGATATATTTTGTGAAATAGATAACAGCTTCCAGATCCTTCTGGGACAGGTCGCCGAGTACCTGACGGATGCAGGCAGGCGTACCCTTGAAATACCAGATATGTGCGACCGGCGCAGCAAGCTCGATATGGCCCATACGCTCGCGGCGGACTTTTGCTCTGGTGATCTCAACACCGCAGTTCGGGCAGACCTTGCCCTTGAAGCGAACCTTCTTGAACTTTCCGCAGTAGCATTCCCAGTCTTTTGTCGGTCCGAAGATCTTTTCGCAGAACAGACCGCCCTTTTCCGGCTTCTGGGTACGGTAATTGATGGTTTCCGGACGCTCGACCTTGCCGTAGCTCCACTTCTGAATCTGCTCAGGGGATGCAAGACCGATTTTTATGGAATCAAAGGTGGTGAATTCCAAAGTGTTCCCTCCTTGTTATATGTCGGGGATGCAGCGCAGTCATATTCAGGCTGCTGCGCTGCATATTACCGTTTCGTTCGCGTGATCGGGATTACAGATCGTCTGCACCGAAAAGATCGTCCTCGTCGGCGTTCTCCTCGTAGGCAGCGGAATCATCCTGATCGTCGAAACCGAACTCATCCTCATCATCCTCCGCAGAGGAATCTGCATCTGTGTTATCGGGTTCATTGATCTCGGTATCCTCGCCGTACATTGCGGTATTGTAACCGGCAGCACCCATATCCTCATTCTCGTAATGTGTCGTATCTGCGGTGTTTTCATCATCGAAATCGGAAGAGCCGCGCGGCGGGAGATCATCGTCAAAGCTCTGCTTGAGGTCGATCTCCTGATGATCCTCGTCAAGAACGCGGACATCCAGACCGAGTGACTGCATTTCCTTGATCAGCACCTTGAAGGATTCCGGAATACCCGGCTTCGGAACATTCTGTCCCTTGACGATCGCCTCATAGGTATTGACACGGCCGGTCGTATCGTCCGACTTGACCGTCAGGATCTCCTGAAGCGTATAGGCAGCGCCGTATGCTTCGAGCGCCCAGACTTCCATTTCACCGAAACGCTGACCGCCGAACTGTGCCTTACCGCCGAGCGGCTGCTGTGTGACCAGCGAATACGGGCCGACAGAACGTGCGTGGATCTTATCATCAACGAGGTGGTGGAGTTTCAGATAGTACATATAACCGACGGTAACGCGGTTATCGAATTTTTCGCCGGTTCTTCCGTCATAGACGGTGAATTTACCGTCTTCGGAAAGCGGGATCGAAGTGGTATCAATGACCTTGTCCATCGGGCTGAGCTTAAAGGTCTGCTCCGTCTTTTCGGCATTGATCGCCTCATTCTTCTCCTGTGCAAGGCGGAAGCATCCGCGGATATCATCTTCATGTGCGCCGTCAAAGACAGGTGTCATGATGTGCCAGCCGAGTGCCTTTGCCGCCATGCCGAGGTGAACTTCGAGCACCTGACCGATATTCATACGGGACGGAACGCCCAGCGGATTCAGGCAGATATCGAGCGGTGTACCGTCTTCGAGGAACGGCATATCTTCTTCCGGCAGGATACGGGAAACAACACCCTTGTTTCCGTGACGGCCCGCCATCTTGTCGCCGACAGAGATCTTACGTTTCTGTGCGATATAGCAGCGGACGATCTGATTGACGCCCGGACCGAGTTCATCGCAGTTATCGCGGTCGAAGATCTTGACATCGACAACGATACCGGATTCGCCGTGCGGCACTTTCAGGGAATTATCACGCACCTCGCGAGCCTTCTCACCGAAGATCGCGCGGAGCAGTCTTTCCTCGGCAGTCAGCTCGGTCTCGCCCTTCGGGGTGACCTTACCGACAAGGATATCGCCTGCATGGACCTCTGCACCGATGCGGATGATACCGCGGTCATCGAGGTCTTTCAGTGCATCTTCACTGACATTCGGGATATCACGGGTGATCTCTTCTGCGCCGAGCTTGGTATCGCGGCATTCCAGCTCATATTCTTCAATATGAACAGAGGTGAAAACGTCCTCACGGACAAGACGCTGATTCAGCAGAACAGCATCCTCATAGTTATAGCCTTCCCATGTCATGAAGCCGATGAGGGCATTCTTTCCGAGGGAAATTTCGCCGTCGCAGGTCGCAGGGCCGTCGGCAATGACCTGTCCTTCCTTCACCTGATCGCCGACTGCGACGATCGGTCTCTGGTTGACGCAGGTACCCTGGTTGCTGCGCTGGAATTTGATCAGCGGATAGCGGCGGACATCGTCCTCGCGTGCGCCGTACTTGATAACGACCTCATCTGCGCTGACGGAAACGACCGTACCTGCTTCCTTTGCAAGGACGCAGACGCCGGAATCCACGGCAGCCTTATACTCCATACCGGTACCGACAAACGGACGCTCGGTCTTGAGGAGCGGAACAGCCTGACGCTGCATATTCGAGCCCATGAGGGCACGGTTCGCGTCATCGTTCTCAAGGAACGGGATCATCGCCGTCGCAACGGAAACAACCATCTTCGGGGAAACATCCATGAAGTCGATCAGCGAAGGATCGCATTCAAGGATCTGGTCGCGGTGACGGGCAGTAACGCGGCGGCGTGCGAATTTGCCGTCCTCAGTCAGCGGCTCGTTCGCCTGTGCGACATAGTAGTTATCTTCCACATCGGCGGTCATGTAAACGACTTCGTCCGTGACTGCGCCGGTCGTCTTATCGACCTTGCGGTACGGAGCTTCAATGAAGCCGTAGATATTGATGCGCGCAAACGATGCGAGGTAGGAGATCAGACCGATGTTCGGACCTTCAGGCGTTTCGATCGGGCACATTCTGCCGTAGTGAGAATAGTGAACGTCACGCACCTCGAAACCTGCACGGTCTCTGGTCAGACCGCCCGGGCCCAGTGCAGACAGACGGCGCTTATGCGTCAGCTCTGCCAGCGGGTTATTCTGGTCCATGAACTGTGACAGCGGAGAAGAACCGAAGAATTCCTTGATCGCCGCTGTGATCGGACGGATATTCACAAGTGTCTGCGGTGTCAGCGTTTCGGCATCCTGCGCTTGGAGACCCATGCGCTCACGGATGACGCGCTCCATTCTTGCAAAGCCGATGCGGAACTGGTTCTGGAGCAGCTCACCGACCGAACGGATACGGCGGTTGCCGAGGTGGTCGATATCGTCGATATTGCCCAGACCGTCGCAGAGGTTGCAGAAATAGCTGATCGTAGCGAAGATATCATCACGGACGATATGCTTCGGAACGAGGACATCCTTATTTGTGCGGATCGCATTGCCGAGTCTGTCAGGATCGCCGTCGGCATCTTCCAGAAGTCCTTTCAGGACTCTTGCGGAAACTTTCTCGTTGATGCCGTAATCTTCCTGCACAAAGCCGTCGATCAGTGCAGAGGCATAGGGTGTGATATCGACCATGCCGCTGCCGAGTACCTTGACTTCACGTTCAACGAACTCTGCGACCAGCTCATGCTTTTTCTCGTCAACGTGTGTTTCGCGGACTTCCGCTTCAACAAACGCCTCATATACACCTGCCTGCTCGATCTCCTGTGCAAGTGCCGGCGTGACCTTTGTACCGGCGACTGCGATCAGTTCACCGGTCATGAAGCTGACGACATCACGCGAAAGTGTCTGGTCGATCAGACGGGAGCCGATGCCCAGCTTCTTGTTATATTTATATCTTCCGAAACGGCAGAGATCATAGCGCTTCGGATCAAAGAACAGATTATTGACGAGCGTTTTTGCCGCATCGACTGTCGCCGGATCGCCCGGACGCAGTTTCTTATAGACTTCGAGCAGTGCCTCGTTGATATTCTTCTCGGCATCATCGGTGATGCCTTCTTCTTTCTGCTCGATGGTCGCCTTCAGTCTGGGATCGTCACCGAACAGCTCGATGATCTCCTCATTTGTACCGAGACCGAGCGCACGGATGAACTTTGTGATCGGGATCTTTCTGTTCTTGTCGATCTTGACCGACACGACATCGTTGGAATCCATTTCGTATTCCAGCCACGCACCGCGGTTCGGGATAACAGTTGTCGTGAACAGCGTTTTACCGGATTTATCACGGGTAAAGCTGTAGTATACGCCCGGAGAACGAACGAGCTGTGAAACGATTACACGCTCTGCACCGTTGATGACAAAGGTGCCGCTTTCGGTCATCAGGGGCATATCGCCCATATAGATCTCACTGCTTGTGACCTCATCGGTCTCCTTGTTCCAGAGCCGCGCTTTGACGCGCAGCGGAGCAGCGTATGTTGCATCGCGTTCCTTGCACTCCAGAATGGTGTATTTCGGGGTGTCGTCAATGCGGTAGTCAATGAAGCTCAGTTCGAGATTGCCGTTGAAATCGGTAATCGCCGCAACATCGCGGAACACCTCGCGCAGACCTTCCGTTAAAAACCACTGATAAGATGTTTTCTGCACCTCGATGAGGTTCGGCATCTGCAATACCTCATCAATTTTGCCGAAGCTCTTGCGTGTGTTTTTTCCGACCTGCACATCCTTGACCGCAACCATCGTCTGCGTTTCCGGATTGGTTTTAGGGCTCATGGGCAAAAACCTCCTGTCTTTTGTATCGCGGCGCACAGCATTCCGGCAGCAGCGCCGCGCCGGAAAAATTTTTCCGCCGGGGGACTTGACAAGCCATCGAATCTATGCTATACTATTATGCGAAAAAAAGCCGCATATGCCTAATCGGGCATTCTACTATTATATTCTACTCTCCGCAGTTTGTCAAGCAGCATCGGAAATATTTGGCAATTTCGCCGCGTTTCGCAAGTTGAAACGCGGCTTTTTTAGTTATCCTTAGAGCAGAACATTTGATCTGCTGCGATGCGCCGGAATCTGACGGCGATTTTTCCTCTGCCCGATATGCCGCCGCTGAAAATTGCTCTTGACTGTATCGGGGTTGATGTGGTATAATATGATCGTATAATATGGTTCATTATGCTTACTGCATCCATATTCTGAACTTTTTACATATAAAGGAGATATCGGCTATGTCTTTCGATCGCTTGATTTCCAGAATCATCAGCATGAAGAATCCGACCGTTGCCGGTCTGGATCCGAAGCTCGACTATGTGCCGGCTTATATCCGCAAGAATTTTCTTGAGGAAGACGGCGAAACGCTCAAAGCCGCCGCAAAGGCGATCTTCCGCTATAACCAGCTGCTGATCGACGCACTCTGCGATATTGTACCGGCAGTCAAGATCCAGGCTGCTTACTACGAAATGTACGGCCATCACGGTGTCAAAACAATGGAGCGCACGATCCGCTATGCCAAGCTCAAAGGAATGTATGTCATCACCGATGCAAAGCGCAACGACATCGGCGCAACGATGGAAGCCTATACCGCCGCACATCTCGGCTCCTGCATGATCGGTACGACCGAATGCGAGCCGTTCGGCGCAGATGCACTGACCGTCAACGGATATCTCGGCACGGACGGCATCTCTCCGCTGCTCGGTGTCTGCAAAGAGCGCGATAAGGGTATCTTTGTCCTCTGCAAGACCTCGAATCCGTCATCCGGAGAATTTCAGGATCTATTGATCGACGGCGTTCCGCTGTATGCGAGAATGGGCGATAAATGTGAAGAATGGGGCGCGGATACGATCGGTCAGTTCGGATACAGCGCAGTCGGCGCAGTTGTCGGCGCGACCTATCCGGAGCAGCTTGTCGAGCTGAGAAAGCGTATGCCGCATACTATGTTCCTTGTACCGGGCTACGGCGCACAGGGCGGCGGTGCAGCAGGCATCGCAGGCGGGTTTGATGAAAACGGTCTCGGCGCGATCGTCAACAGCTCCCGTGCCATTATGTGTGCATATAAAAAGGAAGGCTGCGATGAGCATGATTTCGCAGAAGCAGCACGCAGAGAAGCACTCCGCATGAAAGAGGATCTGACTTCTTATATCAGCATCGGCTGATAAATCAACGGCGATTCTGCCGATCATACATATATATGGTGATAGATAAATGAAACAGGATAAATATACCGAAAAGCTGACATATAAGATCCGTTCTATGGAGCAGCTCACGGATGCCGCATGGAGCATGGTCATTGAATGTCCGGATGCCGCTGCAAAGGCAGAACCGGGACAGTTCGTCAATCTCCTGCCGGACGGCAGTTTTACGCTGCGGCGGCCGATCTCGATCTGCGGGATCGACAAAGCAGAGGGAACACTCCGCATCGTCTTTGAAGTACGCGGAAAGGGCACAAAGGAACTGTCTGCACTGCGTGCCGGCGATACGGTCAATATGCTTGCACCGCTCGGTCACGGCTTTACGCTCCCCGAAAAGGATGCGCGTGTGATCCTTGTCGGCGGCGGTATCGGTACACCCCCGATGCTCCCGCTTGCGCAGTATTCCGGCAGCAATGCCGTTGTGATCTGCGGTTTCCGGAACAAAGATGCTGTTATTTTGCAGGATGATTTCGCCGCGGCAGGTGCAAAAACGATTCTCTGTACCGATGACGGCTCTGCCGGCAGAAGCGGACTTGTTACACTGCCGCTGGAGGAGGAGATCAAGGCGGAAAAGCCTGCTCTGATCTGCGCCTGCGGCCCGATGCCGATGCTCAGAGCGACTGCATCCCTTGCGGCGGCATACGGCATCCCTTGTCAGGTGTCACTCGAAGAACGTATGGGCTGCGGCATCGGTGCGTGCCTTGTCTGCGCTTGCAGAACGAAGGATGAACACGGCGATGAGCAGTATCAGCACGTTTGCAAAAACGGCCCTGTGTTCAATGCTGAGGAGGTGATCTGGTAATGGCTGATCTGTCCGTCAATATCTGCGGCATTCCGTTCAAAAACCCGATCATCCCTGCATCCGGCGTATTCGGATACGGCAGAGAATATGAAAAATATTACGATCTTTCAAAGCTCGGCGGCATCGCTACAAAAGGTACGACCGGTACAAAGCGCACCGGCAATCTGCCGCCGCGTGTCGCGGAAGCACCGATGGGAATGCTGAATTCCGTCGGTTTGCAAAATCCCGGCATTGACGCTTTTCTTGCAAATGAACTGCCGCATCTGATGCAGTGCGATACGGTCATTTTTGCGAATATCGCAGGCTCGACACCGGAAGAATGCGCAGAAGTCGCGGCAAAGCTCGATAAGACCGATGTTCACATGATCGAGCTGAATATCTCCTGCCCGAACGTCAAGCAGGGCGGTGCCGCATTCGGTACATCCTGCACCGCTGCCGCACAGGTCACAAAGGCTGTCCGTGCCGCAACGAGAAAGCCGCTTTGCGTCAAACTCTCCCCGAATGTTACGAGCATTACCGAGATCGCAAAGGCGGTCGAGGCAGAGGGCGCAGATGCACTTTCACTTATCAATACCCTGCTCGGTATGCGCATTGACCTGCGCACACGCAGACCGATCCTGCATAATAATATGGGCGGATTCTCCGGTCCGGCGATCTTTCCGGTCGCAGTCCGGATGGTCTGGCAGGTCGCAAATGCCGTTTCCCTGCCGGTCATCGGCATGGGCGGTGTTATGTCCGGCGAAGATGCCGCTGAACTGATGATGGCAGGTGCTTCTGCTGTTCAGGTCGGTACGGCGATCGTTCAGGATCCGTATGCGCCGCTGCGCATCATTGACGAGCTGAATGACTGGCTCGACAGCAACCATATTGCCTCTGCCGCCGAACTGACCGGAAGTGTCAGGGCATGGTAACAAAGCTGTATCTGATCCGCCATGCTGAAGCAGAGGGAAATGTCGTACCGTTTTTTCAGGGCGGCATTGATACTGCACTGACTGATAAAGGAAAGCAGCAGCTCACGTTTCTGGCAGAAAGATTCCGGCAGATACCGCTTGACGCGATCTATTGCAGTCCGTTTCGGCGTGCAAGGCAGACTGCGGAGGCGGTCAATCAGTTTCACGGACTGGATATGATCTCCGAATATGAACTGCGTGAGATCAATGTCGGAAGCTGGGAGGGCAGAAAAATGTCCGACCTGCGGACGGAATATCCGAAGCTGTTTCAGATCTGGCGCGAACGGATGCAGGATTTTCATGCGCCGGACGGTGATGCAATGCGCGATGTTTACGAACGGATGCGCAGTGTGATGCAGAAGATCGCAATGGAAAATCCGGAGAAAACAGTCGCTGTATTTTCACACGGCTGTGCGGTGCGGAATTTCCTCAGCTTTGTCGAAAGCGGTTCGCTCAGCGGCATCATGGATGTCGGCTGGGGCGATAATACTGCCGTATCGCTTGTTGAATATGATACGGAAACGGGCTGGCGGCTGATCTTCAAGAATGATTCCTCACATCTGCCGCAGGATGCGCATACCGCAATGCCGGTCTGACGGAGGCATACTATATATGATATTATTCGGTGTTGATTTCGGAGATACCCGAACCGGCTGGGCGGTCTGTGACCGTTCGGAGATGATCGCTTCGCCGGCAGGTGTCCTGACGGAAAAATGTTTTCAGACCTGTGCCGAAAAAACTGCACAGGCTGCAAAGGATGCCAAGGCAGAACGGATCGTTGTCGGGCATCCGAAAAATATGGACGGGAGCTGCGGCGCACGGGCGCAGAAATGCGAAGCATTCGCAAAGCTGCTCGAAGAACTGACCGGCATTCCCGTTGTACTCTGGGACGAACGATGTACGACCGTATCGGCGCACCAGATCCTCAATGTGACCAATACACGCGGCAAAAAGCGCAAGGCGGTCGTCGATGCCGTTGCCGCTGTCATTATTCTGGAGAGCTATCTTGCATACCGCAAAAACAATCCGGATATCTGAAAAATGTATGCTCCGCAGGGGGAATTCCGCTGCGAAGCGTAAAGATATTGTTTTTTCGTGCAGCTTAGTGCAGCATCTCGGATACGCTGTTCATGACAGCGCCGATCGCTTTTGCTGCCTTGACTGTCCGGCGCTTGAATTTCGATTTTTCGCCTGCGGATGCGCTGCTGACCAGATAGCCGAGCATTCCCGCCGCTGCGCCGACAGCCATTCCTTTTGCGATTGCCTGCATCTGCATGATGTTCCGGCTCCTTTCCTTGTGGATTGCTGTTATTATGCCGCAGAGCCGGCAGCTTATGCAGAGCATCTCTGATACCGATTATGAAAAAGGATGGGTTTATTTTGCCAAAACTGCATTTTGTTCTTGTTGAACCGCGCATTCCGCAAAACACAGGCAGCATTGCACGTACCTGTGCCGTAACCGGTGCTGCACTGCATCTGATCCATCCGCTCGGATTCCGGATCGACGATGCCAAGCTGAAGCGCGCCGGACTTGATTACTGGGATAAACTGGATATTTTTCATTATCAGAACCTCGATGATTTTTTCGCACAGCATCCGGCAGCGTCCGCGCAGAACCCCTATTTCTACTTCACGGCAAAAACCGGAACGCTCTATACCGATGTCTGCTATCCGGAAGAAACCTTCCTGTTTTTCGGCAGAGAGGATACCGGTCTGGATGACGAACTGCTGAAAGCAAATCCGGAGCGATGCGTCAGGATCCCGATGCGTGAAACACTGCGCTGCCTGAATCTCTCAAACTCCGTTGCCATTGCCGCTTATGAGGTACTCCGGCAGCATGACTTTGCAGGACTCACCTGCGACGGCCGCTGGGCGAAGGCGGACTGGGAACCGGATGCGCCGCGGGAATATGATATCAGTCAGATCTGAGAAAGGAATCAACAAAGATGCTGAAACAAAAAATAAAGCTGATGACCGATTCGGTCAGTGATATAGCCAAAGCGCGTGCAGAGGAACTGGGTATCTATATGCTCTGTATGCCGATCACGATCGAGGGAAAAGCACTGCGGGAAGAACTCGATTTCACAAAGGATGAATTTTATGAGATGATCGACCGTGCGCAGGAATATCCCTCAACGGCACAGGTCACGCCCTTTGAAATTCTGGAAGCCTATGAAGCGATCGAAAAAGAGGGCTATACCGATCTGATCTATATGTCGATCGGTTCGGGCGGCTCCGGTACATATAATAATGCTGTTCAGATGCGTGAGCAGTTCTATGCTGACCATCCGGACAGTCAGATGAAAATTCATCTTGTTGACGGCAGAAACTATACTGCGACTTACGGCTATGCGGTCGTGGAAGCGGCGAAAATGCTCGCACGCGGCGCAAGCGTTCCGGAGATCACTGACTATATGGAGGACTGGGCACGCCATGCCGGACTTTATTTTGTGCCGATGACGCTGAAATATGTCAAGCGCTCCGGCAGAGTCAGCGCAGCCGCCGCATTTGCCGGCGAACTGCTCGGTCTGAAACCGTTCTGCCGTATCTGCAACTGTCAGTCAAGCGTGATCCAGAAAATTCGCGGCGAACAGAGTATCATCCCGAAAATGGTCGAGGTCGTCAAGGCGGATATCCAGCCGCATTCGCCCTATATCGTCATGTACGGCGCAGATAAGAAAATCGCGGAAGATCTGGGCGCTGCTCTGACCAAAGCACTCGGCTATCCGCCGGAGGGCTACTGGAATTTCGGCGCAGCGATCTGCTGCAACGCCGGTCCGCGTTCATTCGGCTTCGTCATCAAGCGGAAAGAAGAAACTGTTTAAGCGGACTGCTGTGCATTTGCGAAGGCGATCATCATGCTGATCGAATACAGGAAAGCAGAAACCGCAGATGCAGAAGTACTGATAGAGATCTATAATTCTGCGTTTTACAGCGATTTCGTGAAATATGCTGAATGCCCTGCTCTGTCTGGATGAGATACGCGGCCGCTGTCACTGCCATGACTGAAACGGATATTTTCCCGTCTTTGAAATTCCGGCGGCGCTGCATCAAGCCGAAAACAATACACAAAAATCTGACGTACAGGGAGAAACGTGAATGGATATCATAAAAGCAGAACCTGCACAGGCTGAGATGATCATGCGTATGTCTGTCAGAGCATTTGAAACGGATATATATGTCGGCGGAAAAGCAGGAGACTGTCCGCCTGATTATGATTCAGCCGAATGGCACAGAAAAATGGCAGAGGAAGGCCATTTATATTATGCAGCCGCAGATGGGGAAGTAATCGGTGCGGCTGTTCTTTTTCCGGATGCGGAACATGGGAGCCTATATATCGGCAGGATCTTTATTGACAGCATCTATCACAGAAAAGGCTATGGAATCCGTTTGATGGAATGCATAGAAAACCATTTTCCGGATGTCCGTGAGATCAATCTGGATACACCGTGCTGGAATGTGAGAACAAATGCGTTCTATGAGAAGATCGGGTATACAAAAGTGAAAACAGAGGACGGCTTTGTTTTCTATCAGAAGAAAAAGTGATGTTCCGGAAAATGTCTGCTGCGGCGCATGATTTCCGTATTCAGAATTGAATCTGACTGCACGAAAAAACAAAATATCAACCGATGCCCCGAAGCGAAAGCAAAGCGTTTCGGGGCATTTTTGCACGCAAAAACAGAACATGGGGAAAAGCGCCAATTTTCTTCACAAAGCAGTGCTGTAAATTTCTGCATTCAGCACTTGCGTTTTTCGGGAAAAAGGAGTATAATAAATTTGTATGTAATAATAAGGGAGGTCTTTCCATGTTTTCGTATCCCGTCATGCTTGCAGACAAGGTTCTGCGCGGCACAGAGAAACTGAACGGCACTGAGATCACTTCTATGACGATCATCGGTCTGCTCGTTGTTTTCGTTGCGCTGCTGATCCTTGTCGCGTTCCTGTATTGCTCCGGCAGCATATTCAAAAAAGCCGGCAGCAGTACAAAAAAGGCTGCACCGAAAAAGGATGCACCCAAGACTGCTCCGCCAAAGGCACCTGCACCTGCTGCAAAAGCAGCCGTTCCGAAGGCAGCCGCTGAGGACGATGCAGAAACCATAGCGGTCATCATGGCGGCGATAGCGGCGATGGGCGCTGCGGAGGGCAGGCAGTATCAGCTGCGGTCTGTCCGGCAGGTCACACGCGGCGGTTCCGGACGTTCTGTCTGGGCGCAGGCAGGTCTGCGGGATGAAACCCGTCCGTTTTAACATGATCTGACCGATTACACATAGAAAAATTATTCTTTGGAGGACTAAAACAATGGGCGAAGTATTAGATTTCTTCACCAATACCCTCGGCGGTCTATGGTCTGACAGCGGAATCAATGCGCTGTTCGCAGAAGGCGGCTGGAAGAATCTGATCATGATTCTGGTTTCGTTTGTATTTATGTATCTCGCGATCGCAAAAGGCTTTGAGCCGCTGCTGCTGCTGCCGATCTCTTTTGGTATGCTGCTGACGAATCTCCCGATGGCAGAGCTTTATCATCCGGATCTCTGGGTGCTTGTGGACGGACACGTCAATTACGGTGAAGTCCTGAAAGAGGGCGGCTTGCTCGATATCCTATACCTGGGCGTCAAGCTGCAAATATATCCCCCGCTGATCTTCCTCGGCATCGGATGTATGACCGACTTCTCCCCGCTGATCGCAAACCCCAAGAGCTTCCTGCTCGGTGCTGCCGCACAGGGCGGTATCTTCTCCACTTTCGTTGTTGCAGGTCTGCTCGGCTTTACTGCTGCGGAAGCAGGCTCTATCGCCATCATCGGCGGTGCAGACGGCCCGACAGCAATTTACGTTTCCACCCGACTTCTGACAGGCGGCGGCGCAATTACCACGGGTAATATCGCGCTGGCTGCATATACTTATATGGCACTTGTCCCGATCATTCAGCCGCCGATCATGAAGGCTCTGACTTCCAAGAAGGAGCGTTCTGTCAAAATGGAGCAGCTCCGTACTGTTTCCAAGACGGAAAAGATCATCTTCCCGATCGCTGTTACGATCATCGTTTCTCTGCTCGTTCCGTCCGCAGCACCGCTCGTCGGTATGCTGATGTTCGGCAACCTGCTCAAGGAATCCGGCGCTGCCGCAAGACTCATCGACACCGCACAGAATGCCCTCATGAATATCATCACGATCTTCCTCGGCGTTTCGGTCGGTGCAACAACAAAGGCAGACCAGATCATCAATATCAAGTTCGGCGGCGTTATGCTGCTGGGCGTTATCGCATTCTCGCTCGGTACAGCCTGCGGTCTTATTTTCGGAAAGATCATGTATAAGGTCACAGGCGGCAAGGTCAATCCGCTGATCGGTTCTGCCGGCGTTTCCGCAGTTCCGATGGCGGCACGTATCTCACAGAAGGTCGGTGCGGAAACCGATCCGACAAACTTCCTGCTCATGCACGCTATGGGCCCGAATGTTGCCGGTGTTATCGGATCTGCTGTTGCGGCAGGTGTGCTGCTGTCCGTTATCGGCTGATAGGATTCCGCACTGCGGATAGAATGAATAAAAATTTCGGGAATTCAAATGGCGGCACCTGTCTCCGGTTCCTTGCTTCACGGAGCAGGCCGGACGGTGCCGCTTTTCGCTTATTTGCTTGATCTGAATGGAGGTTCACTATGAAGGATTATCCGATCGTTGATACCGTTGATGCGCTGAAGGCACTGCTTGCAAGTGTTCGCAAAGCGCAGGAAGAATTTGCAAAATTTCCGCAGGAAAAGGTCGATGCGATCTTCCGTGCAGCAGCGATCGCAGCCAATCAGGCGCGTATTCCGCTTGCTAAAATGGCGGTCGAGGAAACCGGCATGGGTGTCGTTGAGGATAAGGTCATCAAAAACCATTTCGCTTCCGAGTATATCTACAATGCCTATAAGGATACCAAGACCTGCGGTGTCATTGAACGCGATGAAGCATACGGCACAATGCGCATTGCCGAGCCGATCGGTGTGATCGCGGCTGTTATCCCGACAACCAACCCGACTTCTACTGCAATTTTCAAAACGCTTATCACGCTGAAAACCAGAAACGGCATTATCATCTCGCCGCATCCGCGTGCAAAGGCATCGACCATTGCAGCGGCAAAGATCGTGGCAGAAGCCGCTTATCAAGCAGGCGCACCGGAAGGCATTATCGGCTGGATCGACAAGCCCTCGCTCGATATGACCAATACCGTCATGAAATATGCGGATATCATTCTCGCAACGGGCGGCCCCGGCATGGTCCATGCAGCATATTCCAGCGGCAAACCGGCTGTCGGTGTCGGCGCAGGCAATACGCCGGCGATCATTGATGATTCTGCCGATATCACGCTTGCCGTCAATTCGATCATCCATTCCAAAACATTCGATAACGGCATGATCTGCGCTTCGGAGCAGTCCGCGATCGTTCTCGATAAGATCTATGACAAGGTCAAAAAGGAATTTGCCGCACGCGGCTGCTATTTCCTCAAGGGCAAGGAAATTGACAAGGTCCGTCAGACCATTATTATCAACGGCTCTGTCAATGCAAAGATCGTCGGTCAGAAAGCACATACGATCGCGGCGCTTGCCGGTGTCGATGTGCCGGAAAACACAAAGATCCTGATCGGTGAGGTCGAGAGCGTCGATATCACAGAGGAATTTGCACACGAAAAGCTCTCGCCGGTCCTTGCAATGTATCGTGCGAAGGATTTTGAGGATGCTGTCCGGAAGGCTGAACAGCTCATCGCAGACGGCGGCTACGGTCATACTTCCTCGGTTTATCTGAATGCCGTCACCGAACGCGCAAAGATCGACGAAATGGCGGCACGCATGAAAACCTGCCGTATCCTCGTCAATACACCGTCCTCACACGGCGGCATCGGTGATCTCTATAACTTCAATCTTGCACCTTCTCTGACACTCGGCTGCGGCTCGTGGGGCGGCAATTCGGTCAGCGAGAATGTCGGTGTCAAGCACCTGCTCAATATCAAAACGGTCGCGGAGAGGAGAGAGAATATGCTGTGGTTCCGGACACCCGAAAAGGTCTATATCAAGCAGGGATGCCTGCCCGCTGCACTCGATGAGCTGGGCAGCGTTCTCGGCAAAAAGCGTGCATTCATCGTCACAGACAGCTTCCTTTTCAAAAGCGGCTATACAAAGCTGATCACAGATAAGCTCGAACAGCTCGGCATCGTTCACAGCACCTTCTTCGAGGTCGAACCGGATCCGACACTTGCCTCTGCACGCAAGGGCGCAGAAGTTATGCGTGCATTCCAGCCGGATGTCATCATCGCACTCGGCGGCGGCTCTGCAATGGATGCCGGCAAGATCATGTGGGTACTCTATGAGCATCCGGATGCGGATTTTGCCGATATGGCAATGCGCTTCTCCGATATCCGCAAGCGTATCTATACGTTCCCGAAAATGGGCGAAAAGGCATATTTCATTGCGATCCCGACTTCTGCCGGTACCGGTTCTGAGGTGACACCGTTCGCTGTTATTACCGATGAGAGCAGCGGCATCAAGTATCCGCTTGCCGATTATGAGCTGATGCCGGATATGGCGATCGTCGATCCGGATCTGATGAAAACTGCACCGAAGGGACTGACCTCGGCATCCGGTATTGACGTTGCAACACACGCACTCGAAGCATACGCCTCGATGTTGGCAACGGATTACACGGACGGTCTTGCGATCCGTTCGCTGAAGCTCGTCTTTGAAAATCTGCCGCGCACCTATAAAAACGGCGCAGAGGATATCGAAGCATGGAGCAACATGGCAAATGCCGCCACGATGGCAGGTATGGCTTTTGCAAATGCATTCCTCGGTGTCTGCCACTCGATGGCACATAAGCTCGGCGCATTCCATCACATTCCGCACGGCATTGCAAATGCACTGATGCTCGAACAGGTCATGCGATTCAATTCGGCTGAAGTTCCGCCGAAAATGGGTACGTTCCCGCAGTACAGCTATCCGCACACGCTCGCTCGCTATGCTGAGATCGCATCTGCACTCGGCATGAAGGGCAAGACCGATCAGGATAAGCTCGAAGCACTCATCAAGGCGCTGAATGAACTGAAAACAACGATCGGCATTCCCGACAGCATTCAGGCATGGGGCATTGACGAGCAGAAATTCCTCGATCAGCTCGATGCGATGAGTGAGCAGGCATTCGACGATCAATGCACCGGCGCAAATCCGCGCTATCCGCTGATCAGTGAGATCAGGCAGATGTATCTGAATGCATATTACGGCAGAAACAGCGAAACAGTCTGAGAACAGGAGAGTGTTGAATATGCTTTATAAGGAAGAACAGGTCATTGCGTCCCGACCGAAAAAGGTCATTTACCGTGACGGCGATACGGTCGTCAAGCTGTTCAGTGCGGATTACTCCAAGGCATCCGTGCTGAATGAAGCGCTGAATCAGGCGCGTGTTGAGGAAACCGATCTGCATATCCCGAAGATCCTTGAAGTATTCAAAGAGGGAGAGCAGTGGGCGATCCGTTCGGATTATATCGAGGGCAAAACGCTCCAGCAGCTGATGATTGAAAATCCGGATAAGAGAGAAGAATATCTGAAGCAGTTTGTTCAGCTGCAAATGATGATCCACACGAAAAGAGCGCCGCTGCTGACAAAGCTGAAAGATAAAATGCACCGCAAGATCAGCGACAGCAAATTTGAAGCGACAGTCCGTTTTGAGCTGCATACCCGTCTGGAAGGTATGCCGAAGCATAAGAAGGTCTGCCACGGCGATTTCAACCCGTCCAATGTTATCATTACGCCGGACGGCACGCCGTTCATCATTGACTGGGCGCACGCAACGCAGGGCAATGCATCTGCGGATGTTGCGAGAACGTACCTGTTTATGATGCTGAACGATCAGGAAGAACTTGCGAAGGAATATCTCAAGCTGTTCTGCAAGATGAGCGATACAGCGCTGCAATATGTGCAGAACTGGATGCCGATCGTAGCGGCATCGCAGTCGGTGAAGGAGAACAGTGAAGATGATTTCGAGCTGCTTTCACGCTGGGTAAATGTAGTAGACTACGTGTAAAGGATGAAGATGCCGTTCCGGTGATGATCAGACCGGAACGGCATTTTGTATGGGCGCAGGACGCAAATGCGAGGGGACAACCCAAAGAGGACAGGCGGAAACGCGCCTGCGCTCGCATTTACGTCAATAAAAAAACTCCCATACATCGCTGTATGAGAGTCACTATGGGTGCAGGCATTGCCTGCTGGTGCCGGCGGCGGGGGTCGAACCCGCACGGTATTGCTACCATTGGATTTTGAGTCCAACACGTCTGCCAATTCCATCACGCCGGCTTACCGCATAAGTATATCATATTTCCCGTGTTTTGTCAATCCCCCGAAAACGATATTTCCGGCTGAATTGTTCCCGTTTTTGTCGTATGTGTAAAAATGCGGCGCGCCTACTTGCATAATCCCCTGAAAAGTAGTATAATAAGTATGGCAAATTTTCTCTCCCGTTCGGATACACACAGGAGGCAAAGAAATATGTGTGGAATTGTTGGCTTTTCACGCCGTATCGACAACGCTGAAACTGTTCTTGACGCGATGATGGAGCGCATTCGTCACCGCGGACCGGATGCAGGCGGAAAATATCTCAATGAGGAGATCGCGCTCGGTCACCGCCGGCTTTCGATCATTGATATCTCTGAACAGGGCGCTCAGCCCATTTTGAATGAAGATCGCTCGATCGTGCTTGTATTTAACGGCGAAATATATAATTATCAGGATATCCGCAGGGAACTGCTCGCCGCAGGCCATGTCTTCAAGACCGAAACGGATTCCGAAGTCCTGATCCACGGCTATGAGGAATACGGAAAAGATCTGCTGCAAAAGCTGCGCGGAATGTTCGCGTTCGTGATCTGGGATGACCGCAGAAAAGAACTGTTCGGCGCAAGAGATTTCTTCGGCATCAAACCGATGTATTATGCCGAAATGAACGGCAGCTTCCTGTTCGGCAGCGAGATCAAGGCGTTTCTGGAGCATCCCGATTTCAAAAAGGAACTGAATACGGATGCACTGGAGCAATATCTGACATTCCAGTATTCTCCGACAGAGGATACATTTTTCAAGGGCGTCAAAAAGCTCCCTGCCGCGCATTATTTCCTCTGGAAGAACGGCAGTCTGACCGTTCAGCGCTACTGGGATATCCATTTTGAAGCGGATGAAGCACCGCTGCTCGGCGACTGGGTACGGAAGATCTCCGAGACTTTTCAGGATTCCGTGCGTGCGCATAAGATCGCGGATGTCGAGGTCGGCAGTTTCCTTTCATCCGGCGTGGATTCAAGCTATGCCGCCGCAGTTGCCAATGTGGATAAGACCTTTACGGTCGGCTTCGGCAGCGATGAAAACTATAATGAGATCGGCTGGGCAAAACGCTTTTCGCGTGCGATCGGCAAGGAGAATTTCAGCCATGTCATCACACAGGCGGAATATTGGGAAGCCCTGCCGGCAGTGCAGTATCAGATGGATGAACCGCTTGCCGATCCTTCCTGTATCGCGCTGTATTTTGTCTGCAAGCTCGCAGCGGAACAGGTCAAGGTCGTACTCTCCGGCGAGGGCGCGGACGAAATGTTCGGCGGCTATAATGTCTACAGTGAGCCGGATGCAACATGGTATGATAAACTGCCGATTGGACTGCGGCGCGGTGTTGCGAATGCGGCAAGTGTCCTGCCTGCAAAGCGCGGCGTGAACTTCCTTGTCCGCAAGGGCAGAACGCTGGAAGAACGCTTCATCGGCAATGCCTATATTTTCAAGCCCTCTGAACGGAAAGCCATGCTGAAGATCGAAACGGATGCACCCGATCCGACCGAGATCACAAAGCCGTTTTACGATCAGGTGCGCGATCAGGATGCCGTGACAAAAATGCAGTATCTCGATCTGCATCTCTGGATGACCGGCGATATCCTGCTGAAAGCGGATAAAATGAGCATGGCGCATTCACTGGAACTGCGTGTGCCGTTCCTTGATAAGGAAATGATGCGCGTTGCAGAGCAGATCCCGTCCAGATTCCGCGTGACGCGCCGCGTTTCGACGGATGATAAAACACCCTATACGACCAAATACGCGATGCGGCTTGCGGCAAAACGCGATACGCCGCCGGAAACTGCGGATACCGCCGTCAAAAAGAAACTCGGTTTCCCTGTTCCGATCCGTATGTGGCTGCGGCAGGATGACTGCTGCGACATTGTGCGTACGGCATTCGTATCGCCGGATGCGGAAAAATTCTTCCATACGGAGAAACTGACGCAGATGCTCGAAGATCACAGAACCGGCAAGAGCGATTATGCACGCAAGATCTGGACAGTTTATATGTTCCTTGTGTGGTATAAGGTGTATTTCGGCGACAGCACACAACATCCTGATAAATGACAGACTTTGATTATGAACTGCGATCCGCTTCACCGGATCGCTTTTCTGAGGCTTTATCAATACGCAGGAGGGTAAAAAATGAGCGAATCAAAATATGCGCATCTGATCGACCTGAATGATTATCCCGTAGAATGGTGGGATAAGGTCATTTCGCTCGGCGCTTCGATCTATGCACATCCGCAGCGCTATGTGCAGGCTTGTGCCGGAAAGATCATGGCAACACTGTTCTATGAGCCATCCACCCGAACACAGATGAGCTTTCAGTCTGCGATGATCCGGCTGGGCGGCAGTATCATCGGTTTCGATAATCCGATGAGCAGTTCCGTATCCAAGGGCGAAAACATCAAGGATACGACCAAAGTTGTCAGCAGCTATTCGGATATCCTGATTATCCGGCATCCGATGGCAGGAACGGCAAAAGCAGCCGCTATGACGGCGGAATGCCCTGTTGTCAATGCAGGCGACGGCGGACATCTGCATCCGACGCAGACGCTCACAGACCTGCTGACGCTGAAAATGGAAAAAGGCAGGCTCGATCATCTGACGGTCGGACTTTGCGGCGATCTGCTTTACGGGCGCACGGTGCATTCGCTCTGCAAGGCACTCTCCTGCTATCCGGAGAATAAATTTGTACTGATCTCCACGCCGGAGCTTCAGATTCCGGAATATATCATCAAGATCCTGCGTGATTCCGGCTGTGAATACCGTCTGGAATCCTCGCTGGATGCGGCGATCGGTGATCTGGATGTACTGTATATGACGCGCATTCAGAGGGAACGGTTTGCATCGCAGGCGGAATATCTGGCGCAGAAGGATGTATACCGGCTGACTGCTGATAAAATGCGCCGTGCAAAGGATGATCTGATCGTGATGCATCCTCTGCCGAGGGTAGATGAGATTGAGATCGCGGTAGACGATGATCCGAGGGCGATGTATTTCAAGCAGGCAAAATACGGGATGTATGTGAGAATGGCACTGATTCTGCGTTTGCTGGAGAGTGAAAAGCCGGCGAAACTGCTGAGGGGGGTATCGCGGCATGATTTATGCTGTGTGAATCCGAAGTGCATCACGGCGCAGGAGAAATATTTGCCGCATCAGTTTACGGAGACCGGCGGCAAGACGGTATGTGAATTTTGCGAAGAAGCTGCTGTACCGGCAGAGATTGTAAGATAATAGGGGAAAAGCCGCGGTTCAGGATTCAGAGCCGCGGTTTGCTGTTTATTGATGATGTTAGATTTGGTTTACTTTTCTTTACTGTTGGATTTGATTTACCATTCTTCATCGTTAGTCCGGATGTTTATTTTAGTTGGGCGCGGTGCGCGAATGCGAGGGCACAACCCCAAGAGGACAGGTGGAAACTCGCTTGCGCTCGCATTCCCCCTATCCCCTTTAGTTTTTTCCCTCGCGCTCCCTTTTCCTGATTCCTAACCCCCTTGCTCCGCGGAATTTAATGAAAATGAGACATAAAAGTAAGTGGAGCGCATATAGAGGGGAGTAGGTAAGGAAAGAGGGAGCGCGAGGGGGAAAACCTTAGGGAGAGGGGAGATATGAGCGTAAGCGAAGAATCTCCTCTCCCTATGGTTCT
>JAZQOZ010000211.1:0-19416 GCA_045628085.1 Oscillospiraceae bacterium | reverse complement strand
TAAATGAGATCTGCTTTTCTCTCTTGAACTTATACATGGCATCCTCCGAAGTGCAAGCTTTTTTATCGTTTTCCAGCTTTTTCCTTGCACTGCTATTATACCATCTTTCTTCGATTTTGTCGATACTATGCGGGTTTTATTGGGCTTGAGGAGAGACTAATTATCCTCGGTGACATTGCGATATGGTTCGGCTTATATTTTTTGAGTTCAAAATCACATATCCGAAAATGCCACAAGGAAGGCATTGCTCCTAACCTTCGTTTTTTGAAAGTCAGCTATGTAATTAGTTTCCTAATAGTTCACCTGTTTTTGATATGGCTTGGATATGAAGTTGTAAAATGGGGAGGACCGGATTAATAGAAAGCAGTCAGGTAAATTCTGATTTAGCGCATTAACTGAATATACACTGAGCAGTCCTTCGGGGCTGCTTTTTTCATGCCCTCACGGAGGAGGTGAAACCGCATGGCAAACAGAATCAAGGGCATGGGGTTCTGATTGACTTTTTCTCCCAGATGTGCTATAATTCTGGTGTGGAGGAAACATGAGGCTTCCTTCGCTAAATCGGAATTTAGTAGAGGCATTGTTATGAAAGTATTTATTGTGTATTGCCATCCTTCAAAAGATAGTTTTACTAATGATGTATATAAATCTTTTGAACGAGGTTTAAGAGATGCAGGTCATGAGATTTTAATATCTGATTTATATGATATGAATTTTAAAACGGATATGAATGAAGAAGAATATTTACGAGAAACCTATTACAGATCTGAAGAAAGAAAATCAAAAGATGTCTTGATTGAACAGGAAAAAATACAGAACAGTGATGCAATTGTGTTTATATATCCTGTATTTTGGACAGAAGCACCCGCAAAGCTTGTGGGTTGGTTTGACCGAATTTGGACAACAGGATTTGCTTATAATCCAGATCCTACGATGAAGGTTCTTGAAAAAGCATTATTTATAGTTTGTGCAGGAAAATCAATGCAATCTCTTATTGAAACAGGGGAAAAGAGTGCTATGGAAACAGTAATGTTGGGAGATAGAATTCGTAATAGAGCAAAAGAGAAAGAAATGGTTATTTTTGATAGTATAACGCATTGGAATGAAGAAGCAAGAAGTGAGAATATTCCTCGACATCTTTCCAAGGCGTATGAAATGGGTAAAAAGTTTTGAGACACTCGAAACTTCTAATTTAGCGCATTAACTGAATATACACTGAGCAGTCCTTCGGGGCTGCTTTTTTCATGCCATCACGGAGGAGGTGAAACCGCATGGCAAACAGAATCAAGGGTATTACCGTTGAGATCGGCGGCGATACAACCAAGCTGACGAAGGCGTTGGAAGGCGTCAATAAAAACATCAAGAACACGCAAACACAGCTAAAAGACGTGGAAAAGCTGCTGAAACTTGATCCTACCAATACGGAACTGCTCTCGCAGAAACACAAGCTCCTCGCCGATGCGGTGACCGCTACCAAAGAAAAGCTGGAGACACTGAAGACCGCTGCGGCGCAGGCGAATGAAGCCCTCGCCCGTGGCGACATCAATCAGGAGCAGTAGCAATTCCTGCAACTCCATTTTATTGATAACGAGGAAGTTATCTATCTTTTCGAGCGTGATGTGTTTGGCACACTTATCATATTCATGCAGGGTACGCTCTCGGACATCCAATGCAGCTGCAAGGTCTTCATCCGGAATATCACGCAAGCTCTGCCAGTAACGAATCTTGCACCATACGATTTTGTATAGTGCGATTCTCTCATTCTTTTTCATTTAAGCCTCCTGGTTTCCCGACTCAACCGGCGTATTGAGGACGCGCTTCAAAGCCTTTCCGCTTCTAAAAAACGGAGTGCGGTTTCCGCGTAGGTCGGTCAGCACCTCAAATGTCCCGAATCCGCCGATTTCAATATCTTCTCCTTCGGAAAGCATCACACGCAGCGTATCCAGAACAGAATTGACAGCGCGGTATGCCTGCCGGCTGCTGATGCCGTTCTGCTTTGCGACTGCTTTCACAAACTCAGCCCTTTTCATGACTTGCCTCCTTGATGAGCTGCCTGTCCATATACGAATCAAGCTGCCTGCGATAAAATGTGATGTACCGCTTTCTGGTGCCGCCGATGCGCTTCTGCGGACGGTAGCGAACCTCTCCGCACAGAATCCATTGCACCTTGATGAAATCGGCGGCAAACAGCTCGCGCAGGATCAGCAGCATATCTGCATAATCGTCCGGAAAGACAACCGCCCGGAATATCGGAATCATCATTTCCGGTCTGATGTAATAATAGGTATCGTCGTAGTATCCAAGCAGCGGCGACTGCGCGGAAACTTTGCCGGGATTGCTGACCTCCGCCAGACAGTCCGGATTTGCTTAGAGATAACAGCAGAGTAGGTTCAGGAAAACGACTGTCTGCATTTCAAGGCTCATGCTTCATACCTCCGTTCAGATTGCTTTGCGTTTCGGTGCTGACTTGACGGCAGTCAGCTGCTTCATACGCTCTGCAAGTTTCCTCAGCGTTTCATGCTCTGTCAGATACAGCCGCCGCTTCTCTGATTCGGATCCGAACCGGATTTGCTCGTAGAGGAAGCGGTACTGCTCCATTTTCGTCAGGCTCTCCACAAAATGCGGATGCAGCTTCTCATCTGGTGTTTTCGGGGCGTATTCCATCCGCCAGCGGCACAGCATATTCAGATATTCGTTCAGGAGTGTTTCTGCACTGTGCAACCAGTTCCGGCAGGCTACTTCTGGGCTGACTTTCTCATGCATTGGTACGGATTGCTGATCTGTCAGATGCAGTCCGAAATCGGCGTTCAGCTTTACGGCAGCATCGTATTGGGAAATGCGGAACAGCCTTGCGGTGAAATCTGTTACATCCCCGTGCGCACCGCGGCCAAAGCAGTAATAGTGATCCTCATAGATTTTCAAGCTCGGCGTATTGTCCGGATGAAACGGGCAGGCGGCGAATTCTGCCCTGTTGATCTCCAGACCGTAGAATCGTGCCGCATCCGGCATAGGGATGCTGCTTCTCAGCGCGTATTCGTCAGGGGATAGCAATTCCAGAAGCTGTTTCTGCTCCGCTTCCCATCCGGTCGGCGGCAGCTCTCCGAGATTGCCGGCATAGCTGTCTGCCGCCACGCGGTCGGTCACAAATGCCTGCGGAATGCCGCCCCAGCCGACATAGCGCGCCATGATTGACTGCTCCTCCGGTGTCGCATAGCGATTCTCAGCTTCTACTCGCTGCAAACAAAAAGGAAATCCGCTCTCTGGCGGACAGACCGCAGAAGAAAGGCAGACACAAGGCGCGTGATCAGCCGGAAAAAGCCGGACACCGAAACCCTGCGGCAGTCATGAAGACTCTGGTATTGCGTATCCGGCAAATAACCTCACAGTTGAAACAGATTCCGCTCTGGGTGCAAACATGGTTCAGACAGCTTCCTAGACGACTGAAATCTGGTATCACGCGGATTCCGGGCTTGGTGAAATCCATGATCTTGCGGAAACCGAAAGCGTTTGTCCGCGACAACAACATTATTCTGACAAATGAAGTGAAAATGTCGCTGAACACGCGGCAGACGCGCAAGAATCTCAATGTTATGGTGATCGGCGGTTCCGGTTCGGGCAAATCCCGCTTCTATGTCAAGCCGAATCTGATGCAGGCAAACACAAGTTATGTCTGCACCGACCCGAATCCGGTCACATACCGGTATAACCCGGACGATACCGCGCCGAACGGAGCAATATCCCGATTCAAGGCGAATATTGAAGCAATACAGACCTTGCCCAGCGTGCGCTGCCGTGCTCCTCGTGCCTGCGGTGAAATTTCTTCTTTCCGGTGATCTTCGTCAGGACATACAGCCCGATGCCGAATGCAGCAAATACGGGAAATTTCGCAGCATAGCCGCCTACCTGTACCTGTGAAAACACCAGATGCGTATCCGTCAGAGTGCTGTCAAGGCTTTCGGTGAGCAGCTCAAAATCTACGTTTCCATCATTGTCCGATGCCAGATCGAAGCAGGCTCCCAGTGCCGCGGAAGAATAGAGCGCAGCCGCTCCCAGAACGGAGTAAATGCTGATCGTGATGAAATCCGCCTTTTTCTCCACGCGGCTCATTTGCGGGACCCCCTCTCGCGCTTTTTGTGCTTGAGGGTATCCCCGGCACTTTGCGCCCTGCGCTTTGCCTGGTCGAGCAGATTACGCGCCAGAGACTGCTTCTGTGCCTTTGCGATGATTCTGTCTGCCTTCGCCGCTGTCATGCCGAAGCTGTCCATGAGCTGCTTGCGGACGGTGAGCTGATCGTCAAGAGAAAGCCGCACCTCGGTCGAGCCGCCGCGAACCGTGAAGGTGCTCTGGCTGTCACGCTCGATCTGGTACTCCTTGTACTGCACCTGCTTCGGTGCTTCCACGAATCCGAGCTTCTCTGCCTTGTTCAGAATCGCCGTGACGACCTCTGCATCCTCGACCTTGAGATACTGCCGGATATTCCGTTCCGCTTTCTCCCGGTTCAGCGAATGCCCGGACAGCACCACGAAGTTGCCCGAACCGCTTGTGATCGTCAGCCGCGGTGTGTCCTCATTGGCGAGCTTCATCCTTGCAAACGAGAACGGTTCTGTCAGCCTGAGCTGAATCTGATAACTTTCATAGCAGTTCCTTTCCGCCTGAAGCAGCGGAAAGCGCATGGACACAAAAAAGCAGGCCAGTATTACAGAAGTACACTGACCTGCCTACAGCCGGAAATAGGCGCAAAGAGTCAAGGGTACTTCCGCTGCACAAGCCGGGAACCGGCTCGGTCAGCTTCATGTATCCATGCCCTTAAAGCGCTTACTTCAGGCTCAGATATTTTGTGTGCAGACATTTGTCTGTCTGCAATTCTATTATAACTGCTATGGAACGGAATGTCACGGCATTAGAATGTCTTTAGAAAATAGTAAAACTCCCGAAAATACGGGAGTTTTACTCGTTATATATGTTCAGCGTAACGACTGTGAATTGATTTTGCAAGCAGTTACGCCGTTTTATTCAGACATTTAAATGGTGCACAAAGAACACGGTGCAAAAGTCGTGAAGATGTCCAATCTGACAAAAATTAATTGAATCCATTATCATGAAACAAAAAAGGCGCTGATTGTTATGACGATTGTCGTAATCAGCGCCTTTTTTCTCTCATAAAGTATATTGATTCTGTATCCATATTATCCTTTCTGAAACATTCGGCATGAGAATACCCAGAGGTTTCATTCATCAAGCGTTTTACATTTCATATCACGAAGAAAACTGTTCCAGTCTTCAATTGTGTCATACCAGTCCAAGTGCTTCAGGATAGAATAGTGTGCTCGTTTGTTTATATCGCGATCCAAATCATTGGGAGGATATCCGCAGTTAATCATAAGCTGCCATGCGTCTTCATACCCAAGTTTTAGAATAATACATATTTTTATAAGTGTTTTATAGTTTTTTACACTTGGTACTTCTCCGCTCAGATATCTGTCCAGTCGTTTGTCAGACCAACCAAACGCATCCAGCAAAGTCTGGCGTCCTTGTTGTCTATGCTCTTGAATATACCGGTTCAATACAAATTGCAAGGACAGAGTCGGTTTCCCGTTCTGATAAAGAAATTCCATTGTCTTTCGGAATTGCTTTTTGAACCATGCATATTCTTCTTCGTGGTGTTTTCCGCTTGAAATGCTTTGGCTCATCCAGGACGAATTTTATCAGAAAAAGGAATACCTATATTTCGTCCTTGCAGGATGAGATCAGAGGGTTGCCTCAACGAATCTGAGGTTGTAGTTTTGTCGGCACCAGGTGCGCCGCGCACATTGATTGCTGTGTCCGGCGGAGCTTTTCCGCGTAGATCGCGGAACACAGCCAGAAACTCAAGCAAATCATAAAAAGTGGGTTCTTCGTGAGAAGGGGATGAATGGTTTTCTTCATCCGCGAGAAGAATGCATTGCTCTGTGTCATCCGGTGAGCCTCTCAATTCAATATACTGAATAATGCGATTTTGCAGGATTTCAGATTTCTCATCAGAGCTTTTGTGCAGATTCCTGTCGCTTTTGGCAGTTGTATGTTTGCTCTTAGAAACGGACATGACCGTCCAGCGTTTCATAGGAGCAAACAGCATTGTAATCATGCAAATCAACTCCATTTCATTTGAATTTGCAGACAAGACGATTATCTGTGTCCACACAGGTTTCTGACAATTATGCGATGACAAATAAGTGCGCTGACAGCGATTCACAATGGATTATTAGATGGCCGCTTATGATTTCAGGGGGGTTACGATTGGATTTCAACAGTGATGTGTCTTGCGCTTTCACATCAGGTATTCATATTTCGTAATGCGCAAGTTATCGGACAATTGCATCTTTTTTCCGCATTTTCCATTTCACCCTCCGGGTGCTGTTTTCACAGCGTTTCTTCTGTCTCTATTTTACCATATTTACGCTGTTTTGTACAGTGCTTGGTGGGTTTAGTTTTGCGGAATCAGGTATAGTTCAAAGATAACTGCTTGTCAATAGTCTGAGAGAAAATACTATAAGGACAATTAGCCAAAATTTCAAAAGGCTTTTTGTGCAGTTTGGCTGTAATTTCCTACATATAATGAATTCCCGTATCTACGTTGTTTTCTGCTTCTAATTTCGGTGAGCAATGTTACAATCGGACATAACAAGAGGCGGGGAGAAAAAAGTCTCGCTGCTCCGAGAGGAGAGCGAGGCGCATCAGGTCGTATGAGAAAGACACTATTATAATACAAAAGCCTGCGATCAGAGTAGACCGCAGGGCTTTCGTGTGATTTCGTGCGATTTTTCAGAGTCTGTCAGGCTTGCTTTTTTCATGGGAATATGCTATACTATGTTTAATGACTCAATCGGCATCGCTTATTGACTGGGAGACAATTATGGAACAGATCATTCTATATCACGGGAGCTCACAGATTGTTGAGTATCCCGAAATACGAACCGCAAAATATCACAAGGACTTCTATTTTGGCTTTTACTGTACGCTGCTGCCGGAACAGGCAATCCGGTGGGCAACACGTTTTTCCGGAACAGGGATTCTGAATGAATACGTTTATCATCCGGATGACAATCTGAAAGTGCTTCGGTTTCCGGAAATGACCGAGGAATGGCTTGATTTTATTGCCGCCTGCCGTTTAGGAAAGCCGCATGATTATGATATAGTCGAAGGACCAATGGCGAATGATACGATATTCAATTTCGTTCAGGACTTCGTTGACGGCAAGATTTCAAGAGCTGCCTTCTGGGAACTCGCGAAATTCAAGAAGCCGACGCATCAAATCAGCTTTCACACGGTAAGAGCACTCACAACTCTGGAATTTCTGAAAGGATATGAGGTGAATGAGTAAAAACGATTCTGCGCTGTTCTATACTTGCAGCCTGATTGAATTTATCGGCAGAAAATGCCGTCAGAAACGTGGGGAACTTGCTGATATGCTCGGTGCGGATACCATTTCCCGGATTTATTGGAATGCGGATGTTTTCCATTGTGAAGTGATTGATTCCGTCGCTGATCGGTTTATAGAGATGTGTTCGATTCCCGAAGGTATCTTTGATAATGTCGCTGCATGTAAGTACAATATTCCGGATTACTGGACTATCGGCGCTGTTTATGAAAGACTGCTTGAGGATGTATGCGATGAAATCACTGCTGAAAACATCCTAGCCGTCTATTCATCGTGGATCAGCGATGCAATTTCTAATTACAATACCGATTTTTACTATCAGCCGCGGGATTATATCAAAGAGTGTTATCTTGCAGGCAAAGTTCTCTAAAACTATATCTGTTCAAACTGCCATAGAAGACTTGTCCTCTGTGGCATTTTTCGTATTCATCAGGCGAATTTCTCTCATCGTTGCCGCAATATTCATGATGCCTTGTACAACAGCAATATATCTACAATAAGCCATGACATAAGTGTTATACCACTGCGTAGTCACATCATAATACTAAGGGCGATGTGTCGCGCAGAATCTGATCGTCCCAGTCTGGATGCTTTGAGATAATGACACCTACTAACAAAAGCTGAATGAAGACGGCGCAGTTCACACGAAAGCACGCACTTTTTTTGTAGAATGTTGCTTTCGCCAGTATAATATTGCCCATGTTATCACTATACTATATTGTATATGAAGAATAGTATGCATTACTCCGCTTGCATTTTCGGCGTTATTATGGTATACTGATTATAGTTGCAAATACGCTGAAAGGAGGCAGAATATGGCACAGGAACACGACTGGCAATATGATTTAGATGAATATATACGTCAGGGTGAGCCTGACCGTTCCGAAAAAAGTGCAGCATGGCAGACCGCGATCGGCTTGCAGGATGTTGACGGCCTCCGGACTTCGGACTATCTGCTCGAAACCGCCAAGGAGCATATTGAGGGCAAAATCGACATTGCTACAGCACAAAAGCGAATCTACAGCTATTACGAGCA
The DNA here is from genome assembly GCA_045628085.1 of Oscillospiraceae bacterium. Lineage (GTDB taxonomy): Bacteria > Bacillota > Clostridia > Oscillospirales > Ruminococcaceae > Firm-04. The sequence goes on along the minus strand of JAZQOZ010000211.1, from coordinate 10,963 downwards.
GCGGGATGTTCGTATGACCGCTGAACAGGATACGAAAGAAGCGGATATTGTTGCTTCCCGTATCGCCGAGCTGCTGGCTGAGAAGACATTTCAGTTTTCACCGGCAGAGCTGCAATCCATTCATCGCAGGTTGTTCACCGGTGTGTTTAAAGCCGCGGGACAGTTCCGCACCTACAACATCTCAAAAAAGGAATGGGTGCTGAACGGGAAATCCGTTTTCTACGCTGCCTTTGACAGCATTCGCGAGACGCTCGACTACGATTTCAGTCAGGAAAAGGCGTTCTCTTATTCCGAATTGGATGCTGCGCAGGCAATCAAACATATCGCCAGGTTCATTTCGGGTATCTGGCAAATTCATCCGTTCTGTGAGGGCAATACGCGCACGACTGCTGTGTTCGTGATCAAGTATCTGCAAACTTTCGGATTCAATGTGAGCAATCAGGTATTCGCTGATAATTCGTGTTATTTCCGTAATGCGCTTGTCAGGGCGAACTATAACGATCTACAAAACACTGTTCATGCTACGACTGTCTTTCTGGAGCAGTTTATGGAGAACCTGCTTACCGACGCACAGCATGATCTGAAGAACAGATATATGCACATCGACTACTCAGAAACTCCCCAAAGTGCAAAAACGGAAAACGAAACGGTCAGTGGGAAGTGCTCGTTGAAATATCATAGTTGAAACACAAGCCGTGACGGCGGTTAGGATGATTGTGTTCCTGATCTGCTGTGGCGGCTTCGTTTCTATAAGCCCCGAAATATTATGACAAGATATTCGTTGAAATTCATTGCAATTATAGTCAAAATATGCTATAATGAATCAAGATGCAACTATAACGGAGGGATGACTATGAAAAAGAGTGAACTACTTCCAACTCCTGCAAATATTAGAACTACGTTTTTAAATGATACCATTCACAGGAATAAAGATATCATCGCCTTTATCAAATTTCTCGATTCGATTACTGAACCTTATTCTATTGCACTTGATTCTCAATGGGGAACCGGAAAGACTTTTTTTGTGAAACAGATCGAGTTGATTTTAAACTCATTAAACAATAACGCGTATAATCGTCCAGATCATCCAGGTGATATTGTCGAACTATATAACCGATATACTCATAATCAACCGCTATCTCGTCCATATATAGCATTGTACTATGATGCTTGGGCAAACGATATGGATGAAGATCCTTTTTACTCATTAATGCTAACAATAATGGATAGTACAAATAATAAAGATGCATTAAAGGATCCAACAAAGGCAAAAGATGTTATAAAAGCTCGCGGCAAGATTGTAGGCTGCTTAAAAGGTATTAATCCTGACGAAATAGTAGAAAGCTTACAAAAAGGAGATGTTTTAGAATCTCTGCGCGAACGCAGACAACTAGATGAACGAATTACAAATTTTATTAACAATCTTCTTCCAGGTCATGGGGAACAGCTCGTCATTATTATAGATGAATTAGACCGATGCAATCCGCAGTTTGCTGTTCGGCTTTTGGAAAGAATCAAGCATTACTTTAACAATGATAAGATCACATTTGTCTTTGCGGTGAACATCGCTGAACTGCAAAATACAATTCGGTCGTTCTACGGTTCCAATTTCGATGGGGCTAGATATCTTGATCGCTTTTTTTGATTTTCGAATATCTTTGCCGAAACCGGATTCCTATACAATTAACAATCTGCTTTCATTTCACGATAGTAGTCTTATTTATGAGCGATCCCTTCATTTAGTAATGCAAAAGTATCAGATGACATTAAGAGAAATGTCACGCTTTCTGGATATTACACGCAAGTTGGCTCCTCCGTATACGCACGGAGTATCCTATGACAACAATCTCTACCCTGCCAAGCAGTTCATCATTCAAGCGATATGCCCGATGCTGTTTGGTCTAAAAGTGATGGAAACTAATCGTTACCACAGTTTTGTGAACGGACAGGATTCATCACCATGGAAAGAGTTTTTCAGCAATGCAGAATCAATCGGAGCTGTTCATTTCTATCTGAACTTGATTGCACCAGCTGATCGACAGCATGAGTACACAGAAAATGATAAAGAAGAATTGCATGAACAGTTTGAAAAGTTCTATCAGGCTTTACTAAGAGACAGCGAAGAAATCCATGTTGGTCAATGTACGATTGGTAATTCCGAGCGAAGGTTTTTCCATGAGATCATTTCAGGATTGTCTCCGATATCAAAATTTACAGAGTACTCTGCTGATACATAATAATCATAAAGGAGCATATACATGGCACTTTTTACAAGACCTGATCGCCCAGATCGAGGACGCGCAGCTGCGTGTGCGGATTCTGGCAGAAACGAATAAGCTGTTGAAACAAAAGAAGTTCGGGCTTGTGTTTGAGGAGCATCTGCCGGAATGCACGCCGCTCTATGATATACAGTCATGAAACGGGGCTTTTTACAATCCGTTCACATAAAATAATCAGTTGAACTAAAAAAGCACTCCGTTCGGTTCGTTCCGAGCGGAGTGCTGCTGAGTTAATTCGTGTTCAGCGACCAGCCATGATCGCCGTGATAGATCATCAGTTTTGTCATGCCGCCGTCGATGCAAATGTTCTCGCCGGTGATGAATCCGGCTTTCTCTGAGCAAAGGTACAGCACCATGTTCGCAATGTCGATCGGCTTGCCGACTCTGCAGCATGGCTGCTGTATCGCATCAGAGCCGACATACTCTGTGCCAGTCGTGTCAATCCAGCCGGGCGAAATTGAGTTGACGCGCACCTTTCCTGCAAGGCTGACCGCGAGCGCGTGTGTCAATGCCGCGATCCCGCCTTTGGCTGCCGTATAGCTTTCGGTCTGCGGCTGGCTCATCCGGTCGCGAGAGGACGAGATGTTGATGATCGAGCCGCCCTCACGGAAATGCGTCAGGAACAGCTTGGACAGATAGAACGGCGCGGTCACGCCGACCGCCAACGCGTACTGAAACTCATCATAGCTGCAATCGCTGATGCCCTTCATCAGCGGCAGCGCGTTGTTGATGAGATAGTCGATGTGTCCGTGCTGCTTGATGACGCGTTCGGCAAAGCGCTCCAGCGTTTCGCGGTCTGAGATGTCTCCGACAAAATGATCGCCGTCCGCTTTGTCGATAACGCAGACCGCCGCGCCCTGCTTGCGGAATTCTTCGGCGATGCATTTTCCGATTCCGTTTGCGCCGCCCGTGATGACGACAACCTTATTTGCAAATTCGTTCATAGAGTCACCTCTTTATATTTTTCAATCGTCCAGATCATATTCATCCGGATTCAGCATGAACGGCGAACGCTGCTCTGCCGGAATCTCATGGTAATTCAGCCCTTTATTCTGATGCTCAATATATTTCCGTTTCGATCCTTCGTATTTGTAAACATACCAGCACGCTGAACCTTTTCGATTCTCAAGCGGAATAAGAAAGACTTTGACATCAAGGGCTTTTCTCGGATTTCCGCATACCGTGAAGCGGATTCCGAATTCTTTTTGGAATTCGATCTTCATCCGTTTTATTTGCGGAATTGCCGGATTGACCGCAGGCGGAATCTGAAAATCTTTGTCACACCAGTAAAGAATTGCCTCTCCGGATTGCACACAGATCTTTTTCAGCTCAATCGGAATCTGAATGAATTTCTCGCCCTGCTTATATTCAAATGTCACGTTCACAAAGGTCAGATCATCGTCTTGAATATATTTGCCCTGAAACTGAACTGCAATTCCTCTTGATCTTCCACCGTGGTTATTGACAAACACACATTTGCTTTCTCCGATTCTGCACGGCATCAGATCGAAACGCGGAATCTGAAAAACAGGAAGTTCCTTTCCTTGACCTTCCGGCATCCGGAAGTACATCGTAACAAGATTTGTATTTTCTATCTGGGAAACATCTCCTGCATCCAGACAGCATTGATCAGGATTCATGCCGAGAAGCTCTGCTGCACCAAATAAAGCGGATTCCGCGCAGACATGATCTTCCTTCATCAAGGATTTGAACCGTTCAAAATCTGTTGTAATCTTTTTCCATGGCGCAAGACTTGTTCTTCGCGGAAACGGCATTCCGTAATTGTCGCCGACATTGATCCAGCCGTCGGTTTTGTCTGCTGAATTCAATAGATGCAGCATCAGATAATCGCTGTCAAAGCAGGCTGCTGCAATGACATCCGTTCCAAACCGCGCTGCATACGGTTCGGCAGCGGCTCTTGTGTCTTCTGCATTTGAAAACTGAAAGCTGTCTGAGGCAATCGTGATCCACTGACTGTCTGCGGCGTGATACAGCAAGACACAGATATCCGAATCCTCATCACGGTCAAGAGACACGTATCCTTTGTCGTGCATTTCTTTTTTTAGCATTTCAGTCAATTCGCTGATATTCAGATCACCAGTTTTTCTGATATGTAGATTTGTAAAACTCATTCCCATTGCATTGACCTCATTTCAATCATTCGCTTCATGCTTGTTACGAAACAGTATTCATAACAAATTACTGCGCTTGTACTTAGTGTAATTATAACATATTATTCCTTACCGCGTCAACACAGTGTTGCGTTTTCGCAACAAATGTGGTATAATAGGCATATCACGCGAGAGGAGGTGCGCACTTGAAATATCTGCTGATGCACAAACGGACTGCGGTTCTCAAACTGGATATTGACAAGCTCGGCATGATCGCGAAGATCGGTGCGGTATCTGCGTCGGAGCATCTGCCGGTCGGCGTGCGCACAAGCAAAAGCGGCGTTGACCGCGCCTCGTTCAATGAATGGTGGGCTGACCGCTGCATTCCGGCAAGCCGTTCCGGTGTGCGTGACGCGCTCCAAGCGCTGGGAGTTGCGGTACCGCAGCAGCTTTTGTCCCGCAGCTACGGTCTGAGTCTTTCCGATCACTACTGGCTGAAACCGACAGACAGCGCGCTGACATGGGAGCAGATCAATTTCTTTGACAATCCGTTCTCGGATGACATCGGAGACATCCTGTTCGGCAAGCAGCGCGGCGCGGATATCGACTTCACCTCGCCGGACAGCACCTCGGACGGTAATCTGAAAAAGCGCTGGCGCATCATCAACGGCAAGCGCTGTCTGATAAAAGGCGGCAGCGGACCGTTTTATCAGCAGCCGTTCAATGAGGTCATCGCGTCTGCGGTGATGCGGCGGCTCGGCATCGCGCATATCCCGTACACCGTCACATGGGGCGACGAGCATCCGTATTCGGTCTGCGAGAATTTCGTCACGCCGGACACAGAGCTTGTCCCGGCATGGCGCGTTTACCAGTTGAAGAAAAAGCCGAACAGCAGCTCGGTCTTTCAGCATTATATGGATATTTGTTCTGAGCTCGGCATTCAGAATATCGCGCGCGCAATGGATGAGATGCTTGTCGTTGATTTCCTGATTGCGAATGAAGACCGTCACTTCAACAATTTCGGATTGCTGCGGAATCCGGAAACGCTCGAATGGATCGGTTCAGCGCCGATCTTTGACAGCGGTTCATCGCTCGGATATGACAGCCTGCCGAACAGATTTCTCAGCGCGAATATTCCGTGCAAGCCGTTCAAGAAAACACACGCTGCACAGATTCAGCTTGTGACCTCGTTCGACTGGATTGATTTCAGCAAGCTGGACGGCATCGACGATGAGATTCAGGAGATACTTTCCGACGAACGCGCTGCGGAGTTCATTGATGAAGCGCGGCGGAATGCGATTGCGAATGCGGTTGTCAAGCGGATTGCAATGCTGAAAGAGATTGCTCAGCAACATACGAATACGGATGACCTCGGCGACGACCTCACTGAGAATGTCGCGCAAACTTATTGATAAAAAGAAACGAGCCGTACACAACGGCTCGTTTTGTTATGCTCAAATGATACTCTCTTTAGTTTGAATCCGATATTTTTTGTGTGAACGGATTGTGAAAAGGGCGTTTTCACGACTATATAGATGGGTGCTACCCAATATCCGTTTCGACAACCCGTTTCGGGTTATCAAAACAGACCGTTTTGCAACGCGTCACATATTGTGCAGGAACTTGCATTCCTGAAAAAAACTGTTGCTCCGCAATCGAGCAATTCCCGAACCCATTCCACATAGTCACAGACCGCTGAATTCAAATCATCCAGATCGGAATAATCAAATTCTGTGCGCTGACCGCCGACAAATCCGGTCGCATACAGATCACTGCACCGGTTCCGCGCGGAACGCTGCCTTTATCCAAAACCTCAAATGCTTTCACAAGCGATTCAGACGGATTGACGGAACGCTTAATTTCCAGCGGTTGAAGTTCACCGTCGCTCTCGATCACCATGTCAATTTCCCGTGCGTCCTTGTCGCGGTAATACCAGAACAGACATTCCTTCGCGTTGTTCAGATAGGTCTTGCGGATTTCGGACACAACATAGTTTTCAAGAATTGCGCCGTTCAGCGCGCCGTTTGCAAGAATCTCCGGCGTGCTGTAACGTGTCAGATACGCGACCAGACCGGTATCAAAGAAATACAGCTTCGGCGTTTTGATCGTCCGCGTCAGAAGGTTATTGGAATACGGACGAAGATAAAAAATCACATCCGACTTTTCAAGCACCGAGAGCCAGCGCTTCGCAGTATCATCCGAAATACCGACATCCGATGCAATGTCATGAACATTCAGAAGCTGACCGACACGGCAGGCGGCGGAACGGATGAAGTCCGCGAACAGAAGCTGATCGACATTTTCGATCATGCCGCTGACATCGCGCTCGATATAGGTCTGGATATAGCTGCTGTAAAACACATCACGGTCGGTGAACTTGCCGCTGACAAGACCGGGCATTGAGCCGAGCCAGATGCGGCGGTATATTTCGTTCATGTCGGCAGGTGCGTGTGTCTTCTTGCGCGATTTGAGTGCAGCGAGATCAACACGGAACGGTTCCGATTCACCGTCACCGTAAGCCTCATGCTGCGAGACAGACGGCATATGCAGAATTGCAGTCCGACCGGCAAGCGATTCCTGCGCGAGCTTCATCAGCTTGAACGCCTGCGAACCGGACATCCAGAATGAACCGGGTTCTGCGCCGTTGTCAATCGCGATCTTGATATATGAGAACAGCTCCGGTGCATACTGAACCTCGTCAATGAAGATCGGCAGCGAATGCAGCTGGAAGAACATCGCAGGATCATTCTTCGCAAGACGGCGTTCTTCGAGATCGTCCAGCACGACATACTCCATGTTCTCCGGCATCAGTTGTTTCAGCAAAGTTGTTTTTCCGACCTGCCGCAGCCCGGTGATAATGATGCTCGCATATTCTTTGGACAGAGATACGATCTTCTGTTCCAGATCGCGTTTGATATAGTTCATAGGAATCTCCTTTCGGCTAAAATACGATTCAAACTAATTATAGCCGAAATGCGGTGAGATGTCAAGCCACAGTTATCTGTAAATGATTGGTATTCCATGCACGGGATTATCAACTATTATAATACAAAATCCCTGCGATCAGAGTGACCGCAGGGATTTCGTGTGATTTTTTCGGGTGGATTCGGGGCTTAAAACAGTAAGGGGAACATATCAGTTGCCATATTTCGTCCCTTGCAAAATGGTTGCCGGAGCACTCCGGCGTGTGATTTTTCGTGTGATTTTCGGTGCAGTTTCGTGTGATTTTTTGCAGAAAATTTGTCACACGCGCAGTTTGAACTGCATTTTCGCCAAACGAAAAACCGCGTATTTGCGAGATTTTTCAGCAAATACGCGGTTTTCTTTCTGGCTAAAGACTCCAATTTTGATACAATGCAACCACTTGGTTGTACCGTTTCTTTGCAGGATTGCCGTTTCGTTCCTTAATTGCCGTTTATTTGTATCAAGATTTTATAGGTGGTTGCATTTTCCGTTTGGAGAATGCTTTTTAAACGCTGTTACAAAACAACGTATAAATAATCAAATCAGAGGCTTCTGGCATAAGTGTGGGTAAAAATTCACCTGTCGCACTCATGTCAGAGCTGTTCTTAGATTCCGAACCGGAGGCAAAACCAGCCACCGCGTCAGCGGCGTGCCCTTGACAGGTTCTGAAAGAAATGCTACAATGGCTGACCGACGGTGAACCTGCTGATCTGTTCTTGAGTTCGTTACCGTCGGCAACGACTTCATAGCATTTCTTTCAGGTTCTGTCAAGGGTGGCGTCGCCTTGCAGGAACTTTCCGGATGCTGTAAAATGTTAGAGTACACACTCTGCATTTACCGCACCGGAGGTGCTTCTGAATATGGAATCTGCCAAGTCTCTCTGCAAGAAACTACTCAACTTCAAGAATACAGTCATCACAGGCTGCGAGTTCTACACGGATACCGATAGCGTCAACCACATACGCATTCAGGCACGTCCGAGCAAGCGGCACGAGAACGAATGCCCTTACTGTCACAGGCTGCGTCAATGAGTTTACTCCTGACTATGTTCGTTGCGTTGATCAGTTCCATGTTGTGCAGTGGGCTATGGATACGCTTGATGAAGTCAGACGTGAGTCTTGGCATGATGCCTATGCGCAGGTGAAGGAGCTTAAAAAAGCAACCCCTCGCACTCCTGGCAGACCGAAAGAAGATGATCCCGCCACGCAAGAAATACGTCAGGCAGCTGATAAAGCTGACAAGATCAAAAACTCATCCTATGCACTTGGTAAAGCCCCTGAACATCTGACTGAAAAGCAGAAGATCAGAGTTGAAATGATCTCCAAAACCGATAAACGCTTGTATCGTTCCTACTGCCTCAAAGAATCATTACGGCTTCTTCTGAAACTGAAAAATCCGGACGAAGCAGAGGTCGAATTGAAACACTGGCTGTGGCGTGCATCGCACAGCCGTATCCCTGCTGTGTATGAACTTTACAAGAAGATCAAACGGCACAAGGATCATATATTGAATGCCATACGCCTTGGGATGAGCAATGCCAGAATTGAAGCTACCAACAACAAGATCAAGCTTGTCATCCGCAAAGCATACGGCTTTCGCAATACCCAGAATCTGATCGATATGGTCTACCTGGTTTGCTCAGATTTACGCATTCATCTTCCCAACCGAAAACCTATTCTGGGATTGTGACGTATTTACGGGCTTTTTGGCTGATTTCTACCCGCCATCATGCCTGAAGAGCCAAAGATTTCTATACAATCTGACGAAAAATCTAACTGCGTTTCTGACGCACAATCCTTGTGCGATATTGCCCTAAGATACTTTCAGTCTCAGTTGATTAGCTTGCATCGCTGAAATATATTGCAAATACAGAAAAGACAGACAACGGAAGACAACGGAAGATTGATTTTCACGCAAGGTTGCAGTTCTGATACTGAACAATCTCATAATAACTCATCTTCCTGCGCCATCACCATAGCTTAAAATGCTCGGCTCATTACGCTACCTGAAACCTTACTATTCAAGATTGTAGTCATTCTTTAACTGCACATTACTTGACACTTCCAATTTTTCTTTTTCCATCAAAACAAATGCATTAAGAAGTTTTTCCAATATTATATCTTTACGTTCAATCGCTCTTTCACGCTGGTCAAGCTTTTCGTAAAGCCTTTCTATTTGCCTCTTAAGATGTATAGAGTTTTTTTCATAGTCCGCTTTCTGCTCCTCAAATTTTATCATCATAAATTCTATTGTCTGATTCTTATCGTGAATGATTTGTTTCAAAGCCATTACATCTTCAATTCCACTTTTATCTCCATAGAGGTCAAGTAATACATCGGCTAGAGGAGCGATAGAATCCTGATATCTGAAATTGATATTCTCAGAGCCTTCAGAAAAAATTCGTTTTATCGTTGCTTCCGAAACATATTTTCCTTTTTCTTCGAGAAGATCCATTATTTTTGAAATAGATAATTCATTTTCTGATTTTATTTTTTTTAGCCTTTCAATAGTAGATTTTTTCAGCTTTTCTACTTCCATGTTTAATTTTTCTCCTTTTCGGTATATTTTGGGGTTCAACAAAATAGACAAAAGATATACTGAAAACAGCTTGGCTGAATTCAATCGTTATGATATAATGATAATATTGCTAGTAGGTCAGCATACAATACCAATTCTATTATTATTGAGTTTTTATGTCTGAAATTTCAGGTAACACCGCACAAAGATTGTGCGGCAGAAACGTAGGCAGATTTTTTGTCAGATTGCATAGAAATATACTGGGCATACTGTCGTATGGCAAGAGATTCCCGTGTGATCAGACGAAAAAAATATGCAAGTTTACAACGTACAGAGTCATTAGATATGCTTTGTGCGGTGTTGCCTTTATTATATCAGAAAAACGATCTTTTGTCAAATAATGCTGTTAACCATTTCATGATTCTAAGCATTGGCATTGTATTGCAAACTGCTTCTTTAATATCATTAAAACGAATAGGAGATCAGAAAAATGCAATTATTGCACAATATCATTGAAGAAAAAAAAGAAAACATCAACACTCAGTTGTCAGCAACATACATTTTCAAAGAAATTGAGCTTAGCAAAAACGAACTTGAAATAGAGGCTATCAAATTTGTCCAGAAACTTGGAATACGATCCAATCTTATGGGTTATTCTTTTCTTGTCAAAGCAATCATGTTATCACTGGAATCACCTCATCTTCTGAAATCCATGACAAAAGAGCTTTACCCTATGATTGCTAATTACTATGGATCAGATGTAAAAAATGTTGAACGTAATATAAGAAATGCAATTACATCGGCTTATGAAAACGATCCCGAACGAATTCAGGCGATATTTTATTATAAAGTCAATAAGCCGTATATTTCAGAAGTTCTTTCACTTGCTGTTGAAACAATTACATATGCACTACCAGCAAATAAGCATACAAAATTACTGCACAAAAAAGTACCTGATTCCGCAGAACTCAAATCAATAGATGAATGAAAAGCATTGACGTTTTGCGAAAAATCCCGTGTTTAATTGCTATATTCAATTTCACCCAGTGGGTGAAATTTTGAAACACATGAAGAATAATGAAAAACTATGTG
>JAZQOZ010000210.1:0-6147 GCA_045628085.1 Oscillospiraceae bacterium | reverse complement strand
GACAAAGTTGATTTGCCGAAGATCAAGAAATTTGAAGCGAACTTTTACACCAAAGAGGAGCTTGACGAGCTTTTTGAAGTGTTCAAAGGCGACAGAATCGAACTGGTCGTACATATCGCAGCATATTACGGACTCCGTAAGAGCGAGATCATCGGCTTGAAGTGGGATTCTATAGACTTTGATGCCAAAACGATCACGGTTCGCCGTAAAGTGTCAAGCACCTATGGTACGGGTACAGAGGTCATCAGAGTCGATAACGAGCTTAAAACCAAAGCGAGTGAGAGAACCTTTCCGTTGATTCCGCACATCGAGGATATGCTCAGGGAGAGAAAAATCCTTGAGGAGCATTACTCTAAACTGCTCGGTAAGGATTTCGACAGGGAGTATGACGGCTTTGTGTGCAGAGACAACTTCGGAAAGCTCATTACCCCGAACTTCGTAACAGATCACTTCAAGCGTGTAATCAGCAGGAATAAGCTGAAGAAACTCCGTTTCCATGACCTCAGACACTCCTGTGCAAGCCTGTTGCTTGCGAAGGGTGCGTCGATGAAGGCTATCCAGGATTGGCTGGGACATTCAACTTTTAATGTTACAGCGAATTATTATAGTCATCTTGATCCTCGTTCTAAAGAGGAATCGGCAGCAATGATCGCTGAGGTCTTTGGCGGAGAGAGTACAAAGGATAAGCAGGATAAGGATAATGAGGACGAAAAAAATCGCAAGCCCTCAAACTGAAAGCTTGCGATTTTGGTGCCGCCGACCGGACTTGAACCGGTACTCCGTATCCGGAAGCGGATTTTAAGTCCGCTGCGTCTGCCTATTCCGCCACGGCGGCATTGGAAAAATTTTTATCAATCGAGTAAAGCAAGTCACTTGACACATGGGAAAAAATTCTTTTGTGGCAAGACCAAACCCGAAGGAAATAAAGGGAAAAGCGGGGTTTTGGTAGAACTCTTGGTAGAAAAGCTTACTGACACGAAAAACTTTTCTACCAGAAAGTTCACAAAATCAAATCAAAGTGCCGTAACTACGGCATTTGAGATTGCTGAAGCGAGAACAGGCAAAATCCTGCGGCTCAAACCCCTCTGAGGATTTTAAGTCCCTTGTGTCTGCCAATTCCACCACAGCGGCATATAACGTATTATATCATAAACGGTAAGAATTGTCAAGACAAAATTGCGGTATACCGCGAAATATTATAAATTTGCTGTCATCAGAACAGCGGCTTCATCCGGCTGGGAATAATAGCGCGGACGATAGCCGTTCTGAATGAATCCGAGCGATTCATAGAGTGTGCGGGCAGGGAGATTGCTTTCGCGGACTTCGAGATAGCAGACCGTACACACGCCCTGCATCATTTCCGAGACTGCATTCCAGAGTTGTTTTGCGATGCCCTGCCGCCGGAATGCCGCATCGACGCAGAGTGTATTCAGTGTCAGCTCATCCAGCACATAATTACAGTGGATCATGCCGATGACAGCATTTCCATCCATGCAGACGAATCCGACTGACTGCGGATTATCCAGTTCTCTGCGATAAATATCCTCTGACCACGGTGTCGAGAAGCAGCGTTTTGCCAGCTCCGCGACACCGTGTATATTTTCGGATGAAAACAGTTCGATATGCAGATCAGCCTTTTGCTTCATACCAGCTCTGTCCTTCCTGCACATCTGCGGTCAGCGGAACGGAAAGCTGACAAGCCTGTACCATTTCGGTATGCAGAATTTCTGATGCCTGTTTTGCAAGATGACGCGGTGCTTCCACGATCAGTTCGTCATGGATTTGCAGGATCAGCTTTGCTTCCGGTATTTCGGCTTTCAGGCGCTGCCAGACGCGCACCATTGCCGCTTTGATGATATCCGCGGCGGTACCCTGAACGGGCGTATTCATAGCGATGCGTTTTCCGGCAGCCTGCACGACTTTATTGGATGCTTTCAGTTCCGGTACATATCGTTTTCTGCCGAACAGTGTTGTGACATAGCCGGATTCTTTTGCCTGTGCAACGGTATCGTTCATGAACTGCTCAACACGCGGAAATGAATCCAGATAATCCTTGATATATTTATCTGCTTTTGCAACCGTTACGCCGATATCCTTGGAAAGCGAAAATGCACTGATTCCGTATAGAATGCCGAAATTGACCGCTTTTGCGGCACTGCGCATTTCTTTTGTGACCATATCTTCCGGCATATGAAAGACCTGTGCGGCGGTGGTCAGGTGGATATCCTGATTCTCCTCAAAGGTGCGGCGCATATTTTCATCACCGCAGAGATGCGCGACGAGCCGCAGTTCGATCTGACTGTAATCTGCATCAAGCAGGGTGCAGTCCTCAGCCGCGATGAAAAACTTGCGCATTTCGCTTCCAAGCGCCGTTCGGACGGGAATATTCTGGAGATTCGGTTCTGTAGATGAAATTCTGCCGGTACGGGTTTCGGTCTGCCGGTAGCAGGTATGGATCCTGCCGTCCGGTGCGATCGTTTTCAGCAGACCTTCGACATAGGTCGAGCGGAGCTTTGTGAGCTGACGGTATTTCAGCACATTGTCAATGATCGGATGATAGTCGCGCAGACCTTCCAGAACCTCTGCGTTGGTAGACCATCCGGTTTTTGTTTTCTTGCCGGTCGGCAGATTCAGCTCCTCAAAGAGAATGACACCGAGCTGCTTGGGTGAGAGAATATTAAACTCCTTGCCGGCATCGGCATAGACAAGCTGTTCCGTCTGTGCGATTTCATCGTCCAGCATATCGCCGAACTGCCGGACACCCTCTGCATCGACACGTACACCGGTATGCTCCATATCGGCAAGCACTTCAACAAGCGGCATTTCGATCTCGCGGAGCAGCTTTTCCATGCCCTGTTCATTGATCTCATGTTCCATATAGGCAGAGAGTGCAGGCAGGGCGGCGCAGTCTGCGTATGCTTCCAGATCGCTCTGATAGGGGAGTGATGCTTCTGCGCAGAGCCGTTCAATCAGATAATCCGATGCGGATGGATTCAGCAGATACGCACAGATCACATCATCGAGAATCAGATTATGAATGGTATCGTGCTGTTCCATGAGCATACGGTAAACAGGCTTTGCATCAAAAGTGCGTTTCGGTGCTTCGGATGTCAGAAAACGAAATACCTGCGCCGGATCGGTCACACAGGATACAAAATGTTCCCATGCAAGATACAGGATCGAATCACGATATATGAAATCGACCGGTTCACTGCTGCTGCAAAGTTTATCGAATATTTCTGCGGTCATTGTGACCTTTTCCGCAGGGATACTGTCCGTCTGAACGGTATCTGCGGACTGTTCAGCGGCAGAGGGCTGAATATGCAGACGCTCCATGAGTTTATATAGCTCCAGTTCGGTCAGGAGAGCAGAGAGCGCGGCGGTATCCTGCGGCTTGCGCTGATATGCGTCAAGCGTTGTCGGGACAGGCGCATCCGTTACGATCGTAGCGAGCCATTTGCTCTGTTTGGCATCCTCAATGCCTGCTGTCAGCTTTTGTTTCGCGGCAGGTTTGATATCGGCAGCATCCGGCAATGCTTCATAAAGCGCTTCGATCGTTCCGTAATGCTGAACGAGTGCCATTGCGGTTTTTTCACCGATACCGGCAACGCCCTTGATATTATCGGAACTGTCGCCCATGAGTGCTTTCAGGTCGATCAGGTTTTGGGGTTTGAAACCGTAATCCGTTTCAAAGCGTTCCGTATCATAAAGGATCGGCTCTTTATTTGTCGCAAGCCGGACGGAAACGTGTTCATTGATGAGCTGAAGATTATCGCGGTCACCGGTCAGCAGGATGCAGTCCTCACCGGCAGCGGACATGGCGGCGGAAACCGTTCCGAGGATATCATCGGCTTCCCATCCTGCACAGGTCACGACCGGATAGCCCATTGCTTCGAGAAGCTGTTTTGTCAGCGGCATCTGCATGGCGAGTTCATCGGGCATTCCTTTCCGGTTTGCCTTATAGCTTGTGACTGCTTTGTGGCGGAATGTCTTGTCCTTGCAGTCAAATGCGACCGCAATATTTTCCGCGCCGGTATCGTCGATCGCTTTCAGAAGAATATTGAAAAAGCCGTAGATCGCGTTTGTGAAAACGCCCTTGTGATTGGACAGCGGTTTGACACCGTAATAGGCACGGTTCATGATGCTGTTTCCGTCTACGATCATCAGTTTCATAATAATTCTGCTCCTTTGGAATCATAATCAAAGGCTGTGCTACAACCACAGCAAACAGTTGATAAACAGCCAACTCAAATATCATGCGGTTTCGTTTCATGTAAACTGCATTTGAAGTCATTGCAATATCCGACACCGTCATCAAAATCAGCTTTATTTTTCACACACCGGATCGGTTCACCGTTTTCTCCATGCATACAATACCTACAAAAATCACAGCATGGATCACATACGCTGTCATGACAGATATACATCGTTACACATCTCCGGATTCATATTAAGACACGATTTATCATCGTTCATCCAGTCAGATTGAACGAACTGGCATAAAGGGAAATTTAACATAGTTCGCCAAACTGATATTTCTCAGCAAGTGTTGTGTATTCACGATGTTTTAATTTGGAAAAAGGAAGTGTACATCCACATAAAAGTATAACAGATAAAGTACAAAGAAAGAGTAGTATACGACCGGTATTGATAAATGATTTCATAATTAATTTCGCCTGATATTTTATTCTGCATTTATGCATCAAAATTGATTAGTAATAGTTAAGTATTTAGTTTTATTATATCACTCTGTCATAAAAAAGTCAAATTGAGGAGTTGATGCCACGAGTATTTTCAGCGGATTATTCCGAAGTTGTGACAAGCCCCAAACAGCTATGACAGTCTATTTGAACTTCATGTTTCTAAGGAGAACTTGTCATTATTATTTTTCTTTCTTTTTCTTACAACAAAGAATAGTCCAATCAAACATAAAATATCTATTATCGCCATGATAATATTTACATACACTGTGGTTAAATTATCATAGGCAGATAAAAGTTCTGCAATAGCAAACGGAGCAATCAGAATATAAAACAAAACTTTATTAGATTCAAACTTGATAGTAAAATATCCCCATACTCCGGCAAGTAAAGCAATTATTATCCAAACAACTGTATATCGTAACAAGATAATAATGGATACAATGACAATAAGAAACCATTTGATAATTGTTGTTATTTTTTAAGTATTGATTTCATTTTCGTCCTTATCAATAATCTTATATAAACTCACAGGTGAACCTTCTTCTTGAAATCCAAGCTTTTTGTAGAATGAATACGCTTTTTTATCTGTTTCAGTTTGCAAAAAGAAGCACCACATTCCTCTTTTCTTAATATCGTCTTCAATATACTTCAAAAAATTTGTACCGGTTCCTTTGCCCTGTTCAGATCTGGCAACACCCAACCACTGTATATAGTAGCTTGTACCTTCCCAATAATGATTGACTTTTCCGATTGTAAATGCAATCAGTTTTTCGTCTTTGTATAATCCATAATGCAGTGAATTTGAAACAGTCATATTTTCATATATGTATTTTTCAAATTGTTCTTCATTTGACCAGTCGTGATTCCACGGCTCTCCTTCAAATACTTCCTTAAACAGAGGCATAATTTCTTTGAGATTTGTTTCATTTAATACAGTAAATTTCTCACTCATTATAATACTCCTTTCTAACGTGAAAAGTCTTCTTTTATTATATCATACCAGAATAAAGAATGCAATTATGGTGTTCCGGATGTGCTGTTAACAGCACAAAAGCACTGCATCAATTAATTCTTCTGAACGTATTGAAATAGGAAACACAAATAAATGGTAATAAGAATGCTATTACCATATACCGAAGTACGCATTTCACTCCACTCGCCTTATCTTCCATTCATTCTCTCTTTTCTTATGTACCATTACTAATCATTTATTAAGGAAATTGAATTTACATCCCTACAAATTCAAATTTGCAACTCAGTTAAATCCCACTTTCATGCAGGCTGACAAACTGAAATCTGACTATTTTTTATATACTTCCTGTCGGATTCCGGAATTTCTTCGTCCGATATATAGCGTTCAACCTTCATGTGCAGATCATACTTTTCTCTCAGCTCCAGAATGGTCTGCATCATAGGAGATTCATGATGCATATCAAGCGCTTTC
>JAZQOZ010000209.1:0-8176 GCA_045628085.1 Oscillospiraceae bacterium | reverse complement strand
ACGAAAGTTCTGCGGAGCAAGGGGGTTAGGAATCAGGAAAAGGGAGCGCGAGGGAAAAACCTAAAGGGGATAGGGGGAATGCGAGCGCAAGCGAGTTTCCACCTGTCCTCTTTGGGTTGTGCCCTCGCAATCGCGCCCCGCGCCCAATCAAAATAAACATCCGGACTATGGATAAAGAACAGTAAATCTCATTTCACAATCACACCCAACTAAATTTAACGTCGGGATAAAAATAAAGAAAAGTAAACCAAATCCAACAGTAAATTAAAATAAATCAAATCTTATATCCACCACTCCACCTGCCACTATATTAAAAATACGTGAAGTGTATCACCGCTTACTGCCACACAGCGCACAAGCACCTGCATAATCGCTTTCTTCTGCGCAAATGCACATCGCTCCCACTCCGGTATCATCACACCGGAACATACCGCCGCCGATGTTTTCCGTAATGTATGGATCTGCGCTGAGATCTGTGCGGCGGCTTCGGTCAGCAGCGAAATGTCACCCCCTTCCGGATCGGCAAGCCGGCAAAGCAATGCTCCGCGCCGCATGATCAATGCCTGTACTTCCGGCGTATCCTCTGCCTGCGGATATTCCGCCGCCGCAAGATGCCGGAGATATTCGGAAAGCAGTCCCCCAACCAGTTCTTCGGCAGTCTTTACGTGCCATACCGCCCCTGCTCCCGTACAGATACCGCGCTTTTTTCCGCCGCAGATCAGATAATCCGCGTGTCTGCCGCGAACTGCCGTCACTGCACTTCCGCACTGCATACAGAATATCCTGCCGCTGAGCCATGTTTTCTGACCGCTGCCGTTCGTCCGGCGCTGACGCGATGCGGTCAGCTTCTTCTGACAGCCAAGCCAGATCTCCGGTTCGATCAGTCCGGTATGCGGCGCACAAATCGCATATACACCGTGCAGATCCGTAAACCGGCTTTGCGTAATGCGCCGGTCTGCATAGAGATATACCCCATGTTTCGGCGGAATCTGCTCCGGAATGCAGAGCGCTGCCCCGTTTGCAGATAAATATGCATATACTTCTGCATCTGCCTGCGCATAGACCGGATTGCGCAGAACACGGCAGACCGTCTGCGGCTGCCATAAACCGCCGCGCCGCGTCCGGAATCCGGCATCATTCCAGTAACGGCTGACCGCAGAAAGTGAACCCTCTGCCGAAAGATATGCCGAAAATCCGTCCGCGATCAATGGTGCATTCACATCGGGTGCAAGCATCTGCGTATGCATACCGCCGATCATTGCCGGAATGCGCTGAAAGCCGGCAGGCGGCGAACCGCCGGTATAAAAGCCCTGTTTTGCGCGTGAAAATGCCGCATCACGAACTCTGCCGCTGATCGTTTCCCGTTCAAGCTGAGCGAAAACCATGAGCAGACTTTGCATTGCCTGCCCAAGCGGTGAAGCCGTTTCAAAGTGTTCGGAATGGGAGCGAAATTCGACATGATGCTTTTCAAATATCCGGAGAAGCTGCGTAAAATCGGCAAGATTCCGGCTGATACGGTCGAGCTTATATACAAGCACCGCCCCGATCTCATCGGCGCAGATATCCTGCATCAGCGTTTGCAGCGCAGGACGCTCCGTATTTTTGCCGGAATAACCGGAATCTCTGTAGACCGTGACAACCGCATCCGGCGGCAGTTCCGAACGGCAGAGTGTTTCCTGTGTTTCCAGACTGACGCTGTCCGGACGCTCCACAGACTGCCGGACATAAATTGCCGTTCTGCGCATTTTTTCATCTTCCCCCATTGCATTTACTGCAATATTATGATATAATCAATATATATGTATCCGTTTGAAGATATAGCACAGAAAGGAAAATATCATGAAACTCGTCAGACCGTCTGCCGTACATAAAGAACAGGCACTTGCATTCCGGCAGGAATTTTTCGATCATCAGGAACAGATCATCAACGGCAGTGAACTGCTCGATCAGACTGCGGATTATGATGACTGGCTGAAAGCCGTTCGTGCAAATATGAATGCAGAAACCGTCAATCCGGATTGGGTTGTGACAGATACCTTTTTTGCAGTCGATGATGCGGAGAGAATTGTCGGTATCATTGATCTGCGGCATACGCTGAATGATTTTCTGCGCGATTTCGGAAACTGCGGCTACAGCGTCCGGCCGGCAGAACGCCGAAAAGGTTATGCAACAGAAATGCTCCGGCAGCTTTTAAGCATCGCTGCAAACGCCGGTCTGACAGAACTGCATCTTTCCGTAGAGCGCAGCAATATCCCGTCCGTGAAAACCATTCTGCGAAACGGCGGTGTATTGGAACGAAGTTTTGTATTTGAGGGCGAACCGGCTGATATTTACCGGATCATACTGCAAACGCCGGAAAAATAAATAGTGACAAATCAGCAGGAATGTGCTATAATATAAGGAAAGCACCCGAAGATGATATATGTATTCAGAAAGGAAAACAAAGCATGGCAAATCAGAAAAGAAAAAAGAACAGCACGGTTTCCGGTTCTCCGCTGCCGCTTGCGATCGTCATTGTATTCGGTCTTGCCGCCGGTCTGACGATCATGGTTGCGGATCATTCACCGCGTACACGCGCCGGAATCGCAAATTCCGTCCCGATCGCAGAGGAGTCGCTTTCATCTGAAACCACAACAGAGGTGACTGATGTGACAACAGAAAGCACAACACACACGCAGACATCCGCAGCATCGGATACAACGGCTGTCACAACCGATACAAAGCCCCTGCCTGCCGGTTCTGTTACCGGTCTGAAGCTCTCGTTCTATGATGCGATCCTGAAAGTCGGCGATGATCCGATCATGCCGCTTGTTTCCATGACACCCGATGATGCAGAAGATAAATCCGAAAAATGGGAATCGACCGATACCAAAGTCGCAGCGGTTGACGGGCTCGGCAATATTACGGCAGTCGGCGGCGGAAACTGTATCATCCGCGTATCATCGGTCAATAATCCGGCAGTATTCGCAGAGGTCAAGGTCAGCGTCATTGATCCGAATGCAAAAGTCACGGCGAAAACAAAGCAGGCTGATAACGCTGCAGATGAAAATTCAACAACACAGACAACCGCTGTTGAAAAAACAGACATTGCGGATATGGAAGTCATTGACGGCATCACATATATTCAGGGTATCATGATCGTCAACAAGACTTATGCGCTGCCGCAGTCCTATCAGCCCGGCGGCATGACCGCAGAAACCAAAGCCGCATTCGCTGAACTTCAGGCAGGCGCGACCGCAGACGGTCTTTCCATTATATCTGTATCGGATTACCGTTCCTATGAAACGCAGGATACGCTTTATCACAATTATGTAGCGCGTGACGGTCAGGAAGCCACAGATACATTCTCAGCCCGTGCAGGACATTCCGAGCATCAGACCGGTCTTGCGATCGACTGCAACTACGCAGGCGATGCGTTCAATGATACGCCGGAAGCAAAATGGCTTGCTGAAAACGCATGGAAATACGGCTTTATCGTTCGCTATCCGCAGTCAAAGGAGTCCATTACCGGCTTCAAATATGAGTCATGGCATATCCGCTATGTCGGCAAGGAGATGGCAGATAAGATCACAAAAAGCGGTCTTTGTCTGGAAGAATATTTCGGCATTGACTCAAAATATGCTGAATAATCCAAATGCGCACATCGGGATTCAGACGGTGTGCGCATTTCTGTTTGCTGTAAAACTGTATGAACACCATAATAAAAGTTTTGATCGAACTTTTTCAAAAGTTCGCGGTTTCCAAAGGCAGCGCCTTTGGTCGTACATCGGTATTCAGACGGTGTGCGCATTCTTTTATCCCTGTATTTCGCATCTTTTCGTGCTCGCCCATTGATTTTTCCTGTTTCATGTGATATAATAAAATGAATACTATGATCTTACGGATAAGGAACGATGAATTATGAGAATCCGATTCAAAAAATGGGCGCGTCCGGAGCTTGCCGCTTCGCCGTTCTGCATGGATAATGCATTCACGCTTGCCGGAAAATGGCGCGAACATTTCGCAAAGCCGGAACAGCCTTTCTATATCGAACTGGGCTGCGGCAAGGGCGGCTGGGTATCACAGGCGGCAGTCCTGCATCCTGAAAATAATTATCTTGCGCTGGATATCAAATCCGAAATGCTCGGCGTTGCCAAGCGCAAAACAGAACAGGCATTCGCAGAAGCCGGCAGAGAACCGGAAAATATCCTGCTCTCTATCCTCAATATTGAACGCATCTCTGAGGTCATAACGCCGGAGGACGGCGTTGACCGCATTTACATCAATTTCTGCAATCCGTGGCCGAAAGAGGGACATAAAAAGCGCCGCCTGACACATCCGCGTCAGCTCCGGCAGTATGCGGCGATCCTGCGCGGCGAACTGCATTTCAAAACCGATGACCGCGATCTCTTTACCGAATCCATTGCCTATTTTGAGGAATCCGGCTGGGAGATCCTGACGAAATCATTTGATCTTCATGCAGATGAACCTGCTGACAATATCCGCACAGAGCATGAAAATATGTTTGCGGAAATGGGAAAGAATATCCATTTCCTGATCGCAAAGCCGCCCGCGGATGCATTCGGAAAACCTGTTCCGAATCTCCATGCGCCGGATACGGTCAAGCTGTTTCATGCGCTCGAAAAGCAGCGTTTGCTCGGTATTCTGACAGATGAACAATTCGAGCAGCGCAAACGTGAAATTCTTGGTGATACGGAGGAATTGCCGCATGACGAGGGAATGGAAGTGGAACAGTAAATCCGGAAAGGCATATATCCATACCGGTTTCGTATCACAGCCTGCTGTCGGTGCGCCGAAGCCGAGTGATGCGATCCCGATTCAGGAAGGCACAAGACTGCTCGCCGCAGGCGGCATAGACCGTATATGGGCAGTCACGCTGATCGCGGCATCGCTCAGTATTCTTCTGCATAAACGCAAAAAGCGCAAAAAGCGCTGATATTCATAAACGGAGGCTGAATGCATCATGGAAACGATACTCATTCGCAATGTCCGCACGGCTGACAGCCTGCGGGACGCAGTTTGCGATATTCTCCTGAAAGACGGCAAAATCGCAGAAGTCGGGGAGAATATCGCTGCCGGGGCAGACCGTATCATAGACGGCAGCGGCCTTGCCGCCCTGCCGGGACTGTTTGATATGCACGTACATTTCCGCGATCCCGGTCAGACACATAAAGAGGATGTCAATACCGGTTCTGCGGCGGCACTCGCAGGCGGTGTGACGGGTGTTCTCTGTATGCCGAATACAACGCCGCCGATGGATGATCCGGCACAGGTACGCGATTTTCTCGCACGCGCCGCCAAAACCGGCGTGGACGTTCATCAGGCAGGCACACTGACCGTCGGACTGAAAGGCGAACAGCTCGCCGATTATGCCGCACTCAAAGCCGCCGGTGTCACGGCGCTTTCCGATGACGGCAAACCCGTTCCGACTGCGGAAATGATGAAAGCCGCACTCGCAAAAGCAAAAGAAGCCGGTCTGCCGGTCGTTTCGCACTGTGAAGATCTGGCGATCATCAACGGCGGCATTATCAACAAGGGCGCAGTATCGGAAAAACTCGGTGTCAAGGGCATGGACAGGCTTTCCGAGGATTCGATCACGGAGCGTGATCTGCAAATGGCACTCGAAACCGGCGCACAGCTCCATATCTGCCATGTTTCCACACGCGGCAGTACGGATGCCGTCCGGAAAGCAAAGGCGGCAGGCGGCAATGTTTCCTGCGAAACCGCACCGCATTATTTCCTGCTGACCGATGAACTGCTCCTGAAACGCGATGCCGATTACCGGATGAATCCGCCGCTTCGCACGCCCGATGACGTTGCTGCGATCAAAGAGGGCATCCTTGACGGCACGATCGACTGCATCATCACTGACCACGCACCGCACGCCGCCGCGGAAAAAGCCGACTTTGAAAAAGCACCGAACGGCGTTGTCGGACTGGAAACTTCCCTCGCCGCAACATTGACCGCATTCTATCATACCGGACTGCTGAATTTGCAGGATATTGTCCGGCTGATGAGCGATAATCCGCGCAGACTGCTGCATCTTCCTGCAAGAACACTCGAAAAAGGACAGCCTGCCGATCTGATTCTGGTCGATCTGAACCGCAAATGGACGGTCGAACCGGAAAAACTGCATTCCAGATCACATAATACCGTATTCAAGGGCATGACGTTCACCGGAAAGGTTCTGACCACCATCACCGGCGGTGTTGTGCGATATGAAGCAGAATAATATTCCGATAGAAAGGATGATCTATATGCCGGCAAAAAAGAATCCGTTACCGCTTCCGGGACTGTTCCCGCCTCCGCCTGAACCGCGCCGCCGGAAAAAGAAGCGCAAGCAATCCCCGACCGAAAAACTCAAGCGCAAGATCGCAAAGGTCACGGGTATCCCGACCACTTCATCCGGACGCAAAAAGAAAGCGGAGCGCATGGTCTGCGATTTCCTGATCGACAAACTGGATAAGCTGGATAAATTATATTCTTCCCAAAAGGAGCGATGAAACATGAAAGAGCTGTTACAGCTTTTGAAACAAAATGCACGACTTTCCAATGCAGAGCTTGCCGTGATACTCGGCAGAGATGAGGCAACGGTCGCCGCACAGATCAATGAACTGGAAAGATCCGGTGTCATTCGCGGCTACAGCGTCATTGTGGATGAGGAACTTGCCGATCACGATGAAGTCGAGGCATATATCGAACTGAAGATCACACCGCAGCCCGACTGCGGCTTTGACGAAATGGCACGCATGATCTCCGGATTCAAAGAAGTCGAATCCGTCACGCTGATGTCAGGCGGCTATGATCTCGGCATCACGCTGAAAGGCAGCGGTCTGCGCGATATCGCAGGCTTTGTATCGCAGCGCCTTGCAACACTCAGCGGCGTGCTTTCCACCCGGACGCATTTCGTCCTCAAACGCTATAAGGAAAAAGGTATTCTGATTCAGGATGAACAGGGTGATGAAAGAGGTGTCTACCTGTGAATTATGATTCCATTCTCTCGCAGCGCGCACAGGAAATCGCACCCTCTCCGATCCGCCGCTTTTTCGATATGGCGGAAAATATGGAAGGAGTCATCTCTCTGGGTGTCGGTGAACCGGATTTCCGTACACCGTGGACAATTCGTTCCGCTGCGATCAATACACTGGAGCGACAGGCGATCTTTTACGGTGCAAACTCCGGTCTGCTCCGTCTTCGGGAAGAAATTGCAAACTTTATGCAGCGGAAATACAGGCTCAGCTATTGCCCTGAAAAAGAGCTGCTTGTGACAGTCGGCGGTTCGGAAGCGGTTGATCTGACTTTCCGCACACTGCTCAATCCCGGCGATGAGGTACTCATTACAGAGCCGTGCTTTGTCTGCTATGCGCCGCTGGTTTCCATGACGGACGGCGTACCGGTTTCTCTGCCGACCAAAGAGGAAAACGAATTCCGCCTGACCGCTGCAGAACTGAAAGCAAAAATCACACCGAAAACCAAACTGCTCATGCTCTCCTATCCGAATAACCCGACCGGTGCGATCATGCGGCGTGAGGATTATGAAGCGATCGCAGAAGTACTGCGCGGTACGGATATCATGGTGCTTTCGGATGAGATCTACTCCGAAATGACCTATGGAACGAATAAACACGTTTCCATCGCGGAACTGGACGGTATGCGTGAACGCACCATTGTTGTCAACGGTTTCTCCAAAACATTTGCCATGACAGGCTGGCGGCTCGGCTGGATGGCTGCACCGCCGGAGATCATTGCACAGGCACGAAAAATTCACCAGTATGCGATCATGTGCGCACCGATGGTCAGTCAGCGTGCCGCGATCGAGGCACTGAAGCATTGTGATGCAGACTGCGCTCACATGATCGAGGAATACGATCACCGCCGCCGTTTTCTGCTGGAACGCTTTGCGCAAATGGGACTGCGCTGTTTTCCGGCACAGGGCGCATTCTATCTGTTCCCGAGCATTGAATCCAGCGGTCTGAGCAGTGAGGAATTCTGTGAAAAGCTGCTTCAGGAAGAAAAAGTTGCGGTTGTTCCCGGTTCTGCATTCGGTGAATGCGGTAAGAATAATATCCGTATTTCCTATGCATATTCATTGAAGCATCTGACTGAGGCGGCAAACCGCATCGAGCATTTCCTGCAAAAATATCATAAATAAAATAAAACCTGCCGTTTTCATAAG